>NZ_JAJUFJ010000028.1:0-1386 GCF_029266045.1 Caproiciproducens galactitolivorans | reverse complement strand
AGATTGAATCATATCAATCTGCTGTCGAAAGGCCTGTGCTGCTACATAGATACCGAAACGCTTGCCCTTACCCGACAGGAGGTTCGCGATTATTTCGCCTTTATGGGTTTTGCAAATCCGCCGGAGAATCTGAAGGAAATATATCAGTATACGCGCGGATGGATCAGCGCGATTTATCTGATATTATTGGGCATAAAACAAGGTCTGCCGGTGACGGGAATCTCCACCATCAGCCAGCTTGTCGGAGAAAAGCTGTATGCTTCGCTTGATCCAAAAACAAAAGAAGTTCTGCTGGACCTTTCGGTTCTTGACTGCTTCACGATGGATCTGGCCGTAACGGTTACGGGGAATCCGGAAACTCCACATATACTCGCCCGGCTTGTCGGACAGAACGCATTTATCGAATTCGACGGGCAGACCGGCATATACAAGCTGCACAACGTTTTGCTGGACTTTTTAAGGGAAAATTCCGCCGCATGCGGCCGTGATCTCCGTCCGGTTTGCCTCCGCGCCGGAAGGTGGTATCTGGAGCATGGCGAGATCATCTCCGCTTTCGATTATTATCACCGTGCAGGTCGGATTGAGGAGCTACTTGACCGTCTGAATGCCATTCAAAGGCTGGAAATAAGCTACTTCATCGGGGTTGGCCTTCTGCGCGTCGTGTATGAGGATCTTCCTCCGGAAACCTATGTGAAGTATCCTTTTCCCATATTGCGCATAGCCTTCAGCTTTGTCCTCAGCGGCAACGAGGCGGCCTTAAAAGAGTGCGAGAAAATAACGCCGTGCTGAAGGCGCATTATTCCGATGCTGCCGATGTGCCTGAGGCTCTCCGGAACAGGATCCTGGGGGAAATTGAAGTCATCGGCATCTTCCGCGCCTTCAACGATGCTCCTAAAATGGTGGAGATATCCTTAAAAGCGGACAGGCTTTTAAACGGGGGCGTTTCGCATCTGGTTTTCCGCCATAACGAATTCACCTTCGGGCTTCCGCATTTCATATATGCGTATTACCGCCAGCCGGGCGAATTGCAAAAGACGGTTGAATGCATTGAAAAAGGGTTCCCGCCAAGTGTTTTTGACGGCTGCGGAACCGGCTGCGGGGAGCTTGCCCGGGCCGAATATGCGCTGGAAACGGGCGATGCGGAAAACGCCGGGCTGTTTGCCCGAAAGGCCATATTCAAAGGAAAAACCCTCTTTCAGATAGGAATCATCATCTGCGCGAATTTTACCATGATGCGCCTTCATCTTTTGCAAGGAAATTTCGCCGCGGCCAAAGAACTGCTTGCCAAAACAAGGGATGAACTGCTGCTGAATCCGCAATACGAAATCACCCCGCAGAATTCGGTCATCTACAACCTGACCATGGATATGTGCGAGGGGTATGTGT
>NZ_JAJUFJ010000017.1:0-27299 GCF_029266045.1 Caproiciproducens galactitolivorans | reverse complement strand
TCGAAGTACGGGGGATCGCAGTAAAAAAAGGCGTTGTCCCTGTCATACTGGCAGATCAAAGCCTCGAAGTCCTTGTTCTCAATGATTGTGTCCTTGAGCCTCCGGCTGCCCTGCCAGAGAAGGTGAAAGGTTTTCCGGATATCGAAGGGCTGGCACCCATAGCTGGTACAGCCGCTTCCGTAGCTTAAGCGGATGAGCCTGTAAAATGCGGCGGCGCGCTTCACGTCGTTCATCTGTGCGTTTTCTATGAGGATGGGCCTGATTTCTTCATACTGCGGTTCGCTGAGAACCCTTTGTGCGATATCCAGTTCCTCTTGGAGATACTCATTTGTGAATTCCTCCTTCTCCAGATATTTTTTCAGGACATTGAATTCGTCCCGCCCGTTCAATGGAAAGAAGTTCAGCTCCTTGAGAAGAGCAAAGGGACGGTCACGGACACAGCGGAACAGATTTGCCAGATCTGAATTAAAATCGTTGTAGACCTCCATAGCGGCGTCCGGAGGCCGTCCGAACAGCACCCAGCCTCCGCCGCCGAAGACCTCAATGTACCGCCCGAATTCCTTCGGCATACGCTGATAGATCATGTCCCGCAGTGCCTTTTTGCCGCCCACCCAGCTGATGATGCTGTTCAATAGATCACCTCCCTTTGCTCCTGCGGCTGAATCTCTCAGCGTCGGTCCTCATGCAGGAGCCGTCAGGACTCCAGCAGATAAAGCCGACGCCGGGATAAGGGCAGCTGGCGCAGCGGGCGGTATCTTCAGGCAGAGGCAGGGAATACTTTGCAGGAGGAGCGTTTTCTCCGGCTCCTGTTTTTTCTTCCGGTGTTACATCATGCTTCATGGTTCAGCTCCTTTCTCGGATAAAACAAAAAAGGCGCTGTCTTTTTTTCAAGACAACGCCTTCCCGTTCTTTTATTTAATTGTATGGCTCACAGCAATCTGCCGCGATAAAAAAAGCGCTCTTCAGCTTCAAGAGAAACCGAAGAGCGCAATTTGTCCGTTCATTTTTCGTTCATCCCATCACCGGGCCTATGTTTCCGAGGTCGGGCAGCAGCTTTTCATCTCCTGCTCAAGCTTGAGAAAGTAGTTTTTGTAATTCCAGAAGCTGACGTAGATCTCGCCGTCCGGCGTTTTGACGGGACGCTGCTTCAGAAATTCGCCGTAGCCATCCGCATTTTGTCCGACCACATAATCCAGAAGCTCGGCTGTTTCCTCTCCGGAAAGAGCTTCTGTCAGTCCTGCAGTCATGACACCCCACAGCTCACCGTCGACGATTTCCACTGACGGGTACAGGCTATACACCTTTTTATTGAGAGATTTGTCATGGATGTACTCGGCAAGGCCACGGTCGTTTTTAAAGAGCCGGTTCTCTTTTGCAATGGCGGCGAAGATTTGATCCTCATATGCAACTGCCTCCCTGGGCGAGATATACTCCCACTTATCCTCCATGCGATCATACTGAGGCAGCAGAATCTTCAGAGGGAAAAAGATACGCATTGTTTCGCTTGTCATTTTGACTTCCTCCATTCGTTCGATGTGAATCCCTAAAAAGGGCATAAAAAATGCGGGGTATCTTCGCTAGAAAATACTCCCGCTTTTTAGCAAAAAAATCCATATTAAGTTGTATACGTGGGTTCGAATCCCTCCAGCATTTCAAAAAAGCCTAATGTCATCTATGAAACTGAGGGGCAAAAAATTGAGGGTAAAAACCCCTGAAAAGGCGGATGCCATGCGGCTTTGACCGCATGGCATCTATATTCACCTAAATTGATGGTGGAGCAAAGCATTTAGGATGCAAACCCCTACAATTCATATTCATCAATGGTTTATTCGGCTGTATCTTCAAAAGATGAATAAACGAAAACAAAGCCCCCATGCAAGCCATGACAGGCCAGCACAGGGGCTTTGTTTTGTGCGTGCCTTTATATATGGCCGCACATTCAATTAAAATGCCTGCTTGCCGCAAGGAGGAAACGGCGGCAGGCTTGAAACTGTCTTATTCTTTCCATATGCCGCCCAATGCGGTAACGGTGAACTTTCCGGCCTTCCCGTCAACGATTAGCCTATTCATAGATTGAAAATGTCTGACAGCAAGTGCCGTGTTTTTTTCGTAAATGCCGCTTGCGCCACCTATGCCACAATGGAAACCCCGTGCAATAAGCGCGGTTTGCAAGGCTTTTACATCGTCGCCTTTCATAAGCGGCTTTGTTACTTTCAATTCGCGGGCAACCTCCCAGCTTCCCGCGGCTGTTGCGGTTTGTTTCTGTACCTGTTTTTCTTTTTTAGGCTCTGCGGGCTTTTTATCTATCTTTTTTGCTGTTCCCGCTCCCGTTTTTTTCTTTACTGCTGACGTACTCATATGCTTTCCTCCGTTCTTTAAAGATAAGCCCCGCGATCCGCAAAAGTGAAAGGCGGGGCATTGTTGTTATTGGCGGGCGAATAACCCGCCGCCCATTAAACCGCCATGCGGAAAGGAGCAAAACGCACGGCGGCAGGAATGGCATTATGCCGTTTCATTCGCCGCGCTTCCTGCGGCATTCCCTTCCGTATGTGTTTTGGGTAAAGCGAATACAGCCGCTTCAATGCAACCATCTACGATCTTTTTCATATCGTCGTTAAGCTCTATTCCGGCCATATTGATAAATTCATATACAAGCTTTGCGGCCTCTTCCTTTCGCCGATCTTCTGTAATTTTACTTGTTTTATAAAGCTGTTCCGCGGCTTCCGCGCCCTTCTTCGCCCAGCCTATAATTTTATCAATCAGGGCAAAGGCTGGTATGTCGGGGAATATACCTTGCAGGCTGTCAACCACCATATCCGCGGTATTAAGCGCGGTGTTTGTAGTTGATAATGCACCCGATATATTCACGCCTTTTTTTATAAGATATGGAATAAGGATTGTTATCATGGCAAATACTACGGCCACGATAGCGATAATCAGAAGAATAATATTGATGTTTCCCATTGATTAATACCTCCGTTACTTTATTTATTCGTCTACGCTTTAATAAGCGTTAGATCGGCCAGTTTGACAGCGGCTACTACAACGCCGCCGTATGTTATCACAGCCCGATCACCATTGATTTCTTTAACAATATGGTTTCGGGCATAAACAAAGGAAGCAAGCGTACCGCCTGTATATGTCTTTGCGCCCTGTTTCAGTTTTACGGTGCTTCCTACTTTGATTGTTTCCACTGGTGCGGATGGTTTTATTTGCTCCTGTCCCGCTTTTGTGTTCAGAATAGCGGCCAGTATAGCAAGAATTTTCCCGCCATAGCCTGCACCGGAAGCCCAGCCTTTACCGTTTGGGTTTTCCGGTATTCCCAGCCATTCCACATAAGGAGCGGACGCGCGGGTAACATATTTAAACCGTGGATCGACACATTCACCTTTTAGCGGTTCGGCGTTAGCATAAGCCTTTAAATGCTGAATTTGAGCGCGTACACCTTCCCGCGGCGTTGTAAACTTATTTCCGGCCACACCGCCGCCAGTTGCGCCGATCCCTGCAAAGTTGTTTTGCTCCGGCTTTACATCCCCGCCAAATTTAAAATTACCCGTTTCCAGGCAGGATTGAGCAAAGGCCACATCCGCGCGTATGCCTTCCGCGGCGGCCTCTTCAATATAGATTTCCGGAAGGTTTGCGGCAAACCCTGCGGCCTGCGGGTTCTTTAACAGCAGGTAAGCGCGCATTTGTGCCGCTGTAGCCGCTGTTGTCCCTGCAATGGCTGTGTAACCGCTGGTGTTTACCTTGTTAAACCCTGCGTAATATTTCTTTACGGTTTCCATGAATGCGCCCCAGTGCGGAAGAATGTATAACGGGCAATTTTTACTTACTCCGTTTACAATCTTGTTAGGCAATCCCATGAAATAATTATGCGTATAAACATCCGTTTCCGGTGAAAGCCCATGCTTTTGAAGCAGGTATGCAACCAGCTTCGCGGTTGTGTCCTCGCTTTCAGCATCCGCGCCGATGCACTCAATAGAAATGGTATCAAGGTTTCCACCTATGGTTTCACCCGCCCGCTGTGAACTGCGGCGCGTGCTTCCGTCTGCGGCGTGCCAGCCTCTTTCATCCTCTGAAAGCTGTTGCCAAATGTCATTATGCCAAACCCAAAAATGAACGGCTATACCGCCCATATTTTGATTAGGCCATGTTGCACGGGCGTATTGCTCCGCTGGTGTTGTTCCGCTTGCCGCTGTGATTTCATCCGTATTATGTACGGTAATTCCCTTCGGTTTACCCGTACCGCCTGCCAACTTTGCGCATGGTTTAACCGGATCACCTTTTTTCACATAGGAACATATATACTTTGTAGCCCTTGCGCTGTCCGGCGTGATCTTCTGCTTAATAACAATTGTGCCGCCTCCCACAGCGGCGGTTATAGTCTTATCGGGTATTAAAAATGCCATTATAAAAGCCCCCTTATAGCCCGTGATTTCGGGCGGCATTTTGTTCCAACAAAAAGGCGTTCATGTCGTCGGTATATTCCCGATAATATTTGAACGCCGTTTCCATCTCTCCGTTTGTATGCCCGTTCTTTTGAGCAATTGCCGTTGCTTCCGCAAGGTGTCCCACCGCTTGAAGCCCTCGCACGATCAAAACGCTTTCTTTTGCGCGGGCATCGTCGCGCTTATCCTGCTTTTTTTCCATCCTATCAATTTTCCGCAGGATAACGCCGCTTATGATCCCACCCACACCCAGCACGGAAATTATGATTGTAAAAACTTGTGTATTCATCATTTCACCCGCCTTTATTTAACTTTTTCCCATTGCCACATACCCGCCGTATCAGGCGGCCATACACAATTAGGCAAATCGGATTTTGCCAAATATACTTTTCCTTTATAGCTGTAATACTTTCCGTTAACCACGGCCACAAGCACGCCCGCAGTTTCCGGATATGGAATTGGATCATCTTTTGTTCCGGTATGGGTAAGCTCAATTTGCCGATAATAAGCGAATGTTGTTTCAACCGGATAAGCGGCGGCGTTTGAAGTATGTGCGGCAATTACTTCAAAGAGAAGATTACCCTTTTTTATGATTTCGCCTACCGTGTAAGCGTGGTTGTCCTCGAATTCGGGATACTCAACAATTTCCGCTGATTTTAGGATCATTTCATCCGTAATTACTTTTGCCCCTGTTTTTCTGTCTGCCGTAATCTGCGCTTTGAATGTCATGGATAGCAAAGCGGCGGTGCTTTCGCCCGCCGCCTTAATATTTTTAATCTCATTTTCAAGCCCTGCATTGCTGTTCGGGTTTTCCTTCTTATGAATTATGCTCATTCAAAATTCCCCCCTATTCCAGATACCCAGCACGTGCCAATAGCCGCGCCGCGGTTAACTGTTACGCGGATATTAAGGCCATATTGTACAGCGGCATTCACTGTATTTTCAAATACATGCGCTACGCCCTGCAATACTGCATTTGTGCAATCCTCCCACGCAGGGGAAGGATCAAACGGGTTATTTGTGGCCTCAACCTTGAATGTTGCCCCTGCTGGAATTTCCCGTGTAACTGATATATTTACCCTCTTTGGCTGTGTTGTTGCCTCTAAAGGCTCGGAAAACTGAATTGTAAGGCCGCTAACCTGCTTTGTAAATGTCATTGTGCGCGTGGATGAATTATTTGCGCTGTCTGTAGCTGTCACTGTTAGTGTATGTTGGCCGTTAGGCAGGGCAAGGAAGTTGTTTCCGGAAACCGACATTGAATATTGTTGCCCCAGCGTCACGGTATGGGTTTTAATCGTCGTTCCGTTCAGCTTTTCAACCACCGTTACAATATCATTATCCGGATCGGTTACAGAGTATTGATAGTTAAAATCTGCGGCCTTTACTCCTAAATCGCCGTTATTTCCGGATATTACGGGCGGCTGGTTGTGGATCACGGCCACCATATCCGATGTAATATAGGCACTTGAATTGTTGTATGTGTCCGTCGCCTTCACGCGGTAACGTATGGTATTCCATGATGTTTGTACCGCTTCGCTGAATGTAAGTCCTGCGGTTGTTGTCACCTGCGTATAGCTTCCGCTGTTCACGGAGCGTTCAAGGGTATATGTTATTGCGTCATTGTCCGGATCAGTTGAAGCTCCCCATGAAATATTAATATTCTGCCTGTCGTAAATTGTGGCCGGAACTGTAATTCCTGCGGGTGCGCTCGGTGCTGTGTTCCAGATAATTTCATAATTGCCATCGGCATTGACATTATCAGATACCAAGATATCAGATGACAGATTACAAAGCGGGCGAACGCCAACGTAACCGTCGTACGCGCTGATGTAGTTCAGCGTGCCACCGGAATAGACGTAGCGCACGTAGTCGGCGTACGACACGTAAGGCGTTCTTAACCACCAATACCACGCAGAAGAGGTATTAAGGCTTGCATTTGTATATTCCGAATTGCTCACCGCCTGCGCTGTAGGATAAGCAAGGCGGCTTGTATTGTCTGAAAACAAAGCTAATTTTACACCTTCAGCAATTCCGTTTTCGTTCGCTAAACCTACTTCGGTTGTGGATGGAAGAAACATTTTTGCTGTAAAGGTTTCATAGCTCCCGCCATCCGTCACAGTATTTTTAACTACCGTAAGCGTTGTATCCATGAGCGCGGCCACAAACTGCGCCGGAAGCATTGCCAAAAATCCCGCCCAGGTGTCATAATCGTTCCAACCGCTGTTTACGTTCGCATTGTTTGGTGGCGCATCATAAGCATGTTTCGCAGAATACCACGCGCCAGCGGCGGCATTGCTGTTCAGCCATTGCAATAAGTTTGAATGAATATGCCTGTTGTTGCCGTAGCTCTGCCGATCTGTATTCGGGTTACTTGCTTCTTTTGCGTCCGAACACATCAATTGAATGATTTTATCCGTTATAAGCGTAACGGAATTTGCAGGATAGCCGGAATGGTTTTTGTCAGCGACTTTGAAAACAATCTTGCTTCCGAACCGCGATTGATAAGCTGCATTTACCGGAATTTCAACCTTGTTTCCCACTACTAAAGTGCTTAATGCTTTTGGCATCCTCGATCACCTTCCTTTTTGAATAATTGTGCATGGTAAATATCCATCCTGCGGATCAGGTGATAGCAATTGCCTTTTTCCGCATGGCCGCGCCAGCTTTGATATGATTGTTGCACCGTTTCAAATGTTATCCGGCCTTCATTCACCAAATGCCGCATTTTCTTTAATTTCCGGCGCACATTGTTCTTTGATTGTCTGCGTACCTTTCGGATCACCGCGCCGCTGTCTGTTAAGTATGTATGAAAGCCCAAGAAATCAATGCCGTTTTTAAGCGGATAGATATTCGTTTTCTGATTAAGTGTAAGTCCTAAATTATTTACATGGTTTTCTATCTCCTTCCAGCAATGGCGCAAATATTCTTTATCCTCATGGATTAAATAAAAATCATCCATATATCGGCCATAGTATTTAATGCCTAATTTTTCTTTGATATAATGATCCATCCCATTAAGGTAAAGGAGGGCGAAAAGTTGTGAAGATTGATTGCCTATTGGAATTCCTATATTTCCTTCGGTGCTGTCAATTATCATATCAACCAGCCAAAGCACATCAGGATCATAAATATATTTGCGGATTAAGAGTTTTAACGCGTCGTGCTTTACTGAATAGAAGTATTTAGATATATCACACTTCAATACCCAGCCGTCAACTCCATTCTTGCGATAAAACTTCCGCATAAAGCCTTCCAGCCTGCTAAGCCCGTAATGCGTCCCCTTGTCCTTCTGTGAAGCGTAATTGTCTGTAATGAAACTGCGTGTGAACGCTTGTTCAAGTACGTTATCGCAAAGGGAATGCTGTATAACCTTGTCTTTATAACTATTGCTCATTACAAGCCGCTCTTTTGGCTCATATACCTTGAAAATATTGTACGGTGAAAGCCTATAGGTTTTTGTTTGTAACTGCCAACTTAACAGGTTTATGGCTTCCAATAGGTTAACTTCAAACTTTGCCGCCGCTTCCTTCCACCTTTTCCCGCGCCGTGCCTTCCGGTATGCGCTGTACAGGTTTTCAAACTTATATACCTTTTCATATTCTTGCATTATAAAAACTCCTTGCCGTTTGTAGCCTTCGCCTTGCCCTGCAATGCGGCGGCATCAGCAATCTTGTATTTATCCCAACCGCAGGCGGCGGGGAAGGGATACACCTTCCTTTGATGATGGTTTTCTGTTTTCAGCCTTTACGCTTACTCAATCGCAATTTCCATCAGAGCGGGCGAACGCCATTGTTACCGTTGTACGCGTTGTTGTTGTTCAGCGTGCCATCGGAATTGACGTTGCGCACGTTGTTGGCGTTCGACACGACAAGGCATACCCCAAACGGTTTTCATGCTCTCGCTTTATCCCGCTTTTTCCATGCGGCAATCATGGCTTTAACCTCTACGGCCAATTTTGACCAATATTCACAACTTCCGGAGGATATGAAGCCCATTTCGTGCGAAAGCTCTATGAAAAATAGAAGCTCCTTGCAATAGGTTAATGCTTTTGCTTGAAGCTTCTGCCGTTCTCTGTGATCCTCTTCGATCCTCAAATCCAATTCGTTAGCCTCAATTGCACATTGGTAAATTTCAACCGCTTTATCCTGTATCCGGTTCACCAGTGTAAAACGAAATTTCTTCGGAAACTTTGTCGTATTGCTCGTTATGGTGAAGCTGTGT
Organism: Caproiciproducens galactitolivorans; assembly: GCF_029266045.1. Classification (NCBI taxonomy): domain Bacteria; kingdom Bacillati; phylum Bacillota; class Clostridia; order Eubacteriales; family Acutalibacteraceae; genus Caproiciproducens; species Caproiciproducens galactitolivorans. Next base: position 18,630 of record NZ_JAJUFJ010000017.1, on the reverse strand, counting down.
TTCACAAGGTCTTTTGCCTTCACAATTACATTGAATTCGGAAGGCTCTTTCTGATCCCTGTTTGGTTTTTGCATTGATGCACCGTCCTTTCTTGATGTGTTCTATTGCCGCCACATCCACGGCGCATCCTTCAAAGTCAAAGCCCACTTCCGTAATAATCAATGTTCCCGTGTTGCCTGAATATGTTGTGCCGTAGATTGCCACACGATCCACCCCGCAATTCTCGCAGGATAAATCAAGCTCTGTGAACAGGTTGCCGATAATACACGATAATTCCGCTTTAGTGCAAGCAAAACGCTTTAACATTCTATCCTTTGAAGTGTTGCATTCCATACTCCTGTTGCTGTCACCCCTTCGAGATCGTCAAACTGTATTAAGAACGGGTTTGTATTAATGTCATTGAATATTACTGCTTCAAGTAGCCCCACCCGCTCCGTAAGGTTTGTTATAAGGTTCAGCAAATGCCCTGCTGTATCCCCGTCAAGAACGTTTTGCAGGGAAGCAAACCATGAATTGAAATCATTTTCCGCGCTGATTTTAAAGGCGTTCATGTAGGTTTGAAGGGCGTTATATTGTGCGTCGCCCTGCAATTTTAAGGAATCCAGATATGAAACAAGCTCGTTGAATTCGTCAACGCTGAAATCCTTGTAATCATCAAACCATGCTTGAAGCTGGGCGTTGAAAGCGGTCGTGTCAATTTGCGTTATTATTCCGGCGGCAACCCCGCAAAGGCTTGTATTAAGCCGCTGATCTGTTATGTTTGCCTGTGATATTGATGTAACACCAGCGTTTACAAGCACGTCGGCAAGGCATAATTCGTATGCGTCCGCATCCCTTTGTAATGCTGGTGCAGTAGGGGAAGCGGATGGCGCGGAAGATTTAACCGCAATACTTATTGTACGGTTTGTCAAATCCCAACGCACAACAATTCTATCAATCCGCTTTAATACGCCGTCTGCTGTCGCCAGCGGCACGGAAAGACTTGACGTGTTGTAATAAAAGTAACCGTTTATCCATGCTTTGCCCGTGTTTACGGTTACTGTCATTCCGTCACCTGCCACCACTTGCAGGCCGGAAGATGGAACGGGGAATATCCCGTTACCAATGAACGACGCAAAATATTCTGCCCATTCCTCGGCCTTATATATTCTGTCACCGCTCACCGAATTAAAAAAGCTTGATTTCTGCATGTTATCACCTTAACTTTCTTATTTTATCAATGAGGGCGGGCAGGCTTTCACCGAATATTATATCAATCTCTTCAATGTTTTGTTGGTACGTTTCGGCTATCTCCGTGATCCGCACATTGATTTTTATACCCCAGCGTTTATTGATACAGGTTACGCGATCCCCTAAATCATAATCTTCCTTATACTTTAAATTCCCGTGGGTGTTGATATTGCTTGAAAAGCTCAATGTTTCCGCATACTGTTCCAATTCAGACGCACCACGGGCGGCAAGTAAGGATAAATATTCTTGATCGGTAAGCGTCACTTGTACTTCGTTTTCCTCATATGATTGTTTAATGTCTGTGGCATTCACGAACACTTCGTCCCGATCCAGTCCCGCCGCCGTACTTCCGGAAATTGCAACCTTGCGGGCAACGCCTTCTATTTCTTCACCGCCCACATAAGCGGTTGTTTTATAATTTTCAATGCTGTTTGTATATTCCTGTTCTACAATATTGTCAAATTCCTGTGAAAACACACAAGGCGGGTTTTCTGTCTGATCTGCTGTCAAATCGCGGCCTTCGTAAACGCTGAAATAATGCTGTTTGGTTTTAACGTCTGTATATATTTTATATCCCAGCTTTGCCGCTTTTGCCGCTGTTTCGCAGGCCAGCAAAGCATTTATAAAAGGCTCGGAAACATAGTCTATATTCCCGCTCCCTGTATCCGGATCATTAGCAATATGGACATTCGGGATCGCCCGTTCCGGTTCGCTCGGGTTTGTGATATTTTCGGACACAATTCTATATAGAATGTTCTGTGTATTGTCCGTCGTGATTATTTGATTTCGCACAATGCGCTTTCCGATCCAGCTTGTTATAAATTTCCCCTGCACTTCTATTTCTTCAAGCCCTTGCGAATTCTTTTTTATATTCACGTACCGGATTTCGCCCGCTTCATTGTCGCCCCGCTTCATAATCAGCATTTTTTTGACAAGAAGGCGGCTGTGTTGCTCTGTGAATGGCACAAGCAACTTGAATTCGCCGCAACTCCAATAACGGCGCGTCCATATAAGGGAAGTTATTTTTTCAACAACTCCCTGCAAGGTCATTTCACTATCATAAACATATAATTCCATAAATCACACCCCCAAATAGAAGTTGTTGTGATATATGGACACTTCCAAATTTTCAAGGTTGTTATCTGCTGAATATCTGAACAGGTTATCCCCAACTTCCAATTGTAAATACGAACTATCCACATCCAAATAGCGGAATGCATCTATTATCTGCCCGCCCCGCTTTAATGTAACGCTTTTTTCGCCATACCCTGTGGATACTGTTAATATGTCGCCCGCTTCCATCGTCATATTGAGCTTTATAAATTCCTGCGTGTCCACATTCAACAAGGAAGGGTTTGTAACCTCTCCGATTGCGCGGAAATCAATGCGTATTCCTGCCTTCACGTCGCCGCCGTTATATACGTTGACAATTAATGAAGGTTGTCTATAGCCTATTTCCCAGCCTGTAGACGGTATTTGAACAGGAAATGACAGCCCGCCTACCCATGTTGCAATATCTTCCCTTATTTCGTTTTCCTCTCTCCAAAATGGATTAAGGCAAAGAAGCTGTATTGTGAAGTCTTGAAAGATTGCTTTGCGGGAAAAAACAGGCGCGTTGTCAACCTTGCAATCAATATACCGTTTGAAATCCCCGTATTCATAGATCAACTTTGCTGAATATTGCGGGTTCATAATATGGGTAAGCTTGCGGCGATATTCGCGCATCCTGTCTTTGTTCCGCTCTCTAATGCTTCCCACGATCTCAATTTCTCTGCTTTCAATACGGTTGCCTAAATAGGTATCTCCGTCCTGCCCCATGCTGTTAATGCTGTATATGGCGTTCCGGACATCCGAAAGGCCATTCACTTCGTTTGTATGATAAACGGAAGCGTGGGAAAAGGTTATGCTTTCCCCGCGCTCGTTTACATAGGTTAATTTTTCTATTTTCCCGCTCATATGCCAACCTCCCGCGCAATCATTCTGAATTGCTTTGCCGCTTCGCGTTGCTGTTTTGCATAGCTGGTTTCATTTGCGTAAATGTTTTGAACTACCTGCACGCCGCCCCGCTCGTTGCGGTTTATTCTGCCGGATGTTGAAGGCTTTTCAGGTATAGTTTCGGCTGTCTCCTTCCGGATCGACTTTTCAACGCTCTGCATTTCCTTTGCAAATCCTTCCGAAAGTCCCGCGGCCATGAATTCACCAATTCCAGCGAACACCTTTGACGGGGAAGCAATCTGCATTTCATCCCGAACGGCGGCTACGATCTGTTGCATCATAGAGCGCACTTTGCTTTCCAGCCAGCCGGACATATTTTGAAAGCCCTGCCAAATGCCGCGTACCATTTCTTCACCTGCGGCGGTAAAGTCCGAAACAAAGGAACGTAAGGCCGTTATAACCGGCTGTATTATCTGCGGAACTTTCGACGTAATTTCAGGTATTCCGTTTATCATTCCGGAGGCTATGCTTTTATCAATGTCAACGCCTTCGTTTATGAAATTCTGGTGCTGGGCGATAAATGCGGTTATTGTGGATTGAACTAATTGTGGGATAACTGCCGTTATATGAACAACGCCCGTTACCATTCCGGAAGCTATATATTTATCCATGTCCTGCCCTGTAGAATTAAGCCGCTGATTTTGCGTTGTCAATCCTGTTACAATCCGCTCCACAATGGCCGTAACCGCCTGATCCAGCTTTGAAATATTCGCTATGATCCCATCATTAACAGCGCGTACAGCCTCTTCCGCTGTAATTTTGCCAGCCCCGCCTATTGCGCCCTGCATATCTCCGGAAACTCCGTCCATCGAACCGCTAAACCCTTCACCAACGCCCAATGCCATGTTGTCGCCAATGTCTGCAAATACTGTTGACGGTGAATGAATTCCCAAGAAGTTTTTTATTCCGTCCACGACCCCGCCAAAGAAGCCCGTTATTTTATCCCAAAGCCAAGAAGCCGCGCCACTGATACCTTCCCAAATTCCTTTTAGAAGGTTAAAGCCTATTTCCACAATCTTGTACATTAGACTATCGAATGCGGATACTATGCCTTCTATGATCTGCGGAACCGCCTTCACGATTTCAATAATGATCGTAGGCAGGTTTTCAATTAAGGCGACGAATAGTTGAACGCCCGCAAGGATGATTTTATCAATGTTCCCTATGAGCGCGTCGCATATCGCTGTAATGATCTGCGGCAGGGCGTTTACAATGGTTGTGATAATCTGCGGCAATGCCTGTATAAGCGCAACCAGCAAATCAATTCCAGCCTGTATGATCTGCGGTATGCTATTTATTACTGCGGTTATAATCCCGTTTATGATCTGCGGTATAGCTTCAACAATGGCCGCTATGATCTCCGGCAATGCCTTCACCAAAGATGTTAAAAGATCAATTCCCGCCTGATATATTTGCGGAATTCCTTCAAGCACCGCATTTACAAGGCTTGTTATGATTTGCGGTATAGCCGCTACCAAAACAGGTATTGAATTGATAACCCCTTGTACTAACCCTATAATAACTTGTAATCCGGCATTAATCAGCATCGGTATATTATTGATAATTGTTTGAACTATCGCAACGATAACTTCAACAATCTTAGGTATTAACTGTGGCAATGCCTGTCCTATGCCTTTTAAAAGCCCTCCTATAATTTGCACCGCCCCATCAATAACCATAGGTAACATTTCAAGTATGCCATTACAAAGGCTTAAAATAATTTTTACTGCGGCATCTATGATCTGTGGTAAGTTTCTTATAATTCCTTCGACAAGGGATGAAATCATTTGCACGCCCATGTCAACAAATTCAGGCAATTTTTCAGAAATAAGGTTCACGACATCAGCAAGCCCATTGCCTACCACATCGGCCATTTTCGCCACATCACCGTTTGCTTCGTTTATACCCTTTGAAAAGTCACCTAAAATTTTAATGCCATCTGTTGCCAGCACATCAAGGAAAGGAAGGGCAATCATTGAAGCAGAATTTTTCAAGCCTTCTGCACTCGCTGAAAGAACTTGAAGCTTATCGTTGAATTCGCCCAAGCGTTTAAACTGATCCCCGCTCATTACCGCGCCCACGTTTTCCGCTTCGTCACCTAATTGTTTGAATGCTCCCGAACCCGCTTCTATAACCGAATTAAGCTCCTGCGCCGATTTACCGAACAATTGCATTGCCATTGCGTCACGCTCGGTTTCGTTCGGGATTTTCCCCAGCGCATCTATAGCTTCCCAATATACGTCGTTGCTGTCCCTCAATGATCCATCCGCATTTGTAACGCTTATACCCAGTTTTTTATAGGCTTCCGCTGTTGCCCCCGTGCCGCCGCGGGCGGCATCCATTGACTTAATGTTTTTTGACATGGTTTTCGTAAGTGTATCCATGTCCGCATCAATGAAACGGCAGGCATAGGCGTATTTTTGCAGGTCATCCGTGGATTGTCTTGTATATGTGGATTGTGTCATTAAATCATCTGCATAGTTAGAGGCATCAACGGTCAATTTTGTAAGCGCACCGGCCGCCGCACCCGCCGCCACGCCTAAAGCTTTAAGTGCTACGCCAAAACCTTTTGCAACTGTTCCTAATGTTGAACCCACAGCTTCCCAATTTACTTTAGACTTTTTTAATTCATCCGATATGCTGTTTAACTGTTTTTCAGTCTGTATCATTTCAGCTTTTGCGTTGTTCAAATTGGTTTGCATTTTTTGGATCGCTGGTGAAGTTTCATCAAGCCCGCCTTCCTTCATCTTGCGCAAGGCTTCTTCTGCGGCTTTAACCTTGTTGGCTTGCTCTTCAAGTTGCTTTTTTAATACTTCCTGCTTTGCCGTCAAAGCCTCTGTACTCTTTGCGTTGCCCTCAAACTCTGCCGAAACAAGCTTCATTTCCGAACCGATTTCGCGCAGGGAAGTATTAATAGATCTGCAAGCGGCTTTATATTCCTTCTCGCCTTCAAGCGCAAGTTTAGTTTTTATATTATCTTCTTTGGTTGCCATGTCTTATAACCCCCCTAACGCATAATCAATATCATCCATGCCCTCCGGCGCATCTTGCTTAAATTTATCCGGATTGAATTCCTTGTGAATTTTGAAAAGTGTAAGGATTTTATAAGGTGTCATCCTCCATACTTCACATTCCGGCCAGCGTAATAAAGTAACGCCGATATAAAGCAGGCGGGCAAGGTCTATTTTCCCTCGCCCGCCTGTGTTTTTTTTCCCTCTTCATCCTCATCATTTTCAGCTTCTTCCGGCTCGGTTTCGGGCGGCTCTTCTGATCCGCTGTTCCCGATGGAAAACGCTTTGAAAATTGCTGTTTTGACTTCAAGGAAATTACCTGTATGTATCAATTTTCCGACTTCCTTTTCCGTCAATTCCGGTTCATCTGCTCCCGCTCCCTCATTAAGCAGAAGAGTAAGAAGCCAGCGCAGATTTTTTATACTGTCTTTTCCCTGTAAAACTTCGTCCAGCTTGTCAAAGCCGCCGAATTTGTCCTGCATTTCATCAATGACATTAAGGGAAAACAGCAAATGCCGTTCTTTATCAAGGGTGATCGGCAAACGCCCGTCTTTTATTGCGCTCATAATAAATACAGGGAAGCCCCTGCGGGCCTCCCTTTACCTCCTTTCAGTTTTTCAAATCATCCATTAAGGCGTAGTGTTATTCGGCTCTCTTACGGCTGTAAACCAAGAAGCCGCCGCCGCTTCCGTAGGAAGTGCCACGTGTTCCGCTTTCCAAAGCCCATCAGGGCGTTTGATAAAGTTTCCCACGATTTCCGGCGTTGTAAATTCGATTTTGTCACCCTTTGTTTGGTAACTCTCTTTCGGGATGGCGAATTTCACCTTGTAAAGCCAGACATATTTATACATCCCGCCCGCCTTTTTTGCTCTGAAACCTATAGCAAAATAGGGCGGTTCGTCATTTTCTCCCGCATATAATACCTGATCATCGTCCTGCGTTTGTCCCAGCAGGGCGGCAAGATCGGCGGGAAGAAGATCATTGACATTCAAGGTCAATTCACCGCTTACAAACTCCTTTACCACTTCGTCTACGCCATCATCCGCATACAGGATCGCTTCTGCAACCTCAACAGACAATTCCGCAGATATTACCTTTGCCATCCTTACAGGCGTTCCATAGGTTTCTTTGCCGTCTGCGGCAATAGTAATCGGAGCGCGGTAAAGATCACGCAATCCAACAGTAGCCATATTGTCATACCTCCATATACTTGATTTCTATAGGTACATGATAGTACCCCGTTTCATTCTCAAACACTTCCGGATCAACGGTTATTCCATAGAACCCCGCTTCCTTCAATGCCTGCTTTGTGCGTCGCAACAGGGAAATATAATCGTTCTTTGAAAAAATATCAACCCTGTACGTGTATTCTGTCCCCGTGCTGTCATCGTCTGCGTAGCCTGTTTCCTGCCCTAAAACGATCTGAAAGGTTATGAAAGTATCTGCTTTTCCTTTGAAGCGCAGGCGTTCAACAGGAACGCCCAGCGTATCAAGTGCGGATTTCAATACACTATCAACGGTTATATCGTCCATTTTGCTTTTCCTCCCATACTTCCAGCATGGCCGCGCGTACTTCGTTTGCACATTTTTCATTTGCAACCGTCATCCACGGGCGGGCAGGTTCGTTCGACTTGCCATATTGAGCTATAAACCCTTTTGTTGCATTGATTACGCCTTTACGGTCATTGCCATGCGGGTAAACCTCAACATAACGTTCCGCTTCATTGCCTTTTATCTTTGTGGCCTTAACGGAATTTTTCATGTCCCGAAAGTCCACTATTTCCATGCGCTCTATTTCGTCCTGCTGGGCTTTCACCAGCACCGCCGCGCCAGCATTTAACATTTCCGGCACAGCTTCAACCGTGGCTTTTTCACGTTGAAGCAACTTCTTTTCAACCTCTTCAAAGCCAACAATATTAAACTTCGCCAACGTCTGCGCCCCCTCTCTCTGTGAGATCGGAAAGCGTTAATTCGGTTATTTCGCCTGCTGTTTTCGGATCAACGTAGGTACGCAGAATTTTATACCGTTTGCCGCCGTATTCTGCCATTGTCTGCCCTTCGTATTCCTCCGTGTAAATGTCAAACTTCAATTCCGCGGTAAAACCTGCCTGTTGTGCTTTGTAAAACTCCGAATAACCCACGGATTTTTTATTTGCAAACACGGTTTTGCGGGTTTCCGTTTCCGGATTGCTGAACCCGTTTTCATTCGTGGCTTCTGTTGGCGGTGTCAATGCGATAAGGGTAATTTCATCACACCAGCGCATTATAATCACCTGCCAAACTCAAAGAGCATTTAAGCAAATCATAGGCTTTTTGATACTTCTCGCTGTCGTCGCTGTATCCGAAATTCGCCTTTGCGTAAAGGATGATTGCCCGTTCGATAAGAGGATCGCCCGCCGTTGGCGTTTCACCTTCGGCGGGCGGTACATCTTCCGGAACATTGATCCCGACAAGGCGTAAATCAGCTTTGCAGGCGGCAATCAAATCTTCAATTTCGCCATCAAAGGCGGTTGTTTTGACGCGTAACGCGGCTTTTACCTTGTCAAGCATCTATTTCACCCCTTCCGGCCAAGCTATTAAGCCGCGGCCTTTTTCTTGATGACCACAAGCGAATTCTTGTCAACAACCTTACCGTCAACAAGCATAATCGCCTTTGTTACAAGGTCGTCGGTTTCGTTGTCCTCATACTTCTTGATCCCCATTGTGTAGTTTGTGTTCAACACATAGTCCTTGAAATTGAACAGGAAGCCGAATATTGTTCCGACTTCCAAAGTTGAAGCATAGGAAGTCACATAATCGCAAACCACAACAGGACGGCCAAGCAACGAACGTTCAGGCTTTCCGACTATGCCGTAATTCACCCTGCCGATAGGCTGTCCGGTTTCATCGGTAAGACCGTAATACTGCATGAAGGTCTTTTTGGACATGCACCATACTGCTCCGTTTTCATACGCCTGCGGTAAGGCCGCTTCTGCGGCTATAAGATCGGCATAGCTGGGCGCAACGCTGTCTATGCTCTGCCCGTCTGCGGGTGTTTCAGCAAGAATGCCCTTCGGTTTTCCTATACCGTCGCCGGATACAATGGCCTGTTCAAGTGCTTTTGTCATTGCCTCAACGACGTTGTTTATCAGCGTGCTTTCAAACGCACTCAATGCCATTGTGTCAACTTCAAGCGATACAGCAACGGCGCAACGCAGTTTGTAGTAGGTGAATGTGACGCTTCCGGTTGTTTTCTTCTGCTTGTCGCTTGTTGTTCCCTCTGTAACCCATGTTGCAGTAGGCTTCACGGATGAATTTGGGATAGCAAGCCCGCCTTTGTACGCGGTACGTGTAACAAGCGTAAGGATCATTCCCGTTGCTTCCAGCTTATCAATGATTGTATTAAGTGTGGTTGTAGGAATAACCGCTCCTACGTCGGTTGTGGCCGTGATCGCGTCGGCTCTGAATTCTGCCGGAATAGGCGTTCCGCGCAGGGCATAAGCCATAAATGCACGCCTATATTCCATAGTGCCATATTTGTCACCCTCTACCGCTCCGCGCTGATCTGCGGCAGGTGCGGCGGGTGACGGGGAAGGGAATGTGCGAACAACTGTGCCTTCTCTGCCTTCCGCAATTGAAGTAAGGATATTGTTGCGCTGTTCTGCCGCCTGCTTTAAAGCTTCCCTTTCGGATTTAAGATCGTTTACCTCTTTTGTGAATGCGTCAAGCTGTTCTTTTGTAAGCTCCGCGCCGCGGGTTTCGATTTCCTTTGCGATAGCCGCAAGGCGCGCTTCGATTTCCTGTAATCTGTTCATTTCTCATACCTCCAATTTTAATTTGAGTAATAATAATTTTGCTTGCCGCGCTAACGCCTCCCGTTTCTCTGCTTCGATCACTCCGTCAAAGTAGGAACGCGCGGATATTTCGGTATCGGCGTTCGCCGGATAACTCACCGCCGAAACGTCGTAAACCTTTGAAATCTTTAAGATCGTTCGCGTGCGTGTTTCCCTGTCGTATGCGTCCTCGGATACTCGGAACGCCCACGACATTTTCGTAATAAGCCCGTTCGAAATTTCTTCGTATAGCTCTTTCGCCGCGCTCGACTTGCTTAAATCCGCGAACGTAAAAAGCCCCTTGTCGGTTATTTCTACGCCCAGCGTTTTATTTGAAAGTCGGGCAAGCACCTTTCCTTCGTGGTTATATTGCATGATAATGTCGGACATGTCCGCGCCTGCCAGCGCGTTACGGTCGATCCGCTCGTAATATTTGTTGTTGTCATACTCATACAACAAATAGGGCTTGTCAAACGTAGTCGCGTAGCCCTCGACGTAATAATCGCTTTCAATTCTCTTTTCCGTTGTCCCCGTCGGGATCATCAACGGCTGGAGCATTTGACGGTATTCCCGTTCCTTTACCATCATTGGCATTTGGCACAACCTCCTTTCCTAATTCGCTAACCTCCGCGTACTCTTTGCGTATATAGAACTTGTCGCCGCCTTCTACATTCGGCATATTCCAGATATCCATTACGCCGTTACGCGTCAGCAACCCGCGGTCGAATAATTGCGTGCTGATATTCAATTTCGTGGCGTTGCTTGCGTATTGAAGCCTGTTCGCCGTAAAGGTAATGGCATTTCCGAATGCGATTTCCCGCGGCGTAAAGGTCATATTTGACATAACCAAAGAAAGCTGTATAGCAAAAGGTTCAATCTTGCCTTCATAATAGGCGTTCCATTCATCTTCGTTGTACTTGTTTTGAAGAATATTTGCATTGGTGCCGAAATAATGGAACACGTTTTCATTGATCTGTTGCATTTGCAAGGCGTTCACCGTGAAAGGCTTGCTGTCAACCTGCTTCAAGTCCGAAAACTTATTGTCATATATAATCATTCCGGATTGGTTGTCGGCTGAAAGGTTATCTTCTGTGAAGCGTTGACGCTCTTTTTTAATATCTTCGGGGCTTATCATATTGGCAATCTTCGCAAGGAAGCGAATTGAAGCAGAATTTTTAACACCGTTTATGATCCCTTGATTTTGTGTATGGATCAATTGCATTGTAGGCTTTAATGCGGCGTTGCTTTCCCCGAAAAAATCATCTGCATATTGAAATTGCGTCAATATCCCTACGCGCTCAAACTCTATTGCCGCCCGCTGTCCATTTGAAAACGTATAGCGCAGATAAGGCGCGCCCTTGACTTCAAGCACTTCACAATTTTGCGGAAGCAGGGGATAATACCCTATGATCCCGCCGTTGTCATCCTCCAAAGGTATAATAAAAGCCGTGTTGTTCACGGAAAGAATGGTTGCAATCCTGTATAAAAATTTTGTTGTGTCCATAAAAGGGTTTGGCCTGAACTGCAACACTTTTTCAAGGTTTCTGTATGCGCTTCCGCTCATTTCAGGCTTTAATTTACTGCAAAAATTTGCAAATGAATGTATAGCCGCCCGTGTTAGCTCCATTTCGTAAAGGCTTTCCGGCGCGTTTGTAAACACGGGCGTATAGCCATTAAGCATTTTAAAGTATCCATCCGGAACAAAATTGCTTTTCGGCCTCCGGAATATAGTTTCAAAAACTCCCATTTTGTTTTTCACCCCCGTATTTTCAAGTATTACGCCGCATTTTTAAGCATCACGCCAATTTCGTTATAGTATTTCTGCCGTACGGTCATTGCGTCAATCACCGACACAAAACCATCTATGCGCGCCCGCTGTTCGATCTTTACAGGCCGGAATTTCCGTGTTTCCATGTTGTGCTTTAAGGCTACATTGAGAAAATGAGCTTTAAGCAAATTGTTGTCGGCAATATAGAAATTACCGTCCTTTAAAATGCCTTCAAACTCACGGATTACAGGTGCAAGGTTTTCACCCTGCCATACATCATCGGTATGGAAGCCATATGCCTTCAAATCGTCAATGAGATATTGCGCGCTGTATCGGTCATACCCGATCTTCAAAACATAAATGCAATACTTTTCTTTGAGCATTACAAACCAATCGTAAACATCTTTGTAATTTACGTGGTTTTCTCCGGATAATTTCACAATGCCCTTCTTGATGAATATGTCATACGGTACACCATCCACCGCCTGCGCTGTTTCTACACGGTTTGCAGGCATGAAAAATTGTGTGAAGGCATATAACTTGCCTGCCCGCTCTATAATAACCGTCGCCGCGGTAAGGTCTGTTGTCTGTGAAAGGTCAATGCCTCCCACCGCATAGCTGTTCTTGAAATCTTCAAGTTTCACTTCTGCTTCCGCATCAGCAACAACCTTGTAATCCAACCAGGCAATAGAACTGTTTTGCTTGATGTTGCAATATTTTGTAAGGAATTCGGCCTTTTTACTCAATGAATTTTCCGCAATTGCTATTTCCTCTTTGAAGAAATCAGGGAAAACAGAAACGCCCATATTCGGGTTAGCTTTTTTCAATTCCTCAATGTCGTTCCATTTTTCCACGTCGTCAATCATGTACAGGAATGGCAATAATCGGCGTTCCTTACTGTTGCCCTTTAGGAATGCTGTTGAACGCTTCATCAATTCATCGTATATGCCGTCATTCTCATAGCCTGCCGTGCTGATCGAAAGGATCAACGGTTGCCGCCTTGCGCCTAACGCGGATTTCATAACCTCATATTGCTTCAAACCAGCGTCGCCGCGCCAGCTTGCAACCTCATCATTTACAACCAAATGCGGGTTAAAGCCGTCTGATTTCTTTGCATTGAAGGCCAGAGGCTTAATAACCGTATTGCTTTCCTCGATGTAAATATCGGAACGCCTTTTCCGCGATAGATCGCTTAATTCAGGTTCTTTTTTTATCATCTGGAAAAAATTATCGTAAACTATATTTGCCTGTTCCAGCTTCGGGGCAAGGCAATATATCTTTGCGCCGTATTCGCCGTCAAGGTAAGCCATGTATGCAATAACAGCAGAGGCGAAAAGGGTTTTTCCGTTTTTGCGGCCAATGACAATAAAGACTTCACGGAACACCCGCAGGCCGTCCGCATCCACTATTCCGAAAATTACCGAAACACAAGCCTTTTGCCATAATTCAAGCTTCAACAAATCTTCGCGGCCTTCACAATGATGGCAGAAGTTTTCTATGAACTTGATTGCCTTGTTTGCCTTCTTCGCATTAAAAAAGAATTCACCTTTTTGCAGGCCGTTCACTATGATTTCATAGATCAGCAATACCCATTTACCGACAGTTATTTCACCGCTCCTGATTTTGGAATAATATTCGTATATGTAATTTGCGAATGGCATTATTCATCCCTCAATGCCTGCAACTTGCTATCCTTTTTCTTTTCGGGCGGTACTAACTCGGTAAGTTGTTTGATGATTGAAGCATGATTTTTCGTCATGGCGATATGCGTTTTTACCGCCTCACTCTGCTTCGTGCCGCGCTGGTTCTCTCCGTTCTGATATTCAACCGTATAGCCTTCTGCGTTTATAATCTCCTGCAACTCTTCCAGCGACACGGCCATGAAAGCGGCGTTTCTTATAAGGCTTTCCACAGTCTGTAATTTATTTTTGTCCAAGTCTTTGAAAACCCGCTTTAGTCTGGTAATCTCGCGCTTAATCTTCTGATCTTTTGTCAACTCTTTTTTTGTCGCCATAAAAAACGCCTCCTTTCACTACACCCCCACCCCCCCCACACATGTACACCCGTCATGCGCGCGCCTGCGGAGTAAAATTAACCGCCCCTGCTCGGTGTTCCTACCCCCAAATTTAATTTTTTGAATGGGGGGGATAGGGCTTTTCGATAATGTTTCCTTCTTCGTCGAACCTGTAGCAAATTTTTCTTGCGGTGCGGTGATGTTCTTTGTTGTGGCAATCTTGACACAAGGCTTCAAGGTTATCCCATGAAAGAGAAATACGCGGATCGTTGATATTGTCCCGAGTTAAATAAATCTTATGGTGTGCTATCTTTGCAACAACCGGATTATGCGGCGTTGAACATCGTTCGCATATATAACCCTTGCTTTGCAAAAAGGTATCACGACACGCCCGCCATTCGTCGCTATTATAAAACTGTTCAGCCCACGGCTTCATTCTCCTTTCCCCCGCTTCCGGCAAAAGAAAAAGCCCCAGCAGGATAAGCCGCCAGAGCTTTATAAATGCTTTATTTTATTTGACATTAAATCATCGTAACAAGTATAACTTATTAGAACGGTACATTCAAGGGCGTTAAACGGGCGCGAAACGGGCATTATTCCTCTTGCTTTTTTCGGTATGTCCCTACACCTACCGCCGCAGGTTTACCAAACAGGCAAACCGCCATATCATTTACAATCTTGTTACGCCACCTGCGCGCGCTCTTCGCATCCCGTATAAGCCCCATTTCTGATAGCTCGCTTGCTATATCCTCCCATGTATATTGAGGCGCGCCCGCTTCCCTCTGATTGCCCTTTGCATCCTCCCCGAAATAGTACATCCGGATAACGTGGAATTCCTTGCGGTCTTTGAATAACTGTACAACCCGATCCACTTCATCAAATCGCGCCTTTGTGCGCTGGTATAATATAGCCCTTTGTTTCTCCATTTCTTCCAGAACTTCATCACGGGTTTTGCGTTCGCCGCCCGCAGAAGGGGAAAACACTACAATGCTTTTGCTTCTCTCTTTTAGCTCAACCTTTGTGTATTCCTCTTCATCTGCAACCAACGTTTCCAGCTTTTTATAGTTATAAAGCAGGCTTTCCATTGCGCGGAAGTAATTTATTTGCCCCCCTGCATTTTCTATGTAAGCCATAGAAGCCGTTACCCGTGCAACCTCGTTTATCAACTCTTTTATTTCCTCTGTGATAAATTCCTTTTTCCTTTGCATATTTGCACCCCCATATTTTTTATACCTTCCCTTCAAGCAAGGAAGCGGCATCCATGCAGACACCGTAAATATCAAAACTTGAACCGTCATTCCCACTTTCAATATCATGCGCTATTGCCCGCAGTAACCGGATTGTTTCAATGCGATCTATTTTCTGCTTCGGCTGCTTTGCTCCTTCTGCATCCTGTCGCGGCTGTTCTGCGGAAGTTTTAGGAGGTTTTGAAGAAGGAGGCGGCGCGCTGGTCTTTACTGTGTTATTTTGTACCCTCTTTTTTACATCCTTCACGGCCTCCGCTCCCGCCGCCTTGTATTCCTCCATTGCCGTGGCTTGTTTTTCCTTTGGTAAGGTTGAAAGCTCATATGCTGTTGTAATCCCGATATTCCCGCCCTTGAATTCTTCTGTGAATTCCGGCGAAAGATTTTTATTTATGCTTTCCATGCGCCACATTTGTGCAGGCGACACATTAAGTATATCGGCCACAATTTCCCGCATACGGCCTTTGAATTTATACCCGTTTGCTTTAAGCTCCTGCAAAAGCTCCTTGATCCGGCCTGCTTGATATGTCTTTTCATAATCCGTCAATTCTCTTGATGTGGCATTCGCATAAATCAACTTCAATTCCGTAAAGGCTTTATCCTCATTTCCTTCCACCTTGCAAGGCACGGTTGAAAATTTTTCATTGCCGCCTTCATAAAGCATTTTGCAGGCTCGGAAGCGGCGTTCACCGCTCACAAGCTCATAAAAGCCTTCTGCATTCGGTTCTTTAACAACAAGGTTGTGAAGCAACCCCATTGTTTCAATACTTGCCGCCAATTCCTCAATGTCTCGAATGCCATATTTATTATTTTCGGCTGGTATGATCTTCCCGATTGGTATATGTCGGATTTCAAATTCTGATTGCACCCGCTCCGGTGCTTTTCTTGATTGGCTGTTTAAAAGATCGTTCATACTGAATTTTGCCATTGTTCCCGCTCCTTTCATTGTGCTATTTCCGGTCACGATTTCGCGCCGTTCAAATACTCTTCAACCAATGCGGCATAATCCTTTGCCGCCGTGCAGTTTCTGGAATATGCCTGCAATGGCTTTCCGGCAAACGTTGTTTCGTCCACCTTAACGGTTTTATGGATAACCGTTTTGAATAACGGTAAGCCCATGCAGGAATTCAAATACTGCTCGCCCTGTAGATTGACATTGTTACGTTGGTACATTGTGATAAAGCAACCAGCTATTTTTATGCGCTCGTTAAATTCGCGGGTTTCTTCGATCTGCTCCCGTAACTGTTCCAGCCCGTCAAATGCGAATTTGTCAATTTTAATCGGGATCAGAACATCGTCACAGGCTACAAGCCCATTTATAACGCTCATATTCAAATCAGGCGCGTTGTCTATAACCACGTAATCATAGTCACCCGCTACAGCGCGCAGGGCTTTTGAAAGGCGTGTTTGCTGTGGCCGTGAAACGTCAAGCAAAATTTCCTTGTTTGCCCGCAGAAGGTACATGTTTGCGGGCAGAACATCCAGCCCCTTATATTCTGTATGCTGTACCGCCTGGGCTATTGTAAAATCCTTGACGGTTAAAACATCTGCAAGGCTGGGCGCATCGTAACTATGTACGTTGAAAAATTTACTTGTATTCCCTTGCTTGTCATTGTCCACCAGTAGAACGTTTTTGCCATGAATAACCGCCAGCGCATAAGCAATATTTATTGCGCTGATAGTTTTTGCAACCCCGCCTTTTAGGTTGATGATTGAAATAGTTTTCATTTTCGGTTTCCCTCCTGTTCAAATTAAGAATTTATTTTACGGCGTGCGCCGCTTCCAGATAATCAGTTATCGTCTTTGCCGCCACTTCCCAGCCTTTGCATAGGGCGACGCAATAACCTTGCTTTGTTAGCTCTTCAATCCACAAAATTTGATCTTCGCTTGTCCTGCTACCCCGTAGGCGTTTAAGCTCAATATACAGGCCGTGGAATTCTCCACGTGGTACAGGCAAACATAAGTCCGGTACGCCAGCTTTCACACCCTCCGCTTTGAAGCGTCCCGCTTCGGCTTTATTCCTGCTTCCACCGTTTGGAACATGGTACAATAGCTTCAATTCCGGATATTTCCCGCTTTGATATGCCGCCCATCGGAATAAGCATTGTTGTTCAACGCTTTCCGTTGGAACATAGGGTGCCGTTGTTTTATTCTGCAATTTTCATCACCGCCGCTTCTTCTGCCTTTGGTTGTGCGGTCTGCCATTCTGCCAGCCATTCCTCAAAGAAGAATATTTCTTTGTTGTATGCCGCCGCACGTCCGTATTCATACATTGCACCCTTACTTTCCCGCCAGTCCGGAAGAAAGCAGGCCGCTTCGCATTCGTCAAGCATGGCCGTTGTCATTCTCATATATGCTTCATAGGTGAAGCCGTCCGGAAGAATAGCAGGGGAAAGCACGTTAAAGCCTGCCGCCTTCAATGCTTTTTCTGCTTCGTAAAATTTACAGCGGTAAAGCGGATCGCCTGTAATTTTCCCAGCTAAATAGACTCTTTTCTTTTCCTGCATTGGTTTTTCTCCTTTCGGTTTTTTATTGATTTCCACGCATCCCGCTCGGACGCAAATAAATCCTTGTTTGATAACCCATCGTAGACCTCTGAATATTCTTCGCTGATCTGCCAGCGTACCGCATATTTGCCTTCGGCCTCTTCGGTGATAATAACAGGAGCGGGGCAGATGGTTTCCCATATATCAATTACAATCCAGCACGCCGCCCCAATCTGCGGATTTTTAATCATCTTTCAATCGTTCCTTTCTACGGGCTTCGTGTCCATCGAATTTTTAAGCTTAAATCTCTATTTGTGCGGTTTTCTCTGTTTTCCCAGCTACCACCCTTTGAACCGCCCAACATATACCAATTATCAGCCTTATAAATTATTCCTTCGTGTCCCGCTCCTGTTGAGGAATAAGCAATAAGTCCTTTGATTTTGTTGTAATATTTCCGGATATGCTTGCGCGCCATACCTAAACATTGACTTTCCACAAATGGCGGCGTTTCGTCAATGAAGCACATTCGCGTTAACTCTAAAATTGCATCGCTATCTATTTTCCGGCTTGTTGGCCGTCCCCACATCATGCACCCTATAACACGCTGTGTTTGATCTTTAAAGCACATCCGGATTATTGCGCCTGCGGGTGTAGAGTGTAAATAATGATTTTTGCATATCCATTCATCAACAGAGGTATCATGTTCGATATACAGTTTAATGCCTTTGCGCTCTGCATCAGAAAATAGGCAGTATTGTTCAATCATTTACAGTCAACCCCTCTCCTTGAAGCAATCAAAAAGTGTTTGTTGTTCATAACCGCCTGAATACTTTTGCGAATGGTTTTCATCTGTTGGATCGGCGGTTTCGTTTGGAGCTTCATTCCCCCAGCAATCCCAGCCCTCGGCGGCCTGTCTTGCGAAAAGCTCAATACGTGTAGCGCGCCGCGGGGGGGGGGGGGGGGGGGGGGGGGGCGGGGGGGGGGGGGTGGGGTTTTGTGTGGGGGGGGGGGGGGGCGGGGGGGGCGGGGGGTGGGGGGGGGGTCGGGGGCCCCCGCCCCCCCCCCCCCCC
>NZ_JAJUFJ010000006.1:0-140055 GCF_029266045.1 Caproiciproducens galactitolivorans | reverse complement strand
GCAACCATATCTTTAATGGCTGTGCGCGCGGGGGCGAGATACTGCCTTGGGTCAAAATGGCTCGGATTTTCCGCCATATACTTGCGGATGCTGGCCGTCATGGCGAGACGTAGATCGGAGTCCACATTGATTTTGCAGACCGCCATCTTTGCGGCTTCGCGGAGCATTTCCTCCGGAATTCCGATTGCGTCCGGCATCTGGCCGCCGTATTTGTTGATTTCCTCAACAAACTGCGGAATGACGGAAGAAGCGCCGTGCAGAACGATCGGAAAACCGGGCAGACGGTCGGAAACTTCCTTCAAAATATCAAAACGAAGCTGCGGCTTCTGGCCTGGTTTGAATTTGTAAGCGCCGTGGCTGGTACCGATGGCAATCGCAAGGGAATCCACGCCCGTACGGGTGACAAAATCCTTCACTTCGTCCGGATCGGTAAACTGCGCCTTGTCGTCCGCAACGTTTACGTCGTCCTCCACACCGGCGAGCTTGCCCAGTTCGGCTTCAACGGTAACATTGTATTTATGCGCGTATTCCACAACGCGGCGGGCTTCCTCCACATTTTCCTCGTAGGGCTTGGAGGAACCGTCATACATAACGGAAGTAAAACCGCCGTCGACACAATCCTTGCAGATTTCAAATGATGAGCCATGGTCAAGATGAAGCGCAATCGGAATATCCGGGTTTTCAATTACCGCCGCTTCGACCAGCTTTGTAAGATAAGTATGATTTGCGTATTTGCGCGCACCGGCGGAAACCTGAAGAATGAGCGGAGCCTTCAGTTCCTGGCAGGCTTCGGTAATTCCCTGCACAATCTCCATGTTGTTGACGTTGAACGCGCCGATCGCGTATCCGCCTTCATATGCCTTTTTGAACATCTCCCTAGTATTGACCAGTGGCATTTTTTAACCCCCAATTATAATTTTCTGCGTATATTATATCGCAATTATTTGAAAAGATAAAGATAAATAGTTAAATATATATTTCCCACGGTTGCACCTTTTTTATGAATCCTGCATAATGTTTCCTTTTTTGAAAATGTTCCCCTTCTCCACACTACTGAAAAAAGAATCTGCGATTGCCGCACTCAAAACGAAAATAGGCGCGCGGCTTAAAAGCCGGCGCTCTCTCCGAACCGGGAATCCGAACCGGATGGCATCCTGCGGAAGCGGTCGCAAAATACAACAGATTTTTACGAAAATTGCAGAAAACTCCATAATCGTATTTCTTCCTCAAGCCATCAAGCGGGTAGCCCGTCATCCTGCGTGCTGCCTTTCCTGCGCAAACAGCTCCGGGTTGCAGCGGCTGTAGTGGAAAATATACTGCTGTGCGATCCCAGCGTAGCAGCCGAACGCTTCGGGGCTTCTTCCGGGGAAAAGGGTCTGCATCGCGCGTTTCATCCACACATCCATCGGAAACGCTTCCAACCGGTGCAGGCCGTAAAGCAGGGTACAGTCCGCCACCTTCGGACCAACGCCGTGAATTTGCATGAGCTGTTCGCGTGCGTCGGAAAGCTCCGCGGTTTTCAGCCTTTCCAAATCAATCACCCCGGAGGCAACCTTCCGCGCCGCGTCCACGACATATTTGGCCCGGAAGCCACAGCGGATCTCGCAAAGGGCCTCCGGTTCCAGCGCGGCAATCCGCTCGGGAGTGGGAAACGCGAAAAAGCCGTCCCCGATCGGTTCACCGAACTGTTCGCAAAGCCGTTTCACAATTCCCCGGATGCGCGGGATATTGTTGTTCTGAGACAGGATGAAAGAGCAAAGCGCCTCCCACGGCTCCTGGTTCAGGATGCGCATTCCAGGCGCAAACTGCGCCGCCCGCGCGAGCGTCCTATCCGCGGCCGACAAATCCGCGCGGATTTTTGCGTAATCCCGCTTCAGGTCAAAATAATTCCCCCAGAATTCATCCTGAGCGATCTGTGGTATATTTTCTTCCGAAATGTTTAAAATATGTCCGGAAGCCACGCCCGTATACGAACCGTCGGGCTGTCTTTCCCAACGGAAGCACTGCCCGCATTCCAGCGTCTGTTCCAAATCAAAATCTAAAATTTTCTGCATCCTTTGCCCTCTGCTTTCCGCACATTCGCCCGCTTTTCATTATCATTATTATAACATGAATCGTAAAGGTTGGAATACTGAGTGTTTTAAAAAGTTTTTACCTTCGGTTTACATAAACAAAAATATACATTTCACATGCAAAAGTGGAAAAGCCCGGTAGTTTTGCACACTTATTAACATTTTCCACAGAGTTTTCAACAGTTAAAACAGAGTATTCCACGGTGTTATGTAAACTTTTGCAAATACTAACCGTATAAATCGCTCTAAGAAAAGCGTTTTTTGGCTGTATAATTCTATAATTTCAAAAAGTTTTCCACAATCTGTATAAAATACCTTTCCACAAGATTCAACCGGCAATCTTTCCATCGTACAGCGTAATCTTACGGTTGTGGATTAAGTACGTCCCGTTTTGGACATAGGTAATTTTCGGAACACGGAAATAATGCTCCCATCCGCGCCCCCAAAGCCGGGTTTTCACCACGCCGTACGCGCTTCCTTCCGCCTCAATTACCTCATCCCCGCCAATGTATATGCCCACATGCCCGTCCTTGTGAACCCCCAGCCCTGGCGTTTCGGGCATTTCCGAAATATTCCCCTTTACCTGGGCAAGGGCGTACAGGTCGTTTGCGGTACAGTCCGGGGTGGCATCCGGGCGGCCCCGGACAATCTCCCCCGTGGATTCATCCAGCCAGGAATACGCCTTGATCAGCCCGCCGCAGTCGAACGAGGGGCGCCCGCCGAAGCGAAGCAGGATGGAATCGCACTGCTCTTTTGAAAGCCCCGCCCGTTCCACCCCCGCAAAGCGGGCCTTCTGCTGCTCAAGGAAGCTCCCGTCAACGGTCTGGCCCGCCGCGCCGAAAATATATCCGCTTTTGCAGGAAAGCGCGTTCCACGCGAAGTTCACAAGGCCGATATTGTTTTTCGCCCCGTCCCCGCTTTTCAGGTTTTTCCGCAGTAGATCGGCAGCGTTTAAATACCCCGGCGCAATTTCTTTGGAAAGATTCACAATTTCCCGCCTCAGCCCGCTGTCAACGGTAACCGAAAACTCCGCCTGTATGTTGTTGAAAATTTGGTCGGTGTCGGAAACCGGAACGGGTCCGTCCTTGCCCTCCGTATAAAAGCTGCGGAGCAACCGCCGGCGCACCTCCGCCTTATCGTCGTAAGCACGGTTGTCAAATAAGGTCATGTACGCGGCATAGAGGAGCTGCGTGTTGATGGAATTCTCGGTTTTCTGCCTTTGGAGCACCGAGGTTACCAGCGGCGAAAAATCGCGCGAAACCGTATTCAGCGCGTAATCAAATCGGTTTTCGCGCCGGGCGTTGCAATTTTTTAACAATAGAAAAAGCAGAACCATGCTAAAAAATATCAGAAGAATTCTGCCATCGAAACCTCTTTTCCACCGCCTATACCCAAGCCGGGAACGAATTCGAAGCATTCGGCACACCCCCCGTTCTTACCTATTCGCCCGCGCGGCAAAATATGAACGGACCATGCAATTTTAAACCGTAGCGGTGTATTGACGGACATTCCCATATCTGCTAAAATGAAAAATGAATACATAATTTGAAATTCAAAGTGTTAAAGCCGTCCGTAAAGCCTTTGGACGGTTTCAAAATTTATATAGAGAAAAATAAGGAGACGGAAAATTGATGAACGGGGAAAAAAAACAGCGCGGAGAAGGCGTTATTGCCGGAAGAAATGCGGTAAACGAGGCTTTGCGCAGCGGCCGCGCAATCGACAGCCTTTATGTGGCGCGCGGCGAGCATACGGGAAGCCTGAGCGCGCTGATTGCCAAGGCGAAAAAGATGGGAATTTCCATCAAGGAGGCCGATGGCAGGAAGCTGGATTTCCTCTGCGGCAACGCGAATCACCAAGGCGTTGTCGCGGTCGCAGCAGTAAAGGAATACGCTGCCGTAGACGATATTTTCCGCCTTGCAGAAGAGCGCAGCGAGCCGCCGTTCATTATCATTGCAGACGGGCTGGAGGATCCCCACAACCTCGGCGCCATCCTGCGTGTGGCCGAATGTGCGGGCGCGCACGGGGTCATCATCCCCAAACGGCGCGCCGCGGGGCTTACCTACGCGGTCGGTAAGGCGAGCGCCGGCGCAGTAGAATATGTTCCCGTCGCGCGGGTGACGAACATCGCCGCCACGGTGGACGAGCTGAAAAAACGCGGCGTATGGGTTTACGCGGCCGATATGGACGGAGAAAATTGGTGCAACGTGGATTATTCCGGCCCTGCGGCTGTTGTCATCGGTTCCGAAGGCTTCGGCGTAAGCCGCCTGATAAAAGAAAAATGCGACTTTGTTATATCCCTGCCGATGAAGGGTAAAATAAATTCGCTTAATGCTTCGGTTGCCTGCGGTATCATCTGCTATGAAATCGCACGGCAACGCAGCGGTATTAAGACAAAATAATACAGGAGCGGATAGATATGGGCGACAAACAAAAAGCTCCGCGTGACCGCTTTTCCTTAGATGAAATTCTGGCGGAAGCACGCACCTTGGATCAAGTGGAAAAGGAGCCGGCGCCCGCAAAGGCAAAAGAGAAAACGGTTCAGCAAAAAGTTCCCGTTACCCCGGAGGAAATTGCAGCTAAGGCAAAAAGCGCCCTTGACGCGCAGCTCGAATCGCAGCCGTCCCCGCCTTCCCAGGCAGAGGATCCCCCCGGGCCGTCCGAAAAGAAAAAGGGGCTCCGGGGGCTTTTCGGCCGCCGAAAAAGGGAAATCCCCGACCTTGACAATGAAAACGACATTTATTATGGGCTTCAGTTGAAATCCATTGAGGAATACCGTGAAGATTATGAAAAAGCAATGCAGGTAACGGCCGCCCGGCCGAAAAGCGGGCCGGGAAGTTCGGTTTTTTCCTACCTGTTTGAGGAAACCCCGGACAATGTGGTCGACGATGAGATTGCCGAGCATTTTGAAAAGCTGCATGACGATCGGAAAAAGCGTGTGCAGGGTATCATGAAAAAAGCCGGCCTGGAACAGGAGGAGCTGTATTCTTCGTCTGATTTTGCCGTACCGGAAGCAAAAGAGCCGGAGAAAGTGGAAGCTTCCGCTGCAACCCCCCCGGCCCCGCAGCAGGTTCCGCCCGAACCCATCCCCGAACCGAAACAGGATCCGATCCGCACACCGGAACCCGGCCCTGAAATCAATCCGGTCCCGACGGTCATACCGGAAATAACGGAACCGTATCCGGCGCCGATGACGCCGTCCACACCGCTTCAGCCGGAAATTGTCCCTCCCATCCGGGGAAGGATGTCCGAGGATCCAGTAAAGGAACCCGTTCATGAACCGAAGGTAAAAGAGGAGCTTCCGAACGCACCCGCTGTGGAGGAGCCCGTGCGTCCGGTGCCGCAGTCGGTAAAACGCCCGACTTATCGGGCGTTTGGGCCTCCTGTCCATATTCTTGCCCTCGACAACATGGAGGAAATCCTGTCCCATGCGGCAAAAAGGCTGCCGCCTGTGAATCCGAAGCCCGCTCCCCCGCCGATTCCTCTTCCGGTTGTGGATACCGGGGAACCGGCAGCAGATACAGCCGGACCGGAGGGCAGCCCCAAATCCGAACCGAACGGCATCACTTTGGCACCGGAAGAACGGAACGAAGAACAGAGCCCGGAACCGCCAATCCCCTTCCCGGAACCCGCCGCCATGGAACCGGAGCCGGAGGAAGAAGAAACGCAGAAACCGGTTAAGAAAAGGCGGTTTCATCTTTTCGGAAACGAAGAAGAAGACAATGATTCCAGCGATGACCTGCCCGAAGAGCAGGAAGAACTGGACGATTACATAAGTCCGGACGACGCAGCCTCCGTTCTGAACGAACTCAAGGGCACCATGCACCGCCTGCTCCTTCGGTTCGCCGTTACGGGAATCAGCCTCCTTCTGCTTCTGGGCTTCGGCCTGCTGCGGGAGATGTCCGGTTTCCTGCCGCCGGAGTTGTTGCTCTGGCTCACCCCGCAGGCGTATCTGATCGTGAATCTGGTATTCCTTCTGATCGCCGGGGCATTCTGTGCCGTTCCCATATCGAACGGCCTGAAAGCGCTCTTAACGTTTCAGGCAAATGCCGACAGCGCCGTAGCTGTTGCCACGGTTGCAGCCGCCGCGCAGAATATTGCGCTGCTGTTTTCCGCGCACGACGTACAGGCGGGGAATTATCATGTGTACTCCGTCCTTGTCGTGCTGGCGCTGTTTTTTAACACCTTCGGCAAAACGGTTATGACACAACGGATTCTCCGGAATTTTCGTTTCGTTTCCGCGCCGGACCAAAAGCAGGCCGTCCTGCTTTTCGACGACTACAATACCGCCCTGCAAATGGCAGACGGCTGCGTCATCGACGCGCCCGTAATTGCCTATCAGACAAAGACAAAATTCTTGAAAAATTTCCTTCGTCTATCCTACGAACCGGATCCGAGCGAGCAGGCTTCGCAGACAATGGCGCCGATCGGCTTTGTTTTGTCGCTCATTCTGTGTATCGCGTCCGTGATCCTTTATAAGGATGTCTTCAGCGCCCTGACCGCTTTTGCGGCGGCGGCCTGCATCTGTGTCCCGTTCGTCAATATGCTTAGTGTGAACCTGCCGGTCAACCGGGTGTGCCGCGTGGCCTCGCGTTGCGGCGCTATGTTGGTCGGCTATTCCGCAATCGATTATTTCAACAATGTCAACGCCGTTATGGTGGACGCAAAAGACCTTTTCCCGAAGGGTACGGTCGTTCTGAACGCGATTAAAACCTTCGGCGGGCAGCGCATCGACGACGCCATTGTGGACGCGACGGCGCTAATGTGCTGCGTAGGAGGTCCCCTGAGCGACGTTTTTGAGCAAATCATCAAGAGCAGCGGCCTGCTTCCCAAGATTGACAATCCGGTTTTCGAGGACGACAGGGGCGTTACCGGCTGGGTATCCGGCCGCCGGATTCTGGTCGGAAGCCGCAAGCTTATGGAAGCACACAGTATTCAGCCACCCTCGCGCGATTACGAGGAAAAATATATCCACACAGGAAGAAAAATCATTTATCTCGCTTCCGGCGGGGAACTCGTCGCCATGTTCGTCGTATCCTATATTTCCGACCGGCGGCGCGCCATGGAGCTTCGCCGACTGGAGGACAACGGCATCAGCCTGATCGTGCGCACCTGCGACCCGAATATCACGCCGCGCATGCTGGCCGAATGCTTCGGGCTAGACGAGCACTCTATCCGCGTCCTTCCGGAACGGCTCGGAAGCGTATATACCGATCTGACGGCCGAACCGCAGGACCGTTCGCCCGCCATGCTGGCAACAAAGGGTCGTCCGGCGGCCATGATGCGGATGCTGAGCGCGTGTGTGCGCCAGCGCAGCAATATTTCCATGGCCGTCGCCATGCAGACCGTTGCGGTCATCCTTGGGTTCCTGCTCGTTTCCTTCTTAACCTGTTATTCCGGCCTAGGGCAGCTTTCCGTTGCAGCGCTTCTCATCTATGAGCTGTTCTGGGCTGCGGCAATCTTGTTTGTTCCTAAGCTTCGCAAGCCCTGACTACATAATAGAAAGAGAAATTCGAATGGATAAAACCTTAATCAAACGGATGGCGATGGTTCTGATTGGCACGGTTATCATGACCATTTCCATCTCGCTCTCCATCTACGCCGGCTTAGGCACCGACCCGTGCACCTGCCTGGTCTTGGGCATATCCCGAAAGCTTTGCCGGGACTTCGGTTTCATGCTGCTTATTGTTAACGGAATTTTCCTTGTTCTCACGTTTTTTTTTGCAAGGAACCTCATCGGCTTCGGTACTGTCATCAATATGAGCGTCATCGGATTGCTGGTTGACCACTTCAATAGAATTCTGTCTTCCTTTCTTCCGCAGGAGCCGGAGCTTTGGCTTCGGCTCCTATGCATGGCATTGGGGGTTCTGATCCTCTCCTTTACGGCCGCCCTGTATATGTATCCACAGCTTGGCGCGTCGCCCTATGACAGCGTTACCCTGATGGTTACAAAGTATTCGAAAAAGGAATTCCGCTGGTGCCGCATTGCCTGCGATACCCTTTCCGTGCTGATCGGATGGCTCTGCGGCAGCACAGTCGGCTTGGGTACGGTTATTACCGCATTCTGCCTCGGGCCTTTTATTAAATATTTTAGCGAAAAACTGAAAAAACACTTCCCCCTATCGAATATTTCCTGACGGCGATTAACAACATTTTGCGAGACGGATTCGGTAAGAGTCTATGGAACCTGTTACCGTTGATATGAATAATATAAACCAGGTAAAAGCTCTATAATTTTATAAATAGGAGTGTATTACGTGGGTTATACAAATAACGGCATTTATTACTGCGACGAAAGTAAAGACAGGGAAAAGGAGCGGGTGAAATACAAAGAGAAGGGAGAAAACTTCTGTTCTGCCCCAAAACACCCTGCGCCTAAAAAAATATTACTTGAATGCGGAAACCACCCGGAAGACGCGATATTTGAAATTGACGGCGGGCGCGTAGAAGAACATCAGTTTTTTGTTTTGGATTCCGTTCTGGTGGATACCACCTGCTTATTCCGACCCATTGTGAAAATTGAATTTTCCAGCATTATCTATCTGGATGCGGAAACGGAAAAACATTGTGGGGACAATATTGATGCAAGACCATTCGGCCAAAAAGAGCTTGAAGCCGACTTATTGTTTGAGTTGATAAGGATTTGCGACGGCCAGAAGGAATGTGTCCAGAGCTGGAGATATTTAAAGAGATTTGAAATTGAAGGGGACGACCGGCTGGAAGTGGAATTCAGCGAACCCTTTACGGTAACATTCTGTGACAAGGTTTGTCCGGGTTGCTGTGAATATAAAATGGTCGTAAGCGGCAGAGAATTTGAAGGCGATTTTGATTCATTAAGAGTCGTTAAGCCCGATTTAAGCGCCCTTGCGCAAGGGCTGTGCGACGACTGATCCTTCCGATTCTGGCATAAACCCTATATGGAAAGCAAGCCCCTTCGTTAACTGCACCCTTTTCGTTATTTCGGTTCGGTTACTGTCTAACGAAAAGGGTGTTTTGCAGCCCGCAAACAGCCCTGTATCCGCTTTAACCCATCAAAACAAAAGGAAGAGTTCATTCCCGTGCAATATGGGATTTAAACTCTTCCGTTTTTTTATTTTATATAGCTGTCAATGATTTTCTGTGCGGTGCTGTTTTGATCAGATACGCAGAGAATCACATATTTCCCGCTGGTTACCAGAACAGGGGATTTCAACTTCTCCATTTCCTTCGGCTGATAGTCCTTAAACCCTTCCCGCTGGTTCTCAATCCGCTTTTGGGCGGCTTCCTTTACCTTTTTCGCGGTTTTTTCGTCTTTTGCTTCAAACACCGCAACCTCCTCGGCGGTTGCCCCTGTGCTTTCATATACGGCTGATTTCGCCACCGTGCTTTCGTCCAGCCCGTAAAGCTGAAGCGCGGTTTCCGATTCGATCTGCGACATCTGGTCGGCAAATGGAACGGCCGAAAGCAGCTTGTTGGCTACCTCCTGGGTATCCAGTGTTTTCACCGCTTTGGAAGCGCAGCCCGCGCACAGTAAAATCGCCGCCGACAATGCAAACAGTAAAATTCTTTTCATGTTGTTTTCCAATTCCTTTCCCCGGCGCTGGCGATTAAATACCCGCACCACTTCTTGCAATATTCCTTGTTTAGGTGTACCCCGTCGGTGGAAGCGTCCGCAGGCAGATTTCCGTTTGGGTCGCTGACCGCCGTATCCACCGCAAGATACTGTACACCCTTTTTCTTTGCCATTTCTTGAATCTGTTTATTAAAGGAAGCAATTTTCTGGTTATTATAGACCTTGTCCGAACTGGATTTTTTCTCGGAAACCGGCAGGATGGACTGAACGAATATCTCCGCCTTTGGCTGGGATTTTTTTATGGCGTCGATCAGTTTGCCATAATCGCTGATAAAGGCTGCCGAACTGCTCCAGCCAAGCTCGTTTATGCCAAACATGATGTACACTTTCCCGAACTTCTTTTTCTGGAGCGCCTGCACAACCGTCAGCTTCTTTCCGCCCACATCAATTGCCGGTTTTGTAAACGCTGTATTTACCATCAGCCCTTTTGCCGCATAATAGGTCGCGCCGTCAAGCACGTCATAGTTGCGCAGGCCTTCCGTGCGGCTGTCGCCGATCAGCACGGCGTCACGGAAATACCCGGTCGGTGCGCCGGGCGCGCTTTCGCCGGCAGCGAACGATTGCTGCCTGGAATCCGCCGCCCTACTGCTTTCGGCGGATTCCGCCCCAGAGCTTGCCTTCCCGCCGCTTTCCGGCTTTTTGCTGGAAACCGGTCTGGAAACGCCTTCCGTTTCGGAAGAACCGGTTTGTCCGCTTTGCTGAAGCAAACTGTTGATTTTTCTAATGGAAGCTGCCGCTCCCAGCCCCACGATATAAAGAATACCCGCTAGAACGACGCAGACAATCGTCCTGCGGATAAACAGTCTTACCCGCCTTTTCCTCCTGTATACCTGCATCAAAAGAGCACCCCGTGTTATGTCCCCATTTATGTAAATACAACAAGCCGTTTATAAAATTGCTTTCTATAATAAATATATTACAGATACCTGTCTATTATAACCCCAATTGCACTCGTTTAAAAGACAAAAATAAGGGTATGACAAAACTGTCATACCCTTTTCAGACTAATTACAAATTTGTTTCATCCGGCACCGCCGGATAAATAAAATTTCACAGTCTTTTTTTGCTTATAAGAATTATTTTGATGCTTCGTAAACCGCAACCGCACAGGCAACCGTAGCGCCAACCATCGGGTTGTTGCCCATGCCAATCAGGCCCATCATTTCAACATGCGCAGGAACGGAAGAGGAACCCGCGAACTGCGCGTCGCCGTGTACGCGGCCCAGAGAGTCGGTCAAGCCATAGGAAGCAGGACCGGCGCCCATGTTGTCCGGATGCAGGGTACGGCCTGTTCCGCCGCCACTTGCAACGGAGAAATACTTCTTGCCGTTTTCCTGCGCCCACTTCTTGTAGGTGCCTGCAACAAGGTGCTGGAAACGGACCGGGTTGGTGGAGTTACCGGTAATGGAAACGTCAACCCCCTCGTGCTGCATGATGGCCACGCCCTCGCGGACGTCGTTTGCGCCATAGCATTTTACAGCCGCGCGCTCGCCATCGGAGAAGGCTTTCTCCTCAAGGATATTCAGCTTGTCGTTGAAGAAATCAAAATCCGTTTTAACATAAGTAAAGCCGTTAATTCTGGAAATGATATACGCCGCATCCTTGCCAAGGCCGTTCAGGATAATGCGGAGCGGCTCTTTGCGGGCACGGTTCGCGGTACGGGCAATGCCGATTGCGCCTTCCGCAGCCGCGAAAGATTCGTGGCCCGCGAGGAAAGCAAAGCACCTTGTTTCATCGCGAAGAAGCATTGCGCCAAGATTGCCGTGGCCAAGGCCGACCTTTCTCTGTTCGGCAACGGAGCCGGGAACACAGAAAGCCTCCAGGCCGATTCCGATTTTCTCGGAAGCCTCTGCGGCGGACTTCACATCCGATTTTAGTGCGACGGCACAGCCAAGGGTATAAGCCCATGTCGCGTTCTCAAACGCGATCGGCTGAACGCCCTTTACGATTTTCTCTACATCTATATTTTTCGAAAGGCAAAGATCGCGTGCTTCTTCGAGGCTGGCAAGGCCATACTCGGCAAGGCACTTTTCTATTTTGGCCATTCTTCTTTCTTTACCTTCAAACTTGACATCGTTCGCCATCTAGTTTCGTCCTCCTTTATGGTCTTTTTATTCTTCACGCGGATCAATGTACTTTGCCGCGTTGTCGAAGCGGCCGTACTGACCGATGTTTTTCTTGTATGCCTCGTCGGGGCTCATGCCGTGACGAATATCTTCCATCATCTTACCAAGTTTGACAAACTGATAGCCGATAACTTCGTTATTTTCATCCAGAGCGATTTTTAAAACGTAGCCCTCCGCCATTTCCATATAGCGGACGCCCTTCTTGCCGGTGCTGTACATGGTGCCGACCTGGGAACGAAGGCCCTTGCCCAGATCTTCAAGACCTGCACCGATCGGAAGCCCGTCCTCAGAGAAAGCAGTCTGGCTGCGTCCGTAAACGATCTGCTTGAAAACTTCACGCATGGCAACGTTGATCGCGTCGCAGACAAGGTCGGTATTCAGGCACTCAAGTAGTGTTTTGCCCGGCAGGATTTCGGCGGCCATAGCGGCGGAGTGGGTCATGCCGGAGCAGCCGATCGTCTCAACCAGAGCCTCCTGTACAATACCTTCTTTTACATTTAATGTAAGCTTGCAGGCGCCCTGCTGCGGAGCGCACCAGCCAACGCCGTGGCTCAGACCGGATATGTCTTTAATTTCATAGGCTTTTACCCATTTCCCTTCTTCCGGGATCGGTGCCGGGCCGTGTTTCGGGCCTTTAGTAACAGTACACATTCTTTCCACTTCTGGGGAATAATTCATATCGGTACTCCTTTCGGTTTCAGTATCCTTTGGTTAAACCAACGTATCAAGGTTTATTATAGAATATTTTCCCGCTATTAGCAATAGGAAACCCTTTAATAATTAAAAATTTAACATGCACCAAAATGTCCCGCCGGATTTAACCGGAACGCGTTCTGCGGCGTTCATTGTTCACGAAATATTCTTTCTTTTTATACTTCTCTATGCTATAATGCTTTTGTCTATGGTTTTAAATCAGAAACATTATTCTTATAAATATTGAGGTGGATTCCATGAATAATATTCTCACCGCGTTCTTTGGCAATTACAGCAAGCGCGAGATCAAGCGCATTCAACCTCTGTGCGACGCTGTACTCAAGCTGGAGGATAAGTATAAAGCAATGTCCAATGAAGAACTGAAGGCGCAGACGCCCGCCCTAAAGGAGCGGCTTGCCAACGGCGAAACCCTCGACGACATCCTGCCCGACGCGTTCGCGGTTTGCCGCGAGGCTTCCGACCGCGTCCTTGGCATGCGCCATTTCCCAGTACAGATCATCGGCGGCATCGTGCTTCATCAGGGCCGCATCAGCGAAATGAAAACCGGTGAAGGCAAAACGCTGGTCGCGACTTTGCCCGCGTACCTGAACGCGCTTTCCGGAAAGGGCGTCCACATTGTAACCGTCAACGATTACCTTGCCCGCCGCGACTCCGAATGGATGGGCAAGATTTACCGCTTCCTTGGGCTGACCGTCGGCCTGATCGTCCACGATCTAGACAACGAGGAGCGCAAGATCGCATACAACGCCGATATTACGTACGGCACGAACAATGAATTCGGATTTGACTATCTGCGCGATAACATGGTCATTTATAAGGAAAACAAGGTACAGCGCGGCCACAACTACGCCATCGTCGACGAAGTGGACTCCATCCTCATTGACGAAGCCCGTACCCCGCTGATCATTTCTGGACAGGGCGATAAGTCCACGGAACTGTACAATGTCGCCGACCGCTTCGCCCAGACCCTGCGCATGGTCAAGGTTGCGGAGCTGAACGACAAGGAGGACAATGACGAGCTCTATAAAGACGCGGATTACATCGTCGATGAAAAGGCGAAGACCGCTACCCTCACCCAATCCGGCGTAAAGAAAGCCGAAGCGTATTTCAAGATTGCAAACCTGACCGACGCCGAAAACATCACCCTCCAGCATCACATCAACCAAGCCATCAAGGCGCGCGGCGTGATGCGGAAGGATATTGACTACGTGGTCAAGGACGGCGAAGTCATTATCGTTGACGAATTCACCGGTCGCCTTATGTACGGCCGCCGCTATAACGAGGGCCTGCATCAGGCAATTGAGGCAAAGGAAGGCGTTAAGGTCGCGCACGAAAGCAAAACCCTCGCCACCATTACTTTCCAGAACTTCTTCCGCCTTTACAACAAGCTTTCCGGTATGACCGGTACCGCGATGACGGAAGAGGACGAATTCCGTGAAATCTACAAGCTCGACGTTATTGAAATTCCAACCAATAAGCCGATGATCCGGAAGGATCTCCCCGACGTGGTTTATAAAACGGAAAAGGCAAAGTTCAACGCCGTAATTGAAGATATTATCGAGCACAATAAAAAGGGACAGCCTGTTCTGGTCGGCACTATCTCCATTGAAAAATCTGAAGAGTTAAGCGCCCTTCTGCGCCGCCGCGGCATCAAGCACGAGGTGCTGAATGCGAAGTACCACGACAAGGAAGCGGAAATCGTCGCGCAGGCCGGCCGCAAAAACGCGGTAACCATCGCGACCAACATGGCCGGGCGTGGGACCGATATTGTGCTCGGCGGCAACAGCGAATATATGGCGAAAGCCGAAATGCGGCGGATGCAGTTCTCCGAAGATCTGATCAGCGAAGCCTCCGCATACTCGGAAACAAACGATGAAGAAATTCTGAACGCCCGCAAAATCTTTGCGGAACTTAATGAAAAATACAAGGAACAAACAAAGGCGGAAGCCGAAGAGGTCAAAGCCGCGGGCGGCCTTTACATTATCGGTACGGAGCGCCACGAATCCCGCCGTATCGACAATCAGCTGCGCGGCCGTTCCGGTCGTCAGGGCGACCCCGGTATGAGCCGCTTCTACATCTCACTTGAAGACGATTTAATGCGCCTGTTCGGCGGCGAACGCATCAATAACCTGATGGAACGCCTGAAAGTGGACGAGGACACGCCCATTGAAAACAAGATGCTCAGCAATACCATTGAAAGCGCACAGCGCAAGATTGAAGGGCGCAACTTTGCTATCCGCAAAAACGTTCTCCAGTTCGACGACGTTATGAACCGCCAGCGTGAAATCATTTACAGCCAGCGCGACCAGGTTCTGAACGGTGAGAATCTTAAGGATCAGATCATGAAGATGATCGAGCAGGCAATTGAGACACAGGTGCACCAGTACCTGCCGGAATCCGTACCCCGTGAGGAATGGAACCTGCAGGGACTGCGCGACCATTACATGGGCTGGTTGCTCACCCCGGAGGATCTGGCTTATACAAAAAGCGAAATTGAAGATCTGGAACCGGATTATGTAAAGGAACAAATCTTTAATAAGGCGAAAGAACTTTATGAAAAGCGGGAGGCCACGTTCGGCGAGGAAATCACCCGTGAGCTGGAGCGTGTTGTCCTTCTGAAAAACGTCGACTCCGAGTGGATGGACCACATCGACGCAATGGAAGAGCTGCAAAAGGGTATCCGCCTGCGCGCCTACGGCCAGCATGACCCGGTTGTCGAGTACCGTCTGGAAGGCTTCGATATGTTCGACCAGATGATCGCCACCATCCGCGAAAACACCGCACGCATGATGCTTACCGTACAGCTCCGTACGCAGGAAGAACCCAAGCGCGAACAGGTCGCCACGCCGACCTCCACCAGCGCTTCGGACGGCTCCGAAGTGAACCGCACCATCCGCAAGGGCAAAAAGCCCGGCCGCAACGACCCCTGCCCCTGCGGCAGCGGCAAGAAATACAAGAAATGCTGCGGCAAGGACGAATAAAGGGATAAAATAACAGCGGATCGCCCGTTTTGGGTGATCCGCTGTTTTGCTTATTTTCCCGTACTCCGCGCGGCGGTCAGGGTTTTCACCAGATCGCAGACATAGTTGCTTCCGCGGCTGATTAAAATTCCGGTCAGGATGCTGCCGATATACGGGATGCCTGTTTTCATACCCAGCATGGCCAGCATATCGACCCCATACGCCACAGCCACAAACACGCCGAGCAGAATCGAAATCAGCATTTCCCATTTGAAATTCCCATTTACAAAAAACTCCTTTACATAGGTAATAACACCTTCCACAACAACTGCCAATAAAAACAAACCGAAGTATTCCATTTTTCAGCCTCCTAAAAGCATGTGCATGGCGGCGGCCACCAGCGCCCCTACCACGCCCGCAAGCGTGAAATTCACCACGGAATTCCAGCGGTCCCCCGAAACGGTTTCCAGCTTCCCGATTCTTTTGTCATGATTTAAAATTTTTTCATCATGATTTTTCAGGATTTCCCCCATTTTAATATTGAGTTCCTCCAGCTTCTGGCTCCGTCTTTCACCTTCTTCCTGCTTTGTTTCCAGCTTTTCAATATCTTTTCGCCCGCGGCGGCAGCGCTCGTCAATCATTTTCTGCCGCTGTAAACAGATTTGTTCATTCAGCATTTCCATGGCCTACCCCTTTGAAAAGCCGTTCAACCCAACTTTTCGCATCAGCTGCGGGTAATTCCGGTAGGCGATATCCATGTCTACCCATGTTTTCACTCCGTCCACCTTTCCGGCGTTGGTGTACTGCCACATTCCCGCCGTACCGGCAGCCGGTTCCCTTCCGTAACGCGCAATCCACAGGTCATACCGTGAAAGGTACTTCATGTCAAGCCGGTTCTTCATCCAATCCGGATTGGTATAAAGGCATACATAATAGCCCGCCTGCTCCACTTTCCTGCAAAACGCGTCCGCAATACCGGTCAGCGCCGTACGCCCCAGCCCCGCTTGCGTCGGATCCTCCAAATCGAACGCAGCGGGGTATTCCAGCCGGCAGCCCTTGATGATATTCAGGAAAAAATCCGCCTCCTTCTGCGCGTCGCTGATGGTTTTTGCATAGCTGTAATGATACGCCCCACAGGGCAGCCCCGCCGCCACGGCATTTTTGTAATTCCTGTAAAACATCCTGTCGGTCTGCTTCGGCCACTTCTCCCAACCGTACCCAGCGCGCAGCATGACAAACCCGATTCCGGAAGCCTTTACTTTCCGAAAATCAATGACCCCCTGATGATGGGAAACGTCAATTCCTTTCGTCCTTTGCATTTTTCTCCCCCGATGTTAATTCATTTTATGCGAGGAAACTTCCTCTCAATACACCGGTGTTCCATCCCGTAAATTTCCCTCGAAAGAGAAAATAACAAAAAAGAAAGCCCGCAAATGCGGGCTTTCCCTTTTTCGGATTATTCTCCAAACATATCTTTAATCTTATCAAAAAAGCTCTTGCGCTTTTGGTAATTCTTATCCTCAGCCACATTGTCAAAATCCTGTAACAGGGATTTCTGCCTTGGAGAAAGGTTCTTTGGAACTTCAATCGTCATACGGACATACTGGTCGCCGCGCCCGTGGCCGCCGATGCGCGGGATTCCCTTGCCTTTCAGCTTAAATACATCGCCCGGCTGGGTTCCTTCCCGTACCTGATAACTAACGCGCCCGTCGATGGTTGGTACGACGACCTCCGCGCCGAGCGCGGCCTGTGTAAAGGTAATCGGAACCTCGCACCAAACGTCGTTGCCCCGACGCTCAAAAATCGGGTGGGGGCGGACATTCACATATACATGCAGGTCGCCGGCAGGGCCGCCGTTGCTTCCTGCGTTTCCCTGTCCGCCCACATTCAGAATCTGTTCGTTGTCAATTCCCGCCGGAATATTGATTTCAATGGTTTTGGATTTGCGCACTCTGCCTTTGCCGCCGCAGGCCGAGCAGGGGGTATCGATAACCCGGCCCGTACCACCGCACCGGTCGCAGCTCCGGCTGGTCTGCACCACACCGAACGGCGTGCGTTGGCTGATCCGCACCTGCCCGGTTCCGTTACAATTCGGGCAGGTTCTAGCGGAAGTACCCTTTTCCGCTCCGCTACCGCCGCAAATGTCGCAGGTGTCAATCTTCTGGAAAGTAATCGTTTTCTTACAGCCCTTCGCCGCTTCTTCAAAGCTTATGTTCACGGTGGTTTCGGTGTCGCTGCCGCGGCGCGGCGCGTTGGGGTTTACGGTACGCCTGCCGAATCCGCCGAATCCGCCGCCGAAAAAGCTGTCGAATATGTCGCCCAGGTCAATATCGCCGGTGAACGGGCTTCCTCCGCCCGTGCCGCCGCCAAAATTGGGGTCCACACCCGCGTGACCGAATTGGTCGTACCGGGCTCTTTTATCCTTATCGGAAAGCACTTCATATGCTTCATTTAATTCCTTAAATTTTGCTTCCGCCGCTTTATCCCCCGGGTTCAGGTCGGGGTGATATTTTTTCGCCAGTTTGCGGTACGCTTTCTTAATTTCCGCATCCGTGGCATTTTTGGGTACACCCATCACCTCATAATAATCCCTTTTATCAGCCAATCCTAATCACTCCTAAAAAAATGAAAAATGACAAATGAAGGATGACTCTGCGGCGAAAACTGCCTTTCAATCCATGATTGCCAGCTCCCCTTTCGGGAAGCTGGCTGCCACAGATTCATCAATCAAGAATCATTCTTCATTGCTAAAAAGACGATTACTTTTTATTGTCGTCATTTACATCCTT
Organism: Caproiciproducens galactitolivorans; assembly: GCF_029266045.1. Taxonomy (NCBI): domain Bacteria; kingdom Bacillati; phylum Bacillota; class Clostridia; order Eubacteriales; family Acutalibacteraceae; genus Caproiciproducens; species Caproiciproducens galactitolivorans. Next base: position 121,785 of record NZ_JAJUFJ010000006.1, on the reverse strand, counting down.
GTATTCTGCGTCGTAAACATTGTTTCCGGCTGCATCCTGTGTCGGCTGACCCTGAACCGGCTGCTGCGGCGCGGCCGTTTTGTACAGCTTTTCGCTCACCGCATACATGGCCTTTTGAAGCTCTTCGCTCTTCGACTTAATCTCCGACATATTGTTCGAGCTGATGGATTCCCTCAGGGAAGCGACCTTTGCGTTCAGGTCGGTCTTGTCGGCTTCGTCAATCTTGTCGCCGCTGTCCTTTATAAGCTTCTCAACCGAGTAGCAGAGGTTTTCCGCTTCGTTCTTCTGCTCAACCTCTTCACGGCGCTTCTTATCCTCCGCCGCATATTTTTCCGCTTCCTTAACAGCTTTATCGATATCCTCTTTGCTCATATTAGTGCTGGAAGTAATGGTAATTTTCTGCTCCTTGCCCGTACCTAAATCCTTGGCGGATACGTTTACGATACCATTCGCGTCGATATCGAAAGTAACTTCAATCTGAGGCACTCCGCGCGGCGCCGGGGCTATGCCGTCCAGCTTGAACAGACCGAGCTGCTTGTTGTCGCGGGCAAATTCACGTTCACCCTGCAAAACGTTGACTTCAACCTGTGTCTGGCCGTCCGCCGCGGTGGAGAAGATCTGGCTCTTCTTAGTGGGGATGGTGGTGTTGCGCTCAATAATCTTTGTCATAACGCCGCCCATGGTTTCAACGCCCAGCGAAAGCGGGGTAACGTCGAGAAGCAAGAGGCCTTCGACTTCGCCACCGAGCACGCCAGCCTGAATCGCTGCACCGATGGCTACGCACTCATCCGGGTTAATGCCCTTGAACGGCTCTTTGCCGGTAAAGTTTTTAACAGCTTCCTGAACCGCCGGGATTCTGGACGAACCGCCGACAAGCAGAACCTTGTTGATTTGTTCGATCTTCAAGCCGGAGTCGGAAAGCGCTTGGCGAACCGGGCCCATGGTCTTTTCCACAAGGTCGGCGGTCAGCTCGTTAAACTTCGCTCTGGTAAGGGTAAGGTCAAGGTGCTTCGGGCCGCTTGCGTCCGCTGTAATAAACGGCAGGTTGATCGCGCTGGTGGTCATGCTGGAAAGCTCGATCTTCGCCTTTTCGGCGGCCTCCTTCAACCTCTGCATCGCCATTTTATCGCCGCTGAGGTCGATCCCTGTTTCCGCCTTAAAGGAGGAAATCATCCAATCCATAATGCGCTTGTCGAAGTCATCGCCGCCCAGCCGGTTGTTGCCGGCTGTTGCCAAAACTTCTTGTACGCCGTCGCCCATTTCGATAATGGAAACATCGAACGTACCGCCGCCAAGGTCGTAAACCATGATCTTCTGGTCTTCTTCCTTGTCAACACCATAGGAAAGCGCAGCAGCCGTAGGCTCATTAATGATACGCTTTACATCAAGGCCCGCAATCTTGCCCGCGTCCTTGGTTGCCTGGCGCTGCGCGTCGGTAAAGTAAGCCGGAACAGTAATTACCGCCGAGGTGACCTTTTCGCCTAGGTAGGCTTCCGCGTCACTCTTCAGCTTTTGCAGGATCATCGCGGAGATTTCCTGCGGGGTAAAACTCTTTCCGTCAATATTCACCTTGTAGTTTGAACCCATTTCTCTTTTAATAGAAGAAATCGTGCGGTCCGGGTTGGTAATTGCCTGACGCTTTGCCACCTGACCGACCATGCGCTCGCCTGTTTTTGAAAATGCGACGACGGACGGGGTAGTTCTTGCTCCTTCCGCGTTTGCAATAACGACCGGCTCACCGCCTTCAATAACCGCAACACAGGAATTTGTAGTGCCTAAGTCAATGCCGATTGTTTTTGACATAATCATACCTCCAATGTTTCAATTCAGTTCAGTTCAATAAAAAATTCATGGAAACTTCTATATAAAAAGGTTAGTTTGCAACCTGAACCATCGCGTGGCGAATTACCTTATCGCCGATTTTATAGCCTTTCAGGAACACCTGGGTAATTGTGTTTTCCCCGGCGTTTTCATCCTCAATATGCGAAACCGCGTTGTGCAAATCGGGGTCGAATGTTTCCCCAGCCTTGCCCATCGGCTCTACACCCAGCTTGGAAAGCGCTTTTATCAACTGTGTCTGGACCATTTCAACGCCCTTGCGCAAATCCTCAACGCTGCACTCCTTTTGTTCCAGCGCCCGCTCAAGGTTGTCGGCAACCCCAAGGAATTCCGTAACCGCCGCTGCTGTCGCGTCGGTGTAAACCGCCGCTTTCTCGCGCTCCGTGCGTTTGCGGTAATTGTCGTATTCCGCGGCTGTACGCAGCAGGATTTCTTTCTGCTTTTTCAATTCTTCCTGCGCTTTTTCAAGCTGTTCCTTTGTTTCGTCCGCCGGTGCCTTTTCTTCCGGCTTACTGCCTTGCTTTTCAGACGTTTTTTCTTTCGAAGCCTTTTTTTCGGAAGCCTCTTGCGGCTGTCCGCCCTGCGTTTCAACCGTCTTTTCCTGCGAAGTATCTTTTCCTTCCTGTACCTCTGCTTCATGATTCTGCGGCTGCGCCGCTTCTTCTCGCTTATCCTTTTGGTCTATACGCTCTTTATCCAAAACCGTAGCCCCTTTCTATTCCATATCCAACAACTCCGTCAGCATTCTTCCGACAGAGCCGGAGAGATACTCTATATTGGACATGATTTTTCCGTAGTTCATGCGCGTCGGCCCGATAATTGCAATCGCGCCCGCTTCCCGGCCTGCCACGTTATACCGTGAAACGATTACGCTGGATTCGCTCAGCTCCGGGCGGTGCGTTTCTTTGCCGATTAAAACCTTTAACCCGTTTGTCTGTTGCAATAAAAGGCGGGAAAGCTCCTGCGGCCGGGAGAGAAAATCCATAATGCGCCGGATTTCCGACTGCCCAAGGTCGTTGTGGTACAGCAGATTCATTTCCCCGTCAAGGCAAACCTCGGTCTGCATTAAATCCTGCGCCACGTCCAGCACCGCCATCAGCGCGTCGCTCATCAGCATAGTCATTTCGCCGAGGGACGCCGCAAGCGACTGGATATACGCGGGCGTGACCGTTGCCACCGGAAGGCCGGCAAGCTTTTCGTTCAGCACCCGGAAAAACACGCGCAGGATATCGGGTGTAAGGTCAAAATCGCAGTGGAAAACACGGCTTTTCATGGTGCCCGTCGAAGTCATGATGATTGCCATCGCGGTGCGCCGGCTGGTCTGCACGAACTGAATCGCGCGAATATCGGCGCCGCTGCCGCCCGGCTTTGTGGAAACCGCCGCGTATTTGGTCATCCCCGCCAGCGCGCGGGCCACGCCGTCGAGCAGCTTTTCCGGGTCGTATGCGCTGGGGAGCAGCAGACTGTCAATGTAGCGCTGTTCCTCTTTTGTAACCGGACGCTTTTTCATCAACGTGTCAATGTAAACGCGGTAGCCTTTCTGGGAAGGCACCCTTCCGGCCGATGTGTGCGGCTGCTCCAGCAGCCCCATTTCGGCAAGCTCACTCATTTCGTTGCGAACCGTTGCGGAGGAAACGGTGAAATCAAGGTTGTCGCAAAGCGCCTTGGATCCAACCGGTTCCCCGGTTTCAATGTATAGTTCCACTACGGCCGCTAATATTTTTCTTTTTCGTTCGCTTAACTCCAACCTTTGCACCTCTATCCTGATTTTAGCACTCTTATGTCTTGAGTGCTAAATCTATTTTATAATTTACCATTACTTTACCCCATTGTCAATATAGTATTTGTAAACTAATTGTGAAATCACCAAATATTTTAAAAAACCACGTTTCCATAGCAAGGGATATTTTGGCAAAACGCAAGATGGCTTCCTGAATAAAAAAAGGTCGGGCTTACTCCCGGCGAATGGAAACGCCGGGATGCCGACAGATTAAATCTTCTCTCCGGGGGAAAGAAGGGGGAACGCTTATGATCAGGCGATGGGTAACGAAGCACCCAAAAAACCGTCTCGTTAAAGTGGTGAACGCCCCGCCGCCCGAAAAAGGCACAAAAAAAACGCTGTACACGGATTTTTATCCATATACAACATTACCCGCACAATGCGAATTTCGAAAATATCCCTGTACAAAAGTCGAAACAGGCGGTATAATAGAAAACGCAATGTGCTGATTTTATCAGTTGCGTATGGAGAGTTCCGTTCTCCGTATGCAGGGGGCAGGTGTTAGCGCGCCTGTTCCTGCATTGCACTTTTTATTCTTTATGCCTTTTAAGCAAATTATAGCCCTTTTATTCGAATAATTCAACAGATATTATGAAATTTTATGTCAGAATCGAATACATTATAGAACAAGCTACCGAAACCCGGGTTTGGATTTCGGTAGCTTGCTAAAAAAATCTCGTTAAAGAAATGGGTAACTTCCGTATTTGGCGCGAAGTACGAAAAATTGAACAATCCATAGGAAAATCAGAGTACCAAGCATGCAATATAAGTCTGTTCGGACATTTCGATTGTTCCAAGCAAATCTATTTTGCTCCCGGCACTCCTGTATGATATCCGCCACAAAATAGTTCTCTACCAACGGAACGGCTGCAAATGTCATCAAAAAGGGAATCCATGTATAAGGGAAAAAAAGAGATAATCCCACTCCGTACACGATTGCTCCTGCCACTGAAATGATGCCCTGTACTAGTTTCAAGTAGCCTTTCATATCTACACTTCTTCCCAATAGTGTTTCGTACTAAAAAACAACAAAGAATAAAATATAAGCATTAAAAGCAGAAACAAACATTTTTTTAGAAGATTATCACTTTTAAGAAAATTTTTTCTTCTCCTTGCACTCTTTAATAATCGATATAATAGTCGCATTGTGGAAAATTATAACTGTGATTAAAGGTAAAATATAAATTAACTGTGAATGTGACCTAATAAAAGGCATAAAAAGTACGAGAAAAAGACTTCCAGCAATATAAATGGTATTTTCTAACGCTCTAGAATTTTGCAAAGTGGATCCCCTTTCAAAGTAAACCTCTACATTTATTGTTTAGCAATCATTAAAACACTACCTTCAAAGATCTCTGTGGTTTTTCCGACATGTGATTTTTTGCCGTTATGACAATAATATGCGTCAACGGTAACTTCATTTTGATAGTATGCAAATTCTCCCCCTACGTAAACTTCTCTATAACGTTTATAGACGGTACCATAAGTGTAATCAGCCGTTGATAAATTAACATTAGCTAACGAACCGGATACGGCGGCGGCAAGAGCTCTCGCTTTAGGTTCATCCACAAACGTAACTATAGCGTCAGCAATTGCCCTTACCAATGTTATTGTAATATTATATTCATCTCTTGTACTATAGGTGTCGCTATGCCCTCCGAACCATGGTCCGTATGTTTTACCACTTGCATTTACTTCAGATTTGCTGGTAAGCGGGTTAACATTATTTTTTTGAGCTGCGAAAGCTTCAATATTACAAGAAAGGATTATTGCAATAACTAATGCAAATGACATTAACTTAATCAGGATAGACTGTCTCTTTATAATTCTCCTTTATATTTAACAGTTATATATCAAACCAATTTAAATCTGCAATGGAATCTCCTTCTTTTTTATTTCTTTATAGTAATTCTAGTCCGTAAATATTTACATGTCAAGCAATATCATCAAAAATTAAATATTTAATTCAATTTTCAAATTTCTGCATGATAAATGATTAAACTGTTTCCCAGCGACTTAACCATGGGTGGGAACTGGAGAACCATTATATTTGGGAAATTAAAGTTGTTGCCCTGGCAAAACACTCTCTGCTTGATTGGGATGCTTCAACACTTTGCCGTCTAGCCTAAGTTAAAATGTAGAAAAGCTGTCCAGCGAGTTTTCACCGGGCAGCTTATTTCGCAAACAAAATTTCCGAAGTCAGCATATTGGAAACCAAAAATCCCTTTGGGGTAAAGTGAAAGCCGTTTTCGTTGCAGACGGTCAGCCCGCCCTTTTCATACAGCTTTGCGGCGCGGACGATACGTTCCGGTATGCCGAACCCGAAACGCGCGCGGCACCCTTCGTGGGTCAGCCCTTCGGTAAGACGCAGGGCAAGCATGGCGTATTCTTCAAAGCCGCCGCCCTCACCGTCCTGCACCGGTGGTTCGCCCGAAAGAAAGCCCTTTAGACTTCGGTTATAATAGAACCGTTTCCCATTCAAAAAGGAATGGGCCGCCGGGCCGATCCCAAGGTATTCGCGGCAGCGCCAGTATTTCAGGTTATGCCTGCTTTCAAAACCCGGCTTCGCAAAGTTGGAGATTTCATACTGATGGAACCCATGCTTTTCCAGTTCGGCACAGGCAAGAAGATAGAAATCCGCCGCCTCCCCCTCGTCTGGCAGGGCAAGCTCGCCCTTTTTACGGCCGTAGGCCGTATACGGTTCAACTTTCAACAGATACGCCGAAACATGTTGAATTCCCGCATCCACACAAAACGCGATGGAGCGTTTCAGGCTTTCCGGAGTCTGCTTCTGGATAGCAAGCATCAGGTCGAGGGAGATATTTTCAAAGCCTGCTTTCTGCGCGTCGCACACAGCCTTTATCGCTTCCATCGCGGTGTGCCGTCGTCCCAGAAGCCGCAGCTCGCCCTCATCCGCGGACTGCAGGCCGATGGAAATCCGGTTTGCACCCGCCGCGCGCAATTCCTCAAAAAAACCGCTTAAATCCTTCGCGGGGTTTGCCTCCGCCGTAATTTCCGCGTTTTGCAGGCCAAAGCATTCCCGCGCTTTTCCGATTAAATAGGCAAGCCGTTTCCCGCCGAGCAGGCTGGGGGTTCCCCCGCCGAAATACAGCGTGTCCACCCGATGGCTTTCCTTCCGCGCAAAGGCTCCCATCTCCTCCGCCACGCGCTCGGCGTAGCGGTCCATAGTTTCCTCATCGGCAGGCAGGGAATAAAAATCACAGTACGGGCATTTCCCGTCGCAGAACGGTACATGAATATAAAGGCCGATTGGCTCCGCGTTATTCATCCAGCTTCAACACGCTCATAAACGCCTCCTGCGGCACTTCTACGGTGCCGAGCTGGCGCATGCGCTTCTTGCCTTCCTTCTGCTTTTCCAGCAGCTTCTTTTTCCGCGTGATATCGCCGCCGTAGCACTTCGCCAAAACATCCTTGCGCATCGCCCGGACGGTTTCGCGCGCAATAATCCGGCCGCCCACACAGGCTTGAATCGGAATTTCGAAGAGCTGGCGTGGAATTTTTTCCGCAAGCTTCTCCGCCATTTTCCGCGCCCGCGGGTAGGCCTTGTCCGAATGGATAATGAAGGACAACGCGTCCACCACTTCGCCGTTGAGCATAATGTCCAGCTTGACAAGGCTGCTCTTTTTATAGCCGCTCAGCTCGTAGTCAAACGAGGCGTAGCCGCGCGTGCGGGATTTGAGCGCGTCGAAGAAATCGTAAATGATTTCATTCAGCGGCAGCTCATAGTGGATATCCACGCGGTCGGTGTCGATATAGTTCATATTTTTAAAGGTACCGCGCCGCTCCTGGCAAAGCTCCATAATATTGCCCACGTATTCGCTCGGCGTGTAAATATGCGCGTCGGCAATCGGCTCCTCTGCCATCGAAATCAGCGAAGGGTCGGGGTAATTGGTCGGGTTGTCAATAAAAACAACCTCTCCGTTTGTTTTCGTAATGCGGTACACAACGCTCGGCGCGGTAGTAACCAGGTCGAGGTTGTATTCCCGCTCCAGCCGCTCCTGGATGATTTCCATATGCAGAAGGCCCAGAAAGCCGCAGCGGAAACCAAAGCCGAGCGCCACGGAGGTTTCCGGCTCAAACGAAAGCGCAGCGTCGTTCAGCTGAAGCTTTTCTAACGCGTCGCGCAGGTCAGAATAATGCGCGCCGTCCGCGGGATAGATGCCGCAGAAAACCATCGGTTGCACCGCGCGGTAGCCGGGCAGCGCCTGCTTCGCTGGGTTGTCCGCAAGCGTAACGGTGTCGCCCACGCGCGCATCCTTTACGGCCTTAATGGAAGCGGCAATATAGCCGACCTCGCCCGCGCTTAACCCGTCGCTCGGTTCAAAGCCGGTAGCGCGCCCGTAACCGCATTCCACAACGGTGAACCGCGCGCCCGTCGACATCATAAGGATGGTGTCGCCCGGATGCACCTGCCCATCCATCAGGCGGACATGGATAATAACACCCTTATACGCGTCGTAATAGGAATCGAAGATCAGCGCCTTGAGCGGCGCGTTCTCGTCGCCCTGCGGCGGCGGCACGTTTTTCACAATCTGTTCCATTACCTGATCGATGTTGGTGCCCAGCTTCGCGGAAATGCAGGGCGCTTCGTCGGCAGGAATACCGATCACGTCTTCGATTTCCGTGCGCACCCGATCCGGCTGGGCGCTCGGCAGGTCGATTTTGTTGATAACCGGCACGATTTCTAGCCCCGCGTCCACCGCCAGATAGGTGTTGGCAAGGGTCTGGGCCTCAATGCCCTGCGACGCATCCACAACCAGCACCGCACCCTCGCACGCAGCGAGCGAGCGGGAAACCTCGTAGTTGAAGTCAACGTGGCCGGGGGTGTCGATCAGGTTGAATACGTAATCCTGCCCGTCCGCCGCGCTGTAAACCAACGTGACCGCGTGCGCCTTAATCGTAATGCCCCTTTCGCGCTCCAGATCCATGCTGTCGAGCAGCTGATTTTCCATGTCGCGCAGCGCGACCGATTTCGTCTGCTCCAAAATGCGGTCGGCAAGCGTGCTTTTGCCGTGGTCAATATGCGCGATAATGCTGAAATTCCGAATTCTCTCGCGTGGTACCGACAAATTTATCACCTAATTCAATGGATTTTTTCTATGGATAATAAGTTATTATAGCATAGAAAACAAAAAATGAAAATCGCATTTCCCACCGGAACAAAACAAAAAAAGGATGTGCGAAAGCACATCCCTCTGCGTTTTCAATATTTCAAATCCCGATAATACTTATCGTTCAGCAAGCGCTTCTTGCGCGGTTTGGAGGGCCGGCGGTAGCGTTTGCGGCCCGGGCCTCCGCGTGGCGGACGGCGGTTGCTTAACACAACGATCAGAACAACGGCGATACCCAGCGCAATACACGCCCAGGAAAGAATCCCGAGCCAGTTCATCTTCCTGTTTGCGGCAACGTCAACGGCTGGGGAACTCAGCGGATCATTTTCTACAATGCTGTCCACGCTTGGCAGGACAATTTCGCTCGACGCTTCACTGCTTTCAAGCTCGCTGGAAATATCGCTTGAAGACATACCGGAAGGGAGGGAAGAAGGGGCGGACGAAACATATTTCTTCTTCCTCTGGGTTTTCGGTTTTGACGACGCGGACGGCAGGCTAGAGGATTTATTGCCGGAGGGGCTTTGCGAAACCAAATTGCTTGCAACCTGCTGCTGTTGCTGCTGAATCGCCTTTTCTACCTGTTCGGGCGTAATTTCGGTTGCCATTGCGGTAATAGGATAACATGAAAACATAAATGTCACAAGCAATAGCATCAGCCACGACTTTTTATGTTTTTTCATGATCCGATTCCTCCGCAGCATGTTCTTGAAATGAGAATTTGAAATTATTATACCATACTTTTGCTACATTGCAAGTCTCCTGCCACGTTTTACCAGTAATTTGGTAAAGGAGGGTTTTGTCGTCGCCAAAGCCGATACGGCGCGAATTGTAGTCCACAACGGCAAGGCCGATTAACAGTATCAGCACGTAGAGGGTGCTGAAAAACGATCCCCAAAAAATTCTTCTGTTTCTTCTTTCCATTTATTTTACACATCCTAAGAAATCTGCTTATCTATGTCAGCTTATTCAAAACGGCGGCAAGTGCCTTTCCGAACAGTTCCCCGGAATACGTCGCCTCGTCAAGCGTATTGACTTCTGTTCCGAATTCCACCAGCAGGGAACCCTTCGTTAAATTCTGGTTGTACTTCCGGTTGCAGAAGTTCAGCGGGCGCCCAAGGCCGGGGTACTGGTCGGCCATGGATTGCTGAATCCGCACCGCAAGTCGCAGATTGTATTCCCAGTTCGGGTGGTTCAACGTGCCGTCGTCGTCGCATCCAGCAATAATCATCACCTGCGCGGCCTTTTTCCCGTTCACAACTGCCGTCGGCTTAATCCGCGTACCCCCGGAAGTCCCCATCGCGTCGCGGTGAATGTCCAGCGCCACCTGGATCGAGGGGTATTTTTTCAGGTTGTTCAGCACCGTCACCTTGGAGCGTTCGTAGGAACCGTTGTAACTCGGATAATCATGCAGAGTGGCGTCGTGAATGGTGTTGATGCCCGCTGCCCGGAGTTGCGCCGCGATGCGTTCGCCGACCGAGACAACGTTTTTGGAGGCGTCCCGGCTGCGCGTATCGCCTGCGAAAGCTTCGGTGGTATGCGTATGGTAAATTAAAACCTGTGGCCCGGCATTCTTTGCGATTTTTACCGCCGGCTGCTTTTTCAGCTCGCCCGGAATGTCGATTCCATGGTTTTTGTTGGAATTTTTCACCCAGATATTTTTATATTGTACGCCGGCGTTCACAATGCTCATTTCCTTCACATCCGCCTTCTGCGTTGTGGAAACCGTCCCCTGCTGCGCGTTCGCCGCGGAACTGTTTTGGCTTTTCTGCGAAGAGTTTTCCGGCACGGACGAAACCGGCCGGCTGTCCGCGCCGGACGGCGGTTCGATATGGGACGCTCCGTCATCCTCCTCGTCCTCTTCCAGAATATCGGTCCTCAGCGCTTCGGCCGCGCCGCCCGGCATTATAAACCCTGCAGCGGTAAACGCCGCGTCCCACGGGGGCAGCACCGACAGGCGCCCCAGAACGCACACAACCGCCGCGAACGTCAGTGCAGCGGAGCATAACCCCGCCGCCTTTTGTCCCCATTTTTTCATATCCTGCCCCCATTAAAATATATTCATTCTTATGCGGGCTGGACAAATTTCATGATGACTCAGGTTAAATCTTCAAAATCGGCAATCGTCATGGAAGGGTTCAAAGCCACGTTAATGCCCATTCCCAGCACCCTTGCGCCCCTTGAAATAATCAGGTCGATTTCCCGCGGCGTAACCATCATCTGCGCGCCGCGCGGCGCAATTTTCTCCTCTTTCCCGTCCATATCGCCATCCAGCAGGTCATACGCCAGCGTGGCCGCGTCGACCACAGTCGGTATCCCCATGCTGATGACCGGCACGCCCAGCGTGCTTTGGTCGATGCGTGGGCGGGAATTCCCCACCCCCGCGCCCGGGGAAATCCCCGCCGAGCAAAGCTGAATGGTGCAGCCCAGCCGCGAAGGGCTGCGCGCCGCCAGCGCGTCAATCGCAATGACAAAATCCGGTTTCAGTTCCTTTACCAGCGCCTTTAAAAGCTCAAAGGCCTCAATGCCCGTGGAACCTAAAACGCCGGGGCTTACCACCGAAACGGGGCGCAGATCCCCCAGCCCCGTTACCCTTGCCAGCTCGCCGCGGATGTGCCGCGTGGCCATGACGCGCTCCGCGACAAGCGGGCCCAGCGCGTCCGGTGTAATGTCGCGGTTGCCCAGCCCCGCCACCAGCGCGCTCCCCTTTTCGGGAACCAGCTTTGAAAGCTCCTGCGCAGTCAGCGTTAAAAGGCTGTTGTCGCTGTCGATCCGGTCGGAAATCGATTTTACCTCCAGCGTAACATAGGTATTCCCCCCTTCTTCAATGTTTGTGATTTTGCAACCTTTTTCCTCCCTGACGATATGCCTTTCGGGATCGGTATTTTCCAGCGCCAGATCCGTGCGGAAGATCATAAGAATCAACCCCTTGTTTTATTTTTTTAAATACTTGCATTTCTTGCTTTTTGATGGTATTATTATTTGTACGTGACAACACCAAAGGAGGTGGAACGATGCCGAACATTAAATCTGCGAAAAAACGTGTGAAGGTTATTGCTACGAAAACGAATATCAACAAGTCCCGTCTTTCCCGACTGAAAACAGATATAAAGAAAGCGAACCTTGCAATCGAGTCCGGCGAGGCCAGCGCGGATGCCGTGAAGGTTGCCATTAAGAGGCTGGATCAGGCCGTCGCAAAAGGAATCCTGCACAAGAATACGGCCGCCAGAAAGAAATCCAGTCTTGTGCGCAAGCTGAACGCGGCAAATGCATAACCCTGAATAACACGGTTTAAATGCAAAAGCAGAGCCCTGTGCCCTGCTTTTTTACTTATCCGAAAGCAAACAGTTTTTTCCGCTGGATTGACTTTTTGCTAAGAAATGGGTATGATAGAAATAAGATGAATACGGAGGTGCTCGTTTTGAAAAAATGTAATACGATTACGATATTAATTACGGTCGTTTCGTCTGTAATCGCGGTTTGTGCCGCTGTTGTTGCGGTTGTCCTCTTTTTCGAAAAGAAAAAGAAGGATGAAGAAGAGCTTGAGCACTACCTGGATTGTTCCATTCAATAGGAACTTCCTCCGGCGCATAACAGGATACGGGCAGGATTGGAACCCTGCCCGTTTTTCATGTGCTGGTTTTCAAAATATTTTTCATATATTTCTTCAGATAGATACGGTAATACAGTTTCCAAAGCTCCCATAGCAGAATCCCCAGTATTTGCCCGTTTATGATCCGGAAAATGCGGTAAACAATCTTCAGCCAGTAAAAAACCTTGCTTTCGCTTACCCTAGTTCTTATCTCCCGGCTTTGAAAACAAGGCAGCGACATAGCCGAAGAATACGGCCGCCGCAATTCCCGCGGCACTAGCCGCAACGCCGCCCGAGAATACGCCGATCAGGCCCTTTTCCCTGATCGCCTCCAGCGTTCCTTTCGCCATGGTGTAGCCGAATCCCGTCAGCGGAACGGTGGCACCCGCGCCGGCAAACTGCACAAGAGGCTCATACAGCCCCAATCCCGTCAGCACAACACCCAGCGTAACAAAAGTAACGAGGATTCTGGCAGGGGTCAGTTTTGTAAAGTCGATTAAAAGCTGGCCCACCGCGCAAAGTGCGCCTCCGACTAAAAACGCCCATAGATACTCCACGATTTTCACCTCGTTTCTAGTTTCGCCGGATTTGGAAACAATATACATATTAAGAAACAAAATTGTGAATGAAAGCAAGATGTTTTTCCTTGAAGGAGGGCCATCCCAATGATCTTATCTGGGAAACAGATTCGCGAAAAATTAGGGAAGGAAATCATTATCGAACCCTTTTGCGAAAGCCAGTTAAACCCGAACAGCTACAACCTGAAACTACATAATGAGCTACTTGTGTACGACGAACCTGTTCTGGATATGAAAAAAGAAAACAAATTCCGAAAAATTCTCATCCCAGAGGAAGGCCTTGTGCTGGAACCCAATAAGCTTTATCTTGGCCGAACGCAGGAATATACCAAAACCGACAAATTCGTCCCCATGATCGAGGGCCGGTCGTCAGTCGGAAGACTGGGCTTGTTTATCCACGTAACCGCGGGCTTCGGCGACGTTGGCTTCAGCGGTTACTGGACATTGGAGATCCACTGTATCCAGCCCGTCCGCGTCTATGCGGGGGTTGAAATCTGCCAGATTTACTACCATTTGATCCAAGGCGATTATGAGCGGTATTCGAGCGGAAAATATCAGAACAACACGGGCATCCAGCCCAGCTTGCTGTTTAAGGATTTTCAGAAATAAGCAGATATTTGAAAGAATCGGAAAGCAAAATGGACAACGATATAAAGACGATAGAAGAAGCTTTGTTCAATTCCATTCCCGCGCTGCAAACGGTATTGCTGGGCGGATGGGTCATCCGGCTGAATCGGAATTACACCTACCGGGCGAACTGCGTCTGCCCGCTGTACGATACGGGCGGTAATGTCACCGAAAAAGTAAAAAAATGCGAAGAACTGTTCCGCCGCAACAAACTCCCTTCGGTTTTTAAAGTGACCCCTGCCCTGCAAAGCGGCCTTTCAGATGTTCTATTATTGTTGAATTATCAAAAGAAGAAAATCATCAAAAAGGAACCTCACCGAAAAATTCGGCGCGGTTCCTTTTTTTAGGGTTTATATCGGTGTTCAGCGGTTTTAATGCACAATCGGCATGTCGCCCGGTTCGTGCGAAGCGTTGTTAAAGTAAATATCATACCATACGAGAAAGACAAAAACCGTCCAGATTTTGCGGTTGTTGTCCCGCTTCCCGGCATAATGCTCGTCCAACAGCTTCACCAGCACGTCGGTATTAAAGAACTGCCGGGCAATCTTTCCGGTAAACGCTTCCTTGACGATTTTGTAATATTTTTCTTCCCTAAGCCAGACTCGAATCGGCACCGGGAAGCCGAGCTTCTTCTTCTGCGCCGTTGTGTCCGGAAGATGGCGCATCGCGGCCTGGCGCATCGCGTATTTTGTATTTTTCTTATTTACCCGCAGCTTCCTCGGCAGGCGTGAAGCCACCTTGAACACTTCCTTGTCAAGGAACGGCACGCGGAGCTCCAGCGAATTGGCCATGCTCATACGGTCGGCTTTCAACAGGATATCGCCAACCAGCCAAACGTTAATATCGAGGTACTGCATTTTCGTAACGTCGTCTTTGCCGCGGACGCGGTCGTAATACTTTTTGGTAATCTCCTGCGGGCGGGTTACCGGGACATCCTTTTTCAGCAGCCTGCGTTTTTCCTCCATCGTAAACATACTGCAATTCCCGATAAAGCTTTCCTCTATCGGCAGCGCGCCGCGGATGAGGAAATTCTTGCCCTTAAAGGAGAACGGAAACGCTTTTGCAACCGAAGCCAGCGCACGGCGCAGGCCGAGCGGCAGCTTTTTGTAGGCCGCAAAGTCGTCCGGCTCATGATAAATATTGTATCCGCCGAACAGCTCGTCCGCTCCCTCGCCGGAAAGCACCACCTTCACGTATTCGCTCGCCATTTTGGAAACGAAGTACAGCGCAATGCAGGAAGCGTCGGCAAGGGGCTGGTCCATATGGTACTGCACCTTGCGGATATTGCCCCAGTATTCCTCCGGGGAAATCACCTTGTAATGATGATCCACCCCGACTTTTTCGGAAAGGCCCTTCGCCCAGTCAATTTCATTGTACTGTTCGCCGTAGTCAAAGCCGACCGTAAAGGTTTTCTGCCCCGCGAAATACGTGGAAACATAACTGGAATCCACCCCACTAGAAAGGAAGCAGCCGACTTCCACATCGCTTATTTTATGGGCGTTTACGGAATTCTCAAAGACCTTTTCAATTTCGTTAACCGCCTGTTCCTCCGTCATTCTTTCGTCCGCGTTGAACTTCGGCTCCCAGTAGCGGCACGTTTCCACCTTGCCGTCCTTGTACCAAAGGTAATGGGCAGGCATCAGGCAGTAAACCCCTTCGAAAAAGGTTTCGGGCGGCACGGAATATTCAAAGGAAATGTAATTGTCAAGCGCGCGCTTATTGAATTTCTTCTGAAAGCCCGGGAAATTGAGGATGCTCTTGATTTCGGAGCCGTAAACGAAATGATCGCCGACCATGGTGTAATGCATCGGCTTGATTCCGAAATAATCGCGCGCCAGAAACAGGCTTTTCTCAATGGTATCAAAAATAGCGAACGCAAACATGCCGCGCAGCTTTGTCAAAAGGTCTTCGTGCCACTCCTCGAAGCCGTGAATCAGCACTTCGGAATCCGTATTTGTATAAAACCGGTGTCCCTTTGCAATAAGCTCGTTGCGAAGGTCGCGGTAATTGTAAATTTCTCCGTTAAACGTAAGAACCAACGTCTTGTTTTCATTGTAAATCGGCTGATCTCCAGAGGAAGCCACGTCGATAATACTTAACCGCCGGAAGCCCATGGAAATATCGCGGTTTGTAAAAAAGCCGCTGGAATCCGGGCCCCTGTGGGTTATTTTATCCGTCATGGTTTTAATAATATCGTCGCGGTTGATAATATTTCCGGTAAATCCGCACAATCCGCACATATTGAATTATTCCTCCTCGCCGCGGTACACCCGCAAAATCTTTTCGGCGACGGCAGAATTCACCACCATAAATTCATCCTGCTCACAAACGCCGACGCTCTGTATAATCTCCAAGGATTTCCGGTAAACATCCAGGCGCGTGCCCTGCTGCACCGGTTCTTCCGCTCCCTGTAAACGGAAAGAAAAACCGATCCGGTTTTCCGCCTCGTCCGCATAACAGAAATACCCTTCGGTTACTATATTGCCGTGCTTTTTTGCGGCCACATCGGTAAGCGCTAGTTTTACCAGCTCAACCGCAAAATCATTCATCCCGGCTTCAAAAATTAAAATTTTTTCCTTCAGCTCCGCAGGGGACACAACAACCCGTTTTGTTACGCCGGAAAGCTGCGGAAACGCCTCGCTCACTTTTACCGGCTCAAGGCAGCGGCAGCCGCCGTTCGGCACAACATACACCATAAAGTTTCTGATCTTATCGTGGTAAAGGCAAGGATAAACAAGTTGCGCCTCGTAGCCGCATTCGGGACATTTCCAATCGAAAAGCGTTTCGTCCAGCACGCGCAGCCGGAGTTCCGGGTCCTCCTCCGCTTCCATCTCCGGATTTATCTGTGTATTTACTACTGCGCCGCAGTGCGGACAGCTCACATCCCGGTTGTCTTGGATCGCCATTTTTTTACATCCTCCTTAGCCTTTGCGTATTTGCACATTATATCACAATCTGATAAAAAAAGGAACAGGATTAAATAATACTGTTATTTTACGGGAATTTGCGATATAATAACTGCAAAGAGAAAATGCCCTAAATTAAGCCGTATTTTCGGCAGGAGGTAAGCTTATGAGTATTTTTAACAACGTATCAGAAAAACTTGCGAAAGCTGTCGACTATGTCGTTGAAAAAAACCGTAAAGCCGCGTTGATAAACCGGATTCGAATTGTCATTAAGAATGAAAGGGAAAATGAAGCGCGCGCATATATCGCGCTCGGTAAATATTATTTCCACAATTTGCGCGATGAGAACAACGAGGAAACGGAGCACCTGTGCCGCGCCGTGGAAGAGTCCGAGCGCCGCATGAAGAAAGCGTTTGAAAAGCTGGATGAAATCACTTCCTCTGGGGAAGAAGCCGAAGACGAATGTACGGACTGCGGCGACGACTGCTGCTGCCCCTGCGGCGTAGACGACGGAGAAAACGATATCCCAGTGCAGGAAAAAGACGAAGAAGAAGAGTTCACAAACTACCCCATGCATTTCCCCATCGTTGACAAAGCAAACGAACGAGGCTATGCAAGCGACGAGGCGGCGGAGGAAGCGGCGGAGGACTGCCCAGAAAATCCTTCGTTCCCGGATGAACCATGAAAAAAAGAGTAATGCTTGGCATGAGCGGCGGCGTGGACAGTTCCGTAGCCGCCCTTCTGCTTTTAAAGGCCGGATACGACGTAACCGGCGTCACCTTGCGCCTGCGTCCGGACAAATACATGCAGCAAAGCGCTGCGGGCGGCTGCTGTTCGCTCGACGATATCGACGACGCGCGCAGGGTCGCCTACAAGCTGGGGATTGACCATCTGGTTCTGAATTTTACCGAACTCTTCGAAAAAAATGTCATTGATTATTTCGCCGCTCAGTACGAGGCCGGGCTAACGCCCAATCCCTGCATCGCCTGTAACCGCCATATTAAATTTGACGCCATGCTCCGCCGCGCGCGAGAGCTGGATTTTGATTATATCGCCACCGGGCATTACGCCGTAATCGAGCAAAATGCCGCAGGGCGCTGGATTTTACGCAAGGCTCCCGCCAGCAAGGATCAAAGCTATGTCCTGTATTCCTTTACGCAGGACCAGCTCAGCCACACGCTGATGCCTCTGGGCCGCTACACCAAGCCGCAGGCGCGCGCACTAGCGGAGGAGGCCGGGCTGCCCGTTGCCCACAAGCCGGACAGCCAGGAAATCTGCTTTGTGGAAAACAACGATTACGCTGGATTTATTGAGCGCTATACGGGAAAAACCGCGCCGCAGGGCAACTTTGTCGACGCGGACGGTAATATCCTGGGCCGCCACCGCGGTATCACGCATTACACGATCGGCCAGCGCAAAGGGCTGGGCGTTTCCTTCGGAAAGCCGATGTACGTTACGAAAATCGACACGGTACATAACGAAGTGACGCTCGGCGAGGAAGGAAGCCAATACCGGTCTTCGCTTGTCGCCGCAGATTTGAATTTTATCCCGTTCGACACGCTGGAAACCGAGATGGACGTTACCGCGAAGGTACGGTATCAGGCCGCGCCCGCGAAGGCCCGCCTTATCCCGCTGGAGGGCAGCCGGATCCGCGTGGATTTCAAAGAAGCGCAGCGCGCGGTCACACCGGGACAGGCCGTTGTGTTTTACGACGGGGATCTTGTCGTCGGCGGCGGCACGATTCAAGCGGACGAATAGCGCCCTTTGGCTGTTTCCCGCGCACAGCGGGCGGTACGCATTTCTGTACGATCCGAAACAGAAAACAAGGTGCAGTCCCAACCTCCGGGAACCCCGGAGGGGCGGAAACTGCACCTTGTGTTTCGAACAGGTTAAACCTAAGCTTTCTTGCCTTCCGGTCACCCGAAAGGAAGCAAAGTACGGCGGCTTAGCTCAGCCTAGGGAAAGAATACCCCATGATCTTTCCCAGCCTCGCGCGGGCTTTTTTCAGATGCTTTGAAGCGGTTGAGGGCGTAACACCCAATATTTCGGCAACTTCGCTAACGCTCTTCTCTTCAAAATACCGGAGCCGTACACAAGCCTTCTGCCTTTCCGTCAATTCCCCCTCCATCGCGCTGCGAAGAACCCGCAGCATTTTTTTGCGTTCCGCCCCGTCGTCGTCCGTCTGGATCGGAACATTCAGCCTGTCCCCAAAAAGGTCAAGGCTTAAATTGTTTTTCCTTCTCATCGTCTCGCCCCACTTTGCGTTAAATACCGGCCGGTATGCAGACAGTCCAAGTACATATCGTTCAGCAGCGCGGCCCTGCGGTATAGCTGAGCGGCTGTTTCATGGTCCGCGGTTCGGGCCATCTTTCGCAAAGGAACCAGCCGTGCCTTCAGCTTTTCTGCTTCTTCCAAATAATTCATTCCCCACTCCTTATAATTCATAATACTCCTTTCAGTTTCCCCGGTGTGACCTAGTTGTCAACCAGTGTTCTCTAATTTTCATATTATCCAAGGAGAATCATAATTGCAATGCATTTTCTTGTGGGGATTCATTTTTCCCGGGTCGGTGTGACAAAATTGTCACACCGGTTTCTGTTTTTCCTATATTTTTGCTTTTGCGGTCTTGTTTCTTAAGAATAAAAATGGTAGAATATTGGGGAAAAACGGACGATATGGAGAAAGCGCGGAAAGGGGAAACCAGAATGGGCGGCGTGGGTTCTCTTTGCATTATAGTGGGGCTTTTGATTTTATTGCATTCCTTCGGCAGGTTTAACCGTAATCGTCAGCATTTTCGTTGATAAAAAAGAAGGGAAGTTTCCGCTTTCCCCTTTATAGAAAGAAAACCTCCGGCTACCCGGAGGTTTCTTTTTTATCTCTTAACTTTTTAAAAAAATCCCGCAGTACCTGCGCACATTCCTGTTCCAACACACCGCCTACCAGCTCGGGCCTATGGTTGTACGGCAGTTCAAACAGGTTCACAATGGAGCCGCAGGAACCGGCTTTTCCATCCTTTGCCCCGTAAACGACACGCGGAATCCGCGCGTTGATAATCGCCCCGGCGCACATGGGGCACGGCTCCAGCGTTACAAACAACTCGCACTGCCAAAGCCGCCATCCGCCCAGAAGGGTGCACGCCCTGTGAATTGCCTCCAGCTCGGCATGGCACAGCGCGTTTTTCCCGTTTTCGCGGCGGTTGCGCCCCGCGGCGATAATCTGGTCATCCTTCACAATCACCGCGCCGACCGGGACCTCGCCTTCCTCTGCCGCCGCGTATGCGTATTTTAAAGCCTCCCGCATAAAGGCTTCGTCCCTGCCCGTCATTGTGTCAGCGTATATACGGAGGACAGAAAAGCGTAAATCAGCAGGACGATTCCTCCGAAATTCAAGAACAGCGTCTTTATCTTTTCCGGCGTGCGGAACACCGGGTTCACCGCGCCGCCCTGAAAGAAGTTGCGATCCTTCGCCCAAAGATAGACCAGCGAACCGATTCCCAAAAGCACGGCCGCGCCGAACACCACATTATTTACATAGCCCATCGTAGTTTCCCCGTAAAGCCGTTGGACAACGGTGAGCACAAAGGAAATCGCATTGTTGCAGAAATGAATCAGTATGGACGGCAGAAGGGAATCCGTGCGCACATCCACCAAAGCCATCACCAGTCCGGCGATAAACGCAAACACAATCTGCACCAAATTCCCGTGGAACAGGCCGAACAGCAGAGCGGAACCCACAATGGCGAAACCGTCGCCGAATTTCCGCAGGCTTTGCAGGACAATTCCCCGGAAGATCAGCTCCTCAACAATCGGAGGGGCGACCGCTATGGTAATGAAGAACAGAACCAGTACCGCCGGGTCGTCCGTCAACGGCATGGAGAGATCGGTGTCAAATCCAAACATATTTTCAATATTAGAAATAATACTGGCGGGTATGTTCGCAAGCATGCATACTGCTACGCCGAAAAGGACACACGCGCCGGTTTTCAGAAAGCCGTTTTTTTGAAACGGGAGCACCTCCGCGGGCGGAATGCGGAAAATGGATAAATACAAGAATGCGGGGATTGCCAGCCCAGCTGAATACGTTACGCCGTTCAACAGATAATACAATACCGGCGTAAAGCCGTGGAAATCCGGGTTGGTGTAATCGGCCGTATAGCCGACCGCATTTAAATACACCCTGCCGACGATGGAAATCGCATAGAGAAAAACTGTCGATGCGATCAGCGTCCAGCACAGGGCGTTCGATGTTCGTTTTAACTGACGCTTTTCATCCTGCGCCATCATATACAGCGAAGGGTCGAAATATGGATTGTACGGACCGTAAGGTGAACCAATCATAAAATACTCCTTTATGTTATCCCTATGTTATCCCTGTTTCCACACATTTGCCGCTATAAAGCAGACCGCGCTCGGAAAACTCCGGGCGCGGACTCATACCCAGCGGGTGCCCCCTTTTTTCGGACTACCCGCGTTTTGGCGTCCCCGGCGCGATTCGAACGCGCGGCCTTTCGCTTAGGAGGCGAACGCTCTATCCTGCTGAGCTACGGAGACATATCAGAATTTCGGGTGGGGCAACGCGCCGGCTCCCCTTGTAAAAGCGGCGCTTTTGGAAAGGGGGACAAGCAAATAACTTATTTATTATAAAATATCGCAGCGGGTTTGTCAATTCTTCCTTTTCGCGGCACCCTCTGGGGTATCCATAAAAAAGCCCCGGATCAGCATGACTAAGGAAAGGAGGGACACCAGAATGATCAGATTCGGAAGAATCGTCATGGTCGCATAATCGACCATCTTTGTTTTCGCCGCAGAGTAAAAACACGCGGAAGCCGTCGCATAAAACGCACTTAAGATAATCCCGGCCTCAAAGTTTTTCCGCTCCTTCAGCACCAGAAGCAAAACGATAACCGCCGCCGGGAAAAGGCCGGCAAAAATCATATAAAACCGCGCGTCGTCGGCAAATCCCATCCCCGCGTAGCGATCCATCATGCGGAACACGCTCAGCGTTGCGTCGTCCTGGTTCTTCGCGCTCCCAATGATGGTACCCGCCGGAAGGAACAGCGCCCCGATTAAAAACAATTGCAGCAGGATAACAATTCCCTTGACCTGTTTCTTACTCATAGCGTACACCATCCCATAAAAATTCCGAAAATCAAAATTTTAATCATTCTAACATTCCTTTTAAATAAGGAACCAAGCAAAGACAGAGGCCCCATTCCGTGCTTCGCAGCACTTTTTTGGATCCTTTTTATAAGCTTATTTGTATTCATTAGCATATTCCATGTTCTTCTATTTGTCAAGCAGCGGATTTTCCCGCATACGCTCCGTCGAAGCGTGCAGTAAGCCTAAAACAAAGCGCCGGCAGGTAAAGGAGTAAAGGGGGCGTTTGAGCATGTTAAAGAGGAAGTCCTCGTTATCAATACAGAACCCCCAGCCACAGGAAATCCCGCGGTTGGGGGTTCTTCATTCCTGCCCGCTGAGCAGGCAGGGCGTATTTCAATTTAAGAAACGAGAAACTTATTTTGCTCTCTTTTCTTTAACAGCAGCCTGTGCAGCGGCCAAACGTGCGATCGGCACGCGGAACGGTGAGCAGGAAACATAATCGAGGCCGGCCTGATGGCAGAACTCGACGGAAGTCGGGTCGCCGCCGTGTTCGCCGCAGATGCCCAGGTGGATTTCGGGTCTTGTCTTGCGGCCGAGTTCAACAGCCATCTTAACAAGCTTGCCAACGCCATTCTGGTCAAGGTGTGCAAACGGATCGGACTCGTAAATCTTGTTCTCATAGTAGTAGTCGAGGAACTTGCCGGCATCGTCACGACTGAAGCCAAAGGTCATCTGGGTAAGGTCGTTGGTGCCGAAGCTGAAGAATTCTGCTTCCTTGGCAATTTCGTCAGCGGTCAGAGCGGCGCGCGGAATTTCGATCATGGTACCGACCTGATATTTCAGATCAACGCCGGCCTCCTTAATGATCTTGTCCGCTGTCTCGGTAACAACATCCTTAACAAACTTCAGTTCCTTTTCCTCGCCTACGAGCGGAATCATAATGCGTGGCTCAGTCTTGAATTCCGGATGCTTCTTATTCACAGCAATTGCTGCGTTAATAACCGCCGCTGTCTGCATCCTTGCAATTTCCGGATAGGAAACGGCAAGACGGCAGCCGCGATGACCCATCATCGGGTTAAACTCATGCAGGCTTGCGATAACATTCTTAAGGTCTGCGACGGTGATATTCAGCTCGCCGGCGATCTCCTTAATGTCCTCTTCCTTGGTCGGGAGGAACTCGTGAAGCGGCGGATCGAGGAAGCGGATAATAACCGGACGGCCCTCCATGACTTCGTAGATGCCCTCAAAGTCGCCCTGCTGATACGGCAGGATGCGTGCAAGCGCCTTTTCGCGCTCTTCCGTCGTCTTCGCAACGATCATCTCGCGCATTGCCTTAATGCGCTGGCCCTCAAAGAACATATGCTCGGTACGGCAAAGGCCTATGCCCTGCGCGCCGAATTCCTTGCCCTGCTTTGCGTCTCTCGGGGTGTCCGCATTGGTGTAAACTTCAAGCCTGCGGACAGAGTCGGCCCACTTCATAAAGCGGCCGAAATCGCCGGAAATGGAAGCTGCAACCGTCGGGATTGCTTCCGCGTAAATATTGCCGGTGGAACCGTCAATGGAAATATAGTCGCCCTCTTTAATGGTCTGGCCTGCGAGGGTGAATTTCTTTGCGTCGTAATCAACAACGATTTCGCCGCAGCCGGATACACAGCAGGTGCCCATGCCGCGCGCAACAACAGCCGCGTGGGAGGTCATGCCGCCGCGAACGGTCAGGATACCCTCTGCAACTGCCATACCTTCAATGTCTTCCGGAGAAGTTTCCAAACGGACGAGAACAACCTTCTCGCCTCTTTCATGCCATTCTTTTGCGTCTTCCGCAGAGAAGACAACCTTTCCGCAGGCAGCTCCCGGGGAAGCAGCAAGGCCCTTGCCGATTGCCTTGGCCTTCTTCAGAGCCTCGGCATCAAACTGCGGATGGAGCAGAGCGTCGAGCTGCTTCGGCTCAACTCTCAAAACAGCCTCTTCCTCGTCAATCATGCCTTCGTCAACAAGGTCAACGGCGATTTTCAGAGCAGCGGCAGCTGTTCTCTTGCCGTTTCTGGTCTGAAGCATATAGAGCTTGCCGTTTTCAATGGTGAACTCCATATCCTGCATGTCTTTATAGTGCTTTTCAAGTTTATCTGCAATTTCAGCAAACTGATTATAGACTTCCGGCATATCCTGCTTGAGGTGGCTGATCGGGAAAGGTGTGCGGATACCCGCAACAACGTCTTCACCCTGCGCGTTAATGAGGTACTCGCCGAACAGAGCTTTTTCACCGGTGGCCGGGTTGCGGGTAAACGCAACGCCTGTGCCGGACTTCTCGCCGGAGTTGCCGAAAACCATCGCCTGTACGTTAACGGCGGTGCCCCAATCGTAGGGGATTTCGTTCATGCGGCGGTATACGTTTGCACGGGGGTTGTCCCATGAACGGAAAACAGCTTTTACAGCTTCCATAAGCTGAACCTTCGGATCGCTCGGGAACTCCTCGCCCTTCTTCTCCTTATAGAACGCCTTAAACTTCTGAACGAGTTCCTTCATGTCGTTCTCGTCCAATTCAATATCCTGTTTTACGCCCTTCTTTGCCTTCTGCTCGTCGATGATTTTTTCAAACTCCGACTTCGGCAGTTCCATAACAACGTCAGAGAACATCTGGATGAAACGGCGGTAGGAGTCGTATGCGAAACGCGGGCTGTTTGTAATTTTCGCAAGACCCTCGACAACGGTATCGTTCAAGCCGAGGTTCAAAATAGTGTCCATCATGCCCGGCATGGACGCACGCGCGCCGGAACGGACGGAAACAAGAAGCGGGTTCTTCGGATCGGCAAATTTCTTGCCGCAGATCGCTTCCATTTTTTCAAGGTATTCATAAATTTGAGCCTGGATTTCCGCGTTGATTTCGCGGCCATCTTTGTAATACTGGGTACAGGCCTCTGTGGTAATTGTAAATCCCTGGGGGACAGGCATGCCGAGAACGGTCATCTCAGCTAAGTTTGCACCTTTTCCGCCTAACAGCTCTCTCATTTTGCCGTTGCCTTCGGAGAAAAGGTAGACATACTTGTGGCTCATGAAAAGTACCTCCTATAATCAGTTGTAATATCGAGCTATTTTAATATAATAATTCTTTAACAATCGCTCAAAGTGTATTATAGCAAAAACATTTGAAAATTACCATATGTTTTCTTAGAAAACCAACTGATATTTTAAATAAAATTAAACAAAATCCCAGTAACTTTCACAAATCCTGGACAAAACTTAAATTTTTCCTTGAAAATTCTATTTCTTATGAGATAATAGAGATAATAGATAGATTAAGTTAAAATGTTATTATTATGCTCTGATGCATCGCAATATATTCACGGAGGAAAGAACATGCCAGAACAATGCTGCGCTGTCATTCTTGCCGCCGGCGAAGGGAAACGGATGAAATCCAGCCGTCCCAAGGTGCTTTCGCCGGTACTTTTCAAACCCATGCTGCAATGGGTTATCGATTCCGCCGAAGAAGCCGGTGTTTCCAGCATCTGCGTCATCACCGGCTATATGCACGAAAAGGTGGAACAATACCTTTCCAGTCTTGACAATACCGGCGTAAAAATCAGCCATGCTTTTCAGGCTGAGCGCAAGGGCACCGGCCACGCCGTCATGATGGCGGAAGAGTTCCTGCGCGCGCACCACGGGAAAAGCGTATTGATTTTAAACGGCGACGCGCCGTTTGTAAACGCAAAGGTTATTGAGGAAGCGCGCCGGGCCCATACGGAGAACAGCAACGCGGTTACCGTGATTTCCGCCGTGTTGGACGACCCGACCGGCTACGGCCGCATTGTACGCGATCCCCAAACCCACCTGCTCCGCGCCATTGTGGAACAAAAGGACGCGGACCGCGAAACCCTGTCCATCTGTGAAATCAATTCGGGCGCCTACTGGTTTCAGGTAGACGACCTTCTAAGTATCTTAAATAAAATTCAAAATAACAACGCCCAGGGGGAATACTACCTTCCCGACGCGGTCAAGCTATTGATCGAAAGCGGCAAAAGGGTCGCGGCGCACACCACCAGCGAAGCCAACGCCGTACTGGGCGCAAATGACTGCCTTCAATTGAACGCCTTGAATTCCATCGCGCGCGAAGAAATTCTTTCCCGGCACATGAAAAACGGAATCGAAATTCCCTGCCGCGACGGCGTCATGATCGGCCCGGACGTAAAAATCGGCAGCGATACCTGCATTTTACCCGGCACCATTCTGCGCGGCAAAACCGTTATCGGTTGCGGCTGCACGGTGGGGCCGAATTCTTTTGTCTCAGACTGTACTGTGGGCGACGGCGTATGCCTGCGTTATGTGCAGTGTGAAAACAGCGTAATTGAGCCAAATCAGGCGGTAGCGCCTTTTTCGGTTATAAACCACTGAGAGAATATTTAGGGGGATATGCAAATGAATTTTCACGGCAAGGATATTAAAATTTTTGCTGCAAATGCGAGCCAGCGCGTGGCAAAACAGATTTCGGAGTGTTTGGGGCTTCCGATGGGAAAAAGCGACGTTAGCACCTTCAGCGACGGCGAAATTTCTCTTTCCCTATTTGAATCGGTTCGAGGCTCAGACTGCTTTATCGTTCAGTCCACATGCGCCCCGGTCAACAACAACCTGATGGAGCTTCTCATCATGATTGACGCGATGAAACGTGCTTCTGCCGCCCGTATCACGGCCGTTATGCCGTATTTCGGCTATGCGCGCCAAGACCGCAAAGCCAAGGCCCGCGACCCGATTTCAGCAAAGCTCTGCGCCGATCTGATCACGACTGCGGGTGCAGACCGTGTGCTGACCATGGATTTGCACGCACCCCAGATACAGGGCTTCTTCAACATACCTGTTGACCACCTTCTCGGCGCGCCCATCCTTTCTTCTTTCCTGAAGGAACGCATCGGCGACAAAACCGACGAATACGTCATTGTTTCCCCCGACCTCGGCTCCGTTACCCGCGCCCGCAATTTTGCAGCGCGCATCGGCTGCCCGCTTGCCATCGTGGACAAGCGCCGCCAAAAGGCCAATGTATGCGAAGTCATGAACATTATCGGGGACGTAAAGGATAAAAGGGTTATCCTTGTCGACGACATGATCGATACCGCGGGAACGCTCTGCAACGCCGCCTGCGCGATCATGGAAAAAGGTGCGAAAGAAGTCATCGCCTGCGCGACCCACGCCGTTCTTTCCGGTCCAGCCATCGATCGCATCAAAGAAAGCGTGATCAAGGAGTTTATCCTGCTCGATACGATTCCGCTGCCGCCCGAAAAGCAGCTCGACAACTTCACGATCCTGCCCGTCGCCCCGCTGTTCGCAGAAGCGATCGAGCGCATCTACGAGGACAAACCGGTTTCCCCCATGTTTGTCTGATAAATAAAAAAATATAATTTTAAAAATTGAATGGTGGGGTGGATTTTCCATCCCGCCCTATTCTTATCCCTGCGCGTTCCATCGCGCACCGCCGAAGGCGCATCCCGGCCGTCGGGAATCTCCTTTCCGCCGGCGGTTCCCTCGCCGCAAAGCGAAAAGTAGAAAGGAGCTTCCTTTTCAACCCGTCTAGGAAAGCGGCGGAACGCACGCTACTGCGTATACTGTGCGCCCGGCTCGAGGGCAAAATGAGGTGATAGCAATGTTTCCGAATCTGTTTGCAGCAAAATCCGAACCCGCCGGCCAGATCGAATACCTTATTGTAGGCCTTGGCAACCCGGGTTCGAAATACGAAAATACGCGCCATAACGCAGGGTTCATGGCGCTGGATTATATTGCGGAAAAGTTCGGCGTGCGCGTCGACCGCGTAAAATTCAAGGGGCTTTGCGGAACGGGGCTGATCGGCGGTAAAAAGGTCCTTTTGCTAAAGCCTTCGACCTATATGAACCTGAGCGGGCAGAGCGTAACGGAAGCCATGCGCTTTTACAAGCTTCCGCCCGAAAAAACAATCATCCTATACGACGACATCTCGCTTGATCCCGGACGCATGCGCATCCGCATGAAAGGCAGCGACGGCGGTCAGAACGGCATGAAAAACATCATTTACCTGAGCGGGAGCGACCGTTTCCCGCGCATTAAAATCGGCACCGGCGCAAAGCCGAGCCCTGAATGGGATCTGGCGGACTGGGTGTTGTCCAAGTTCAATGAAGCGGACCACAAGGCGGTGTATGAGGCAATCGACCATGCATGCTCCTCGGTGGAGCTGATAGTGCAGGAGAGAGCCTCCGAAGCCATGAACAAATACAATTCCTAGTATCCTGTAACACCGCTTCCTAAAGAATAGTGTTATAAGATACTGGCGAAGCATATACTATATAATAAAATCCTGTAGAAAACGGAATTTGTACCTACAAAAATCACAGCCGTACAAAGGGGATTCCATGAAATTTCTCACGAATGCAATCAGCGGGCTGAAAGAATTCCAAAGTCTTGAAGCCGCAGTAAAAACCGGCGCGCTTCCCGCTGCGGTAACCGGGATTTCCGGTATTCACAAAGCCAATATCATCTATTCGCTCTGCGCAAAATTACAGCGCAGGGCTTTTGTTGTTGCCGGCGATGAAAGCGAAGCGCAGCGCCTTTGCGACGATCTGAGCGCCATGGGCATGAAGCCGCTGTTCTACCCCGTGCGCGATTTTTCCTTCCGCGACACAGCGGGAAGCAGCCACGAGTACGAGCACCAGCGCCTGCAGCTGCTGGAACGTACGCTCAGCGGCGAATGCGACGCAGTTGTCTGCTGCCTGGACGCGGCGTTACAGTACACCATACCGCCAGACGAACTGAAAAAGCGGACGGTTTCGCTGAAAACCGGTCAATCCATTCCCATGGAGCAGATCTTGGACGCCCTGAACCGCTGCGGCTATGAGCGCGCCGATCAGGTGGACGGAACCGGGCAGTATTCGCAGCGCGGCGGTATTCTGGATATTTTCACGCCCGACGCGCCGAACCCGGCAAGGGTGGAATTCTGGGGCGACGAAATCGACACCATTTCCCTGTTTGATCTGGAAACGCAGCGCCGCACCGAAACCATTTCGCAAGTCACGGTCACGCCCGCCGTAGAAGCGCTGATCGATGACCCGGGGCTGTTGGCGCAAAAAATCGGGGAACTCGCTTCTTCCCTGCGCGGCAAGGCCG
Source organism: Caproiciproducens galactitolivorans (assembly GCF_029266045.1). NCBI lineage: Bacteria > Bacillati > Bacillota > Clostridia > Eubacteriales > Acutalibacteraceae > Caproiciproducens > Caproiciproducens galactitolivorans. Next base: position 93,119 of record NZ_JAJUFJ010000006.1, on the reverse strand, counting down.
CACCGGCCGCAAAAGCTGTCTTGGCGGAGCAGGCGCAAAAGCTGGAAAACGGCCTGCACCTCGGCTGCGCCGATAAATATATTTCCCTGTTATACCCTTCGACCGCCACACTGTTCGATTACATGACGCCCGACACCCTGCTGTTTGTCAGCGAACCCGCGAAGGCAAAGGAGCGCATGCGCAGCACACTCTGGCAGTGGGGCGAAGACGTGAAAGCCCTTCTCGCGGACGGCACGCTCTGCCGTGGGCTGGACACCTTCGGCGGCGACTGGGATTACGCGCTGGAACGCTTTGCGCGCGGCGCCGTTTATCTGGACACCTTCGTGCGCGGCAGCTACGACACGCCTGTGCGCACCCTTCTGAACATGACCGCACGCCAGCTTTCCGTCTGGGGCGGCAGCACCCAGCTTCTGGGTGAGGATGTGCAGAATATGCTGGCAAGCAAATGGGCATGCGTCGTCCTTGTCGGCAATGAACGCGCGGCGCAGACCGCCGTCGCGGATTTACAGGCGCAGGGCATTCCCGCCGCCTATGTGGAGCATCCTGAAAAGGTCGAGCGCGGAACCGTAGTGGTTACCTCCGGCGCGCTTTCCGCCGGGCTGGAGTATCCGGGCGCGTTTTTCGGGCTGATTACCCATGGCCGCCTGATTTCCTCCCCGAAGAAAAAAGCAAAGCGCAGCAAGAACAGCCAGGAAATTTACAGCCTTGCCGAGCTGGTACCCGGCGATTATGTCGTTCATGCGGCGCACGGCATCGGCGTATTCGAAGGAATCCACAAAATCGATATGCACGGCGTCGTAAAGGATTATATTAAATTACGCTACGCCAAAAAAGATACCCTCTATGTCCCGGTTACCCAACTGGACATGGTCTCCAAATACATCGGCCCACGCGAGGACGCGAACATAAAGCTGCACCGCCTGGGCGGCGCGGAGTGGCAAAAGGCCAAAGCGCGCGTCCGCGCGGCGGTTAAAGACATGGCAAAAGAGCTGATGAAGCTTTACGCCGAACGGATGCAGACAAAGGGACATGCATTTCCTCCTGACAACGAATGGCAGCGCGATTTCGAGGCGCATTTTGAGTTTGAGGAAACCGAAGCGCAGCTCCGCTGTATCGAAGAAATCAAAAGCGACATGGAGCGGGAAGCGCCCATGGACCGCCTGCTCTGCGGCGACGTCGGCTTCGGAAAGACGGAAGTCGCCCTGCGTGCGGCGTTCAAATGTATCACCGACTCCAGACAGTGCGCCATGCTCGTCCCAACCACCATCCTTGCGTGGCAACACTACCAGACGATCACCAAGCGTATGGAGGGCTTCCCCGTTAAAATCGAGCTCCTTTCGCGTTTCCGCACCCCAAAGCAGCAGGAGGAAATCCTCCGCCGGTTAAGCCGCGGGGAAATCGATATGATCATCGGCACGCACCGGCTGGTTTCCAAGGACGTACAATTCCACGACCTCGGCCTCGTCATTATCGACGAGGAGCAGCGTTTCGGCGTTGCGCAAAAAGAGAAGCTGAAGGCTCTGTGTAAAAATGTGGATATCCTTACCCTTTCAGCCACGCCGATTCCGCGCACGCTGAACATGGCGCTGTCCGGCATCCGCGACATGAGCCTGATTGAGGAAGCGCCACACGACCGCCACCCGGTACAGACCTATGTCCTAGAGCACGACAACGGCCTGATCGCCGAAGCCATCCGGCGCGAACTTCGCCGGGGCGGGCAGGTTTACTACCTGCACAACGACGTTGCGACTATCGAGCGCACCGCCGCCCGTTTGCAGAAACAGATTCCCGAAGCGCGTATCGGCTTCGGCCACGGCAAGATGAACGAACAGGAGCTTTCTGAGGTCTGGCGCCGCCTGATTGAACACGAAATCGACGTTCTTGTCTGCACCACCATTATTGAAACCGGCGTGGACGTGCCGAACGCCAATACATTAATTATCGAAAACGCGGATCGCATGGGGCTTTCCCAGCTTCACCAGCTCCGCGGGCGCGTGGGGCGTTCCAGCCGCCGCGCCTATGCATACCTAACCTTCACACCCAACAAGGTGCTGACCGAAATTGCGCAGAAGCGCCTTTCCGCGATCCGTGAATTTACGGAATTCGGCTCCGGCTTCAAGATCGCCATGCGCGACCTGGAAATCCGCGGCGCGGGCAATATTCTGGGCGGCGAACAGCACGGGCATATGGAAGCCGTTGGCTACGATATGTACCTGCACCTGCTCGCCGAAGCGATCAGCCGCGAAAAGGGCGAAACGCCGCAGGAATACGATCAGGAATGCCTTGTAGACATGCAGGTACAGGCGCATATTCCCGAAAGCTATATTTCGAACCTCAGCCAGCGGCTGGAAATTTACCGCCGCATCGCCGATATCCGCACGCGCGAAGACGCGCTCGACGTAACCGACGAGCTAATCGACCGCTTCGGCGACCCGCCGGAGAGCGTAAACGGCCTGATTGAAATTGCTCTCCTCCGGAACCTTGCTTCCCAACTTGGCATCTATGAAATCAAGCAGCAGAACGACGTGCTTCTGCTTTACAAGAAGCAGATCGACATGAAGCAGGTCAGCGCGCTGATTTCCGCCCTCCATTCCCGCGTGATGCTCAACGCGGGCGCCAAGCCGTATATCAGCGTAAAAATCGAACCAGACGCCACGCCTTTGGACACGCTTACTGAAATTCTCGACGTAATTCAAAATGGCAGCTAGCGGGCTTGGTATTTTTTATCCTGTATGCAAAATGCGACAGTTTTTCGCTGGACAAGTCTATTTTATTCATGTATAATAATAAAATTGGTTATGCTAAAAAAGTTCGCGTGTTTACCATCTAGGAATTTCGCGCGCAAGCGTATGGAGGTAACTATGATAAAAATTTTGAAAAAGGGCGTTGCCGTCCTTCTCGCGTTTATTATGGCGGCAAGCACCGCAGCGTGTGCCAGCACCGACAAAAGCTGGGCAATGAAAAACAACAGCTTAACCGTTCCGATCGGCGTGTACATCTACAATCTGTATTCTGCATACCAGAGCGCGAATACCTTGAAAAAAGACCCAACCAAACCGGTTCTGGACCAGAAAATCGAAAACAAAAGCGCCGAAGAATATATCAAGGACAAGGCGCTTACCTACACCAAAATGCTTTTGGTTCTGAACGATAAAATGAAAGAACTGAATCTGTCCCTTACGGCGGAGGAAACCAAGACGATCAGTAGCGTCACCGATGCCCAGTGGGAACAGGCAAGTTCCACTCTCGAAAAATACGGTGTTTCAAAACAGTCATTTAACCTTGCCTATGCGGATTTTTACACCAAATACCAGAAGGTCTTTACCGCGCTTTACGGCAAGGGCGGCAAGAAAGAAGTTCCCGATTCTGAACTCAAATCGTATTTTGAAAAGAATTACACGGACTTCTCTTTTATTGCAAAATCTCTCTATAATACAAAATCCGACGGTAGTGTAACCCCGTTTACGGATCAGGAAAAGGCCGCCGTGAAAAAGCAGTTTGACGCTTACGCCGCAGAGGTTTCTTCCAAAAAGAAAACGATGAAACAGATTGCCGACGAATACAAGGCCGCTTCCAAACAGACCACCGAGCAGCTTCAGGAGGCAACCGAAAACCTGAACACAAGCACCAGTTACCCGGCGGATCTGAAAACCTTGCTGGATTCCATGAAGCCGGGCGAAGTAAAATCCGCTGAAATTTCCGGCGCTTTCCTCGTTGTCATGAAGAATGATATTACAAAAAAGACCAAGGACGAACTCAGCATGGAAAGCTCCCGCAATAACCTTCTGGCGGAAATGAAGGCAGAGGAATTCTCCAAGGATCTGGATAAGGCGGCGCAGTCCTACAGCAACGTCACCTTGAACCAGGCGGCGATCGATTCCTACAAGCCATCCATGTTCGTAACCGAAACGTCTTCCGCCGCTCCTGCGGCTTCCACAGCGTCCGCAGCTTCTTCCGCTGCCGGTACGGCTTCCACAGCTTCTAAGTAAAGAATAACCGCAAAGCGCCGGGGCGAAACCCCGGCGCTTATTTCTTTTTTCTTCTCGGATAAGGTTCCTTTACATCTGTCAACCCCACAAGGTAGTCGATACTGGTATTATAAAAGTCCGCTAATTTTACCAACACCGGAATCGGAATGTTTAATTTTCCCAGTTCGTAATCCGAATATTCCAATCAAATAACGGATGTTATAAACGAATTAAAGGTAGTGCATCAGGAAACCAAAGAAATGTATATTTTACAGGACAAAAGGAAAAATTGACTTTTTAATATAGCACCACCGTGCTGCCCTGGAAGGCGCAGCGGCATTCGTAGCTTTTCTGCTCACCTGTCTGCACATCATAAATAGAATTGAACTCAAACGAATCCTTTTCGTCCGAAAGGATATAGCGCGCAAGGATGAACCGGTCGTCCACACAGGCGAGGAACTCGCCCAGCTCCTTGCTGTATTTCGCGTGGATTTCCGAATTCAGGACACCGTCCACCTCGTAATTATCCTCGTCCTCGGTGATGCGGTAAACCCGTGCGCCGTTCACGTCAATATAGAAGGAAGCAGGCTTTTCGTCCCCTTTCAGGTTCAACTCCGCCGCCACCGTCTTTTTCCCGGTCATCTTGTTGTAAGCGCAGAGCCGTTGATCACCGGTGGGGAAATATTTCGCGCGGAAATACAGGTTTTCCGGATCCATTCCAGCGTAACGCACCAACCCGCAGGTTCCCGCGCTTAAAATCAGCTCCAGCGGCGCACGTTCCTCTCCGTTTTTCACAGCGATTATAAAATCGAAAAGCGGACAGAGCCAAACGTTGTCGTTCACGTTGTCGCCCAACCAGCGCCTGTTCTTATAGCATTTTTCCTTTTCCGCTTCGTCCCCATGGGGCAGAAGCACTAAAAGCTGAACCTCCCCGTCCCGTGTGAAAGGGATCAGGCCCATGCTGTCCGCATTGCAAATGCGCGGGTCGCGCACATAGTAGTACTTTTCTTCGTCCAGATCGTATAAATACGAAATCTTCGAGAAACCCGTCAGCTTTTTGTAAGCCCGGAACATATTCTGGTGCTTTTCGTTTTCTACGGTATAAAGGATGAGGTGGTCCTCATCCAGCGCTGTACAGTCCAAAAAGCTCCCGAGAAAATTCAGCTTCGCCATGGTTTTTTCCTCGCCGGTGTGCTTGTCGATGCGCAGAATCCAGGCTTCGCTTTCTCCGCTTTCCATCACAATGATGATATGGTCGGGGAAACAGAAAAAATGCTGGACAAAGGACGGATTGCTGAGTATGTAGTTGGTTACGATTCTTTCCCGCCGCGTAACCCGGTTATATTCTAAAATGAAGAGGCTGTTATGACCCTCTTCCTTTTTTTCTTCCGCATAATAAATATAATTGTCGCTGATTTCAATCAGCATGTCATTACAGTTTGCAAAGACATTGCGCAGGTCCATAACCTTCAAATTGATCCCTCCTGTTTTGTCCTTAATTATAGCATAAAAAACGGATCGGTTGCTTTCATTTTGTCGGATTGATGATATAATGATGATTGATACAATTCGTTGCCCATCCGGTCTGCAAAAACGGAAATTTTTCATAAGCTGGCGATAACATTGTTACAGGAAAGACACGGGAATCTTCTGGAAGTGAATATCCACGGTATGACCGTGGAAGAAGCAAAGCGCAGCTTGGAACAGCTTCTGAACCGGGCCGACGCAAAGGTCACAGAAATACGGGTCATTCACGGGTACAACAGCGGGCAGGCATTGCGCGACATGGTGCGCCTGCGGCTGAAGCATCCTCGCATTGCCGCGAAGCTCATCTGCCTGAATCCGGGCGAAACACGCATCCTTCTGCAGAAAAGGAAATAGCCGCGCGGGAAGCGGCAAAACGGCACTATGCGCCCGCTTTTCCCGGGAAATACACCGATTCGACCGGCTGTGCGCAGAAGAACCATTCTTCTGCGTCGGCCGGCTATTTTTTATATTCTTCAATCTTAAAGCGCGGCCGCGCCTTTACTTCGCCGTAAATCTTGCCGATATACCCGCCCACAACGCCAAGGCACAAAAGCTGGACGCCGCCCAAAAACCAGACGCCGCAGAACCCTGCCGTTATAAAGGAACGGACTACCAGCGCCCGGATCACGCCGATCAGGCTGACAAGGCAAAGAACCGCCCCCAACCCCGCAATCATCCGCAGGGGCTTTACGCTGAAGGAGGTTATTCCGTCCCATGCAAAAGCGATCATCTTTTTCAGCGGGTATTTCGACTCCCCGGCAAAACGCTCATGCCGGTCGTAATACACATAGTCGCTGCGGTAGCCGATCAGCGGCACAATCCCGCGCAGGAACAGGTTGGTTTCTTTATATTCGCTCAGCGCTTCCAGCGCGCGGCGGCTCATCAGGCGGTAGTCCGCGTGATTGTACACCACATCCACTCCCAGCGCCGCCATGAACTTATAAAATCCCAGCGCGGTGGTACGCTTGAAAAACGTATCGGTCTCGCGCTTGTTGCGGACGCCGTAGACCACGTCGCAGCCTTCCATGAACTTGTCCACAAACTGGTCGAGCACCTCAATGTCGTCCTGCAGATCCGCGTCTAAGCTAATGGCGCAGTCGCAGGATTCCTTTGCGGTCATCAGCCCGGCCAGCAGCGCGTTCTGGTGCCCGCGGTTGTGCGCAAGCTTAATCCCGCTCACCAGTTCGTTTTCTTCGCTGAATCTGCTGATCAGCTCCCATGTTTTGTCGCGGCTGCCGTCGTCCACCAATAACATACGGCTTTTCCGGTCGGCGCGCCCGGACGCGATCATGCCGTTGATTTTTTCCGTTAGCCGCCGGACGGTTTCCGGCAGAACCTCTTCTTCGTTATAGCACGGTATTACAAAATAGACTGTGGGCATAGCAACCTCCGATCATTTCGTTTTCAGATTTTCCGCTTGTGCGGCGGATCCTATCGTTCTCGGCAAGGGGCGTTTAATTCGGTATGTTTTCCGCCTGTGCGGATGCTTTTTATCGCAGCGTTTGGTCATAATCCAGTAGAAGGCAAGCAGCGCCGCGCCGCCAAGGGTTATCAGCGCCCCTTGCTTTAAGCCGGGCGTCGTATAATCAAAGCGGATCGTGGACTCGCCCGCCGGCACCTTCACCGCCATAAACCCAACGTTGACCTTCAGAATCTCCGCCTCCCTGCCGTTCACCTTGGCGCTCCAGCCGCCTTCCCACGGCACGCTGAAAAAGACCAGCCGCTCTTTGTCGGCGTTGATTTTCGCGGTGAATCCGCCGTTGTCTCGTTCAAAGGAAGAGCATGACTCGGCTTTTCGGTTCAGGCAGTCCTCGAAATAGGCCTCCTGTGAAAAATCGGATTCCAGAAAATTGTCATCATGCTTTAGAATGCCGGTTACTTCCCTCACATCCTCGTTTTCCACCACCAGCGTTTTTAGCAGAAGCAGATGCCGGTTTTCCTTTTCGACCTGCTCGTATTCCGAGCGGGTGATGTAGGAATCGTAACTGAACCCCATGGGAATATAATACTGATTCTGGTAAATCTTAAACCCGTTCTGCGAAGCGTAATAACGCCAGCCCGGCATGGCCGGTGCGTTCGTATCCGTTTCGCCTACGGCAAAGTCCTTGCCGCTCAAAGCCGGATCGAAAAGCCAGCGGCAGCTTGTCAGCCCGCGCAGGCCGTAATACTTCGTTTCCGGGCGGGAACCCACATCGCGCTGAACGCCGACAGAGGGGTAGAATTCCATGATGGAACCGGGAACAATACTGTGGAACGCCTGAATGGTCGGGATCTGCCAGAACATGGCCTGATTGTCCATCCCATCGTAAACGTCAACGCGGCAGTTCCTGGTATCGGGCAGGTGGATATCCGCGCCGCCGTTGAGCGAATAGGGGATGATTTCCTTGTGGGCGTCGTCGCTCTGGGTTTTGCCCAACGCGATGAAGAACAGCGCGTAAACAAAGGAGATTGCCGCCACGCCGCCCATGCAGCGGCGGATAAACCCTTTTTTGTCGCGTTGATAATATTTGAAGATAATCGTCAGGAGGAGCAGGCTTACCATGGCGATGGCAACATAGGACCAGAAGCGCGTCGGGTAATCCTCCAGCCCGAACGTATAGGTTTTTTTGCCGTCCTGATCGGTGGATTTCACCATCAGCCCGATCGGCAACGCGATGCCGAGGGTAATGCCCATCGTCCATTTAATTGAGCTTTTCCAGTCAATGCACGCCCGCTGCAACGCAAGAATCGTCGCGAGGCTCATCATCAAAGTCAGCATATAGAACCAGCGCGCATAATAGGAAGCGTTAAAAAGCTGGAACGCGGAATTCAGCACCGGGACAAAGGCCATCAGGTACAGGATTCCCAACAGGGTTTTCAACCAATGCTTTCTCCGCATTTTTAAAAAGCCGATTACGCCGGTCATGCTGAACAGCGGCAGCCACGCGCCAAGCGAGGCCCATTTTGCCTCTGACTTCGGGGTAAAGTTCGGCCGCGCAGGGATATCCGGCGGGAAGAAGAAACATTCTAGAATATGGACGTACCGCTGGTTCCAGTCGTAAAGCAGCGCGTTCCAGCCCTCCGGCGGGTCGTTCACGCGCGGGTTCTGGATTACGGCGAGCACGGTCGGCACTAGCAGCACACAGGCGCACAGCACCCCGATGACCGCTTCGCATACCAGCAGCAGAAAATCGCGCAGCGTAATTTTCCAGTTCCCGCTGAACAGCCGGGTAAAGCCGTAAAGCAGCGTAAAAACAACCTGTCCCACAAAAAAGTAATAATTCACAAAGCAGCAGGCAAACACGGTGACCGCGAAAAGCCCCCTGCGCCTTTTATACATGTATTCGTCCAGCGCCCACAGCATGAGCGGGAAAAATACGATGGCTTCATGAAAATGGTTAAAAAAGATATTGTAAATCGAAAATCCGGAAAACGCGTACAGCATGCCGCCGATGACCGCATAATCCTTGTCCTCCACATACCGCTGCAAATAAAGGTATCCTGTCAGCGAAGCGCAGCCGAATTTCAAGATTAGCAGCGGGCCCATCAGGTACGGCACCGCCGCGCTCGGGAACGGGATGGTCAGCCAGAAAAACGGGCTTCCCAAAAGGTAAAACGAGTACGATCCGATGAAATTCGCGCCCAGGTCCGTTGTCCAGTTCCAGCCGATGTTCCCGCTGCGGATCGCGTCGTGGCACATTCGGTAGAAGGGCACCTGCTGCACATTAAAATCGCCGTAGAATAAAAAATAGCCGTTGTCATAAAGTATAAACGGGATGAAAAAGAGAAAGGACACTGCAAGGCCGTATAAAAAAGCCTTCAGATAGTAATTCTGTTTTCCTTCGCGGGTCAGTATGCTGGTCAAACTGTCGCCTCCGTTTAACAGCAGCGCACATGAGAAAACCGCCTGTGCTGCTTATGAAGTAATCAATCCATATTATAACACACGCTTTTGTTGGAACAAAGCGAATTTAATAAAACCGACCACGCTTCTTGCAAAATTTACGTTTTATTAGTATATTATAAATAATTCGTTTACTATTTATTATCGCCGCCCATTTCGGCGGATTTCCTGTCTTCCCCACTTGTTTCGGGGTAGTTTTGCTGCAAAATCGGGAAGTATATTTAAGGATTACAGGGGGATTTCGGATGTTCCATTTTTATGCGGTGCTTTCTCGCATGAAATATATTAACCGCTGGGGCCTGATGCGCAACACGCGCGAGGAAAACCTTTGCGAACACAGCTTTGAAACCGCTGTTATCGCCCACGCGCTGGCAGTACTTCGCAACACCCGCTTCGGCGGAAATGTAAATCCGGAGCGTGCCGCGCTCCTCGCGCTTTACCACGACGCGACCGAGATCCTGACCGGCGACCTTCCCACCCCGGTAAAATACTATAACCCGGAAATCCGCTCCGCCTACGCCGAGGTGGAAAAAACCGCCCGGAAAAAGTTGCTGAGCCTTCTGCCGGCTGATTTAAAGCCAGGTTACGAAGCCATCCTTGCCGCGAACGGCGAGAGCGACCGCAAGCTTCTCCCTCTTGTAAAAGCGGCGGACAAGCTTTCCGCTGTTATCAAATGCATGGAGGAAAAAGGGGCGGGCAACAGCGAATTCGCCAAGGCGGAAGTTGCGCTCCGCCAGGCCGTTGCCGATATGCACCTTCCCGAAGCGGACTGTTTTGTAGAGGAATTCCTGCCCTCCTATCAACTCACGCTGGACGAGCAGGATTGAATTGGGAATCTGTTTACAAATAAATTCTTTTAAATAATTATTTTATCGATGCAACAGAGTATAATGAATCGGTTATCGTAACAAAAATTGCCGATTAAGGACTGATGTTGTGAAAAAGGCAGGAAAAATGCGAAAAAATGCAAAAAGTCCAAAAACCTTGATTCGAAATATAGTGATTCTTGTTTTAAGCGTGGTCATGCTGATAACCGGCATGGGTTGTGTTTACGCTGACCAAATGCTAAGCCGAATTAATTTTGTCCCGATGGAGGAAAATTCACAGGTAAATACCGGCGAACTTTTCCAAGCGGGCGCCAGCAGCACCAGCGCAAAAGCGGGGATTTTGGGCGGGCTCTACCATGATGACGCCATTACGAACATCCTTGTAATGGGCGTGGACGATTACCAGCCGAACGACCCCGGGCGAAGCGACAGCATGATGCTGGTCTCCGTTGACACGCGCCACAAAAAGCTGAAGCTGAATTCCTTCATGCGCGATATGTATGTCGCGATTCCCGGGCATGGGAGTCAGCGGCTGAACGTCGCCTATACGCTCGGCGGCCCGCAGCTCTCCGTTGCCACCATCGAAGCAAATTTCGGAACCGATATCGACCGCTTTGTACTGATCGATTATGCTTCTTTCTCGAAAATTATCGACAGGCTCGGCGGCGTAACCATGACGATTACAAAGGGCGAAGCGCAGCTTATTAACCAGAACTCCGGGGACTCGCGCCGCAACTTGACCGCCGGAACCTTCGTTTTGAGCGGGAAACAGGCGCTTTACTATTCCCGTATCCGTGCGATCGGCGACGACTTCGAGCGCACCCAGCGCCAGCGCAAGGTCTTTTCCAGCCTTGTTGAAAAATTCAAAACTGCGGACATCGGAACGATCAACCAGGCGCTCTACGATGTTCTTCCTCTTATTACAACCAACATGACCAAGAACGAAGTGCTGAACATGGCGGCAAATTCGCTGACCTACCTGAATTACCCGATCAGCCAGAACCGTACGCCGGGCAACAATGAATACACCTCCGAACGGGTCAGCTTCAACGGAACCCCGGCGGACGTACTCGTTCCCGATCTGGATAAATGCAGCAAGAGCCTGGCGGAATTCATTTATGAAAGCAACCTGCCAAGCAAAACGTATGACGGCGATTAAGAAATGCCGTAAAAAATTCTTCATCAAGGCCGTACGGTGGAAGCCGTACGGCCTTTTTCAAAGGAGTTAATCAGAATGCCCACCCCGCTTTACACCGCTTTAGTAGAACATAAGGAACGCGGACGCGCCTCTTTTCACACGCCGGGGCATAAAAACAACCCCGGCGCCCTTCCGCCCGATCTGCTTTCGCTCGATTTCACCGAGCTTCCAGACACGGACAGCCTGTTCGAAGCGGACGGCCCCATCGCCCGGGCGGAAAATCTTGCGGCGGAGCTGTTCGGGGCAAAACGGACCTGTATTTCCGCGGGCGGATGCACCCTCTGCATTCAGGCGATGTTCCGGCTTGCTGCGCCGGGCGGTGGCAAAATCGTCTGCTCCCGCGTTTTGCACCGCAGCGCGGTAAACACCATGGCGCTGCTGGATTTAACCCCCGTCTGGGCAATGCCGGAAGATGTGCTTTCCGTACTTGCAAAAACACCCGACGCAAAAGCGGTTTACGTAACCAGCCCGAACTATTACGGGCAGCTTCTCGATATCCCCGCCATTGCCGAAGCGTGCCGGGCGCGGGATATCCCCCTTCTTGTGGACAATGCCCACGGCGCGCATCTGATGTTCACCGAGCCAAAGCTCCACCCGCTTGCCCTCGGCGCGAGCATGACCGCCTGTTCCGCGCACAAAACCCTGAATGTGCTGACGGGCGGCGCGTGGCTCCATATTGCGGACAGCCGTTATACTGCGGACGCAAAGGAAGCCATGGCGCTGTTCGCTTCCACCAGCCCCGGCTACCCGGTAATGGCTTCGCTTGACCTTGCGCGCGAGTGGCTCCGGCTGCACCGCAGGGAATTCGGCCCTTTGCAGGAAAAGGTTTCGGAAATCAAAGCCGTAGCGCAAAACCGCGGCATTTCCCTGCCGGGGGGCTTAACGGACCCGACGCGCATCACGCTGAACACAGCCTCCGCCGGAATCCCCGGGATCGAAGCCGCCGACCTTTTCCGCCAGGCGGGCGTGGAGCCGGAGTTTGCCGACGGCGCACATGTGGTTTTCATCGCAACCCCGTTTAATACGGACCGCGATTTTCTCCGGCTGAAGGACGCAATTGAACGCTTACCGGTGCGCATCCCCCTTCCGCAGGCGCCGGAGCTGCCGGAGCTTCCCCCTGTAAAGACAAGCCTGCGCGAAGCGGTTTTTGCCCCGTCGGAAAGCGTGCCGCTTGAACAGGCGGCGGGGCGGATTGCCGCGCAGGCCGCCTGCCCCTGCCCGCCGGGCGTTCCGGTCGTGATGCCCGGGGAGGAAATCACAAAAGAAATCCTCCGGTTTTTGCGCGGGTATGGCTTTTTCGCAATAAAAGTGTTAAAATAATATTCATAAAAAAGGGTTCCTGATTTTGCATTTTCTGGAGGGATTCATTATGAAACTGGTTCTTGCGATTGTAAGCAACGACGACAGCGGCATGGTTTCCGCCGCGCTGACGAAAGAAGGATTCGCCGTTACCAAGCTTGCAACCACCGGCGGGTTTCTGATGGCGGGCAACACTACCTTCATCGTCGGTACCGAAGACGACAAGGTTGACCAGGTTATCTCCATTATTTCCAAGCAAAGCAGCCGCCGCACCCAGCTTGTACCGAGCGCAACCACCATGGATGTCGGCATGTATTCCTCATTTCCGGTTGAGGTCACCGTGGGCGGTTCCACGATTTTCGTTCTGAATGTGGACCGCTTTGAAAAGGTATGAGCCAGTTAAACCTGCACGCGGTTCCCGCCGGCGAAGAGGTAAAGCATTCGCTTGCGCTTTTGTTTGAGGAGGGCAGGCTTCCCCATGCGTTGATTTTGGAAGGTCCCCAGAAGGAGCGCAACGAGCTTGCCGCCGCATTGGCAAAGGCCTGTGTCTGCACCGACCCTGTGGAAAGCCCCTGCGGAAAATGCCCGGGGTGCATCAAGGCGGCAGCCGGCTCCCACCCGGATCTTTTTACGCTGGACGGCGACGCGGACCCGCGCGCTTTCCCAATTGATGCAATCCGCTCCATACGGTCCGACGCCTATATCCGGCCGAACGAGGCAAATTGCAAAGTATATCTGCTGTACGGTGCGCAGAATATGAGTGAGGTTTCGCAGAATGCCCTGCTGAAGGTCTTTGAGGAACCGCCCGAAAGCGTCCGGTTCCTGCTCACCGCCTCCAGCGCAGCGGCACTTCTTCCCACCATCCGCTCGCGGGCGCAGATTTTTTCGCTGGAAGCCGTTCGGGAACAAAGCGGCGTTGAACCGGAATATATAAAAAAACTGGCCGCGGCGGTTACCGCGGCGAACGAAACGGACCTGCTGTTCTTAACAGCGGATCTGATAAAAAATAAGGATCGGCTGCGCGCCGTCCTTTCGGAACTTTTGCTTCTTTTCCGCGACGCGGCGGTTTTGCGCGCAGGGGGCAGTACCTGCCTCTCCGGTCAGCCGGAAGCGGTCGCGTCACTTGGTGCGGGGTTTACCCGCGGAAAGCTTCTTACCCTTCTGGACGAGGTCCGGAAAGCGCAGCGCGCGCTTGACCGAAACGCGAACGCGGCGCTGCTTGTAACGGCTCTTTGCGCAAATTTGCGCGCGGCCGCCGGCAGATAATGCCAATTTATTCATGGGAGGTTCACATGGCCGAGGTTATTGGCGTTCGTTTTAAAAATGTAGGAAAAGTATATTATTTTGACCCCGACGGGAATACACTTAAGCAGGGGGATATGGTCATTGTTGAAACCGCGCGCGGCATAGAGTGCGGCGAAATCGCAATGGAAAACCGGCAGATCAGCGACGAAAGCATCGTCCAGCCGCTGAAAAAGCTGATCCGCGTCGCCACAAAGGAAGATTTGAAAAAGATGGCGGAAAACAACGCCAAGGAAAAAACTGCCTTCAATATCTGCCTGAAAAAAATTGCAGCCCACAAACTGGAAATGAAGCTGGTCGACGTGGAGTATACCTTCGACAACTCCAAAATCCTGTTTTACTTTACCGCCGACGGGCGGGTCGATTTCCGCGAGCTGGTAAAAGACCTGGCTTCCGTCTTCCGCACCCGCATCGAACTGCGGCAGATCGGCGTGCGCGACGAAGCGAAAATGCTCGGCGGGCTCGGCATCTGCGGCCGGCCGTTCTGCTGCTCAACGTTTCTGGGCGGATTTCAGCCGGTTTCCATCAAGATGGCAAAGGAACAGGGGCTTTCGCTGAATCCGGTGAAAATATCCGGCACCTGCGGGCGGCTGATGTGCTGCCTGAAATACGAGCAGGAAACGTATCAGGATCTGCTGCGCTCTATACCGACCGTCAATTCCGTAGTAATGACTCCGGACGGAAAGGGCACCGTAGTCGACTTGAATATGCTGACCGGCGTTTTGCAGGTGCGCATGGATACCGCCCCGGAAGCCGCGCCCAAGCTTTTTAAAGCCTCACAGGTAAAGCTGATTAAGGGCGGCCACGTAAGCATTGACCGAAACGAATTGGAACAGCTCAAGGAGCTCGAAAAGGATTAAATTATTTCCTCCTATTCTGTTGCATTTTCTGTCATTTATGATAGAATTATGTAGTAATTAAATATGGAGGTGTTTTTCCCAATGGCATATGTTATTAGTGATGAGTGCATTTCCTGCGGCGCTTGCGAAGCGGGTTGCCCGGTAAACGCGATTTCTCAGGGCGACGGTAAATTTGTCATCGATGCAGATCTTTGCACAGAGTGCGGCGCCTGCGCCGATGCATGCCCCGTAGGTGCTCCTGCACAGGAATAATATTGCAACCGGATAAAGGCGGAGCGTTTTCGGCGCCCGCCTTTTTCTTTTTATACGTCTTCAGAAAAGACGAAAACAGCATAAATAAAAAGCCCAGCACAAGCTGGACTTTTTATTCGGGTTATATTGTGTTTAAGACATCTTTTTTTCAATTAACGCTAAGCATACCAGTAATGCTTATGATTAATAGGCTCGGAACCTATTTTAATACTGCCAGGCCCGGCGCTTGCATAAAATCCGATTACCAGATCTGCATTTAACTCCACGGTAGAAGCATTATTGATAACATTTACATCTAATTTTTTACTATCAATTTTTATGATGGGTCTTTTGGCTAGGAGAATCAATCAAAGTTACTTTGGGAGAACCTGCACTCCTAAAATTATGACCCGAGACCGTAGCTAATACCGTTAAATGAAGTGTATATGATGAAAAGTCGTCATCGGCAGATAAAGTAATTTTCTCCGCCGGGGGAGCTTTTACAACCGCCCTATTTGTATCTTCCGTGGAGTTTACTGTTGACCGAAAAGAAGGCGTATTTTTTGTTTCTAATTTTACTTCGTCAATAACATCCAGTAAATCCTGAACGGTCTTGACGGATGTTTCCTGTACAGTATCAGCCTTTTTAAAATTGCTCTCATCAATTCCAACATATTTCAGAACATCATAGATGTTCTCTTCCGTAATTACCGTGCTGGGCGAAATAGCCTTTTCATACCCTTTTTGCGCGTCAGGCGTTGCCGCAAAAGCTGGGACTGAATTCATACACAATACGGCAAAAGCAATCAACAGACTCATGGATTTTTTCTTTCTAATCAAAATTATCGCTCCTTTTTTAATATATATTATACCATATAATTCTTAATATACAATATATATTTTTACATAATTGTAAATATTTGTGATTTTAGTTTAAAACACCTTTTGCATACTGACTTTTTAATACATGTATAGTAAAATATTACAAGTAAACAATTTGCCTGCCACGAACCATATGATTTAGAAAAACGAGGGGGAATTTTCTATTGGAGGCCGAACGCCTTGAACCGCTTTCGCGCGATTACTCCGTAATTGTTTCGCAAAGCCACCGTTTTAATACTGACACCATCCTGCTTGCCGCGTTTTCCACGCCGCGGGCGGGGGAGCTCTGCGCCGATCTGGGCACGGGCTGCGGCGCCATCCCGCTGATCTGGTGCGCGCGGGCAAAGCCGCGCAAAATATACGCCCTTGAAATCCAGGAGGAAGCCTGCGCCATGGCGCGCCGTTCGGTCGAATACAACCGGCTTTCCGAAACGGTTAAGGTCGTGCACGGGGATATCTGCGAAATTAAAAAATACGGCCTGCCCGCCGGCGAATTCGGCACCGTTGCCTGCAACCCGCCGTACAAAATCGACGGCACGGGCATACACAATCCCTCGGAGGCACTACGCGTTGCGCGGCACGAAACCGCGTGCCGGTTTGAGGACATTGCAAAAGCCGCCGCGCACCTTCTGCGGTTCGGCGGCCGTTTCTTCTGCTGTATGCGCCCGGAGCGCCTTTGCGGTGCGATGCTCGACCTGCGGAACGCCGGGCTGGAGCCGAAACGCCTGCGCTTTGTGCAGCAGCGGCCCAACCGTCCCCCTTTTCTCTTTCTTTTGCAGGCGAACCGGGGGGGAAAAGCGGGCATGACGGTCGACCCCGTCCTGTTTATTGAAGGCAGCAACGGTTTTTCCGAAGAAATGCAGCAAATATACGGCGAATACACGCTGAATAAAGGAGCTTCGGGCAAATGAACGGAAAATTAATGGTGGTGGGCACCCCGATCGGAAACCTTTCGGACTTTTCCCCCCGCGCGGTGGAAACTTTACGGCAGGCGGATTTTATCGCCGCAGAGGATACGCGCGTCACGCTGAAGCTGCTCAACCATTTCGATATTAAAAAGCCGATGATCAGCTATTTCGAGCACAACAAGCGCGAGCGCGGGCAAATCATCTGCGACCGGATCGAGCAGGGCGAAACCTGCGCCCTTGTATCCGATGCAGGCATGCCCGCAATTTCCGACCCCGGCGAACTGCTCGTCTCCCAGTGCGCGGAGCGCGGGATTCCGGTTTACGTCGTCCCCGGTCCCAGCGCGCTTGTTTCCGCGCTGGCGGTTTCCGGGCTGCCGACGGGCCGTTTTACGTTCGAAGGCTTTTTAAGCATGAACAAAAAGAGCCGCCGCGAACACTTGGAGGAACTGAAAAATGAGCGCCGCACCATGATTTTTTACGAAGCGCCGCACAAGCTCCCCTCTACCCTAAGCGACATGCTCGCCGCGTGGGGTGATCGCCGCGTCGCCCTTGTGCGGGAACTTACAAAAATCCACGAGGAAGTCATCCGCACCACGCTTTCCGAAGCGGCCCGGCGCTACGCCGACGGCGGCGCAAAAGGCGAATTCGTACTGGTGATCGAGGGCGCGCAGGCCCCGGAAAAAACAGATTTCACGCTGGAAGACGGTGCCGACATGGCGCGGGACATGATTGCTGATGGGCTTTCGCCCTCGGAGGCCGCCAAAAGGGCCGCTGCAGAAACCGGACTGAAAAAGGGTGCCATTTACAAAGCGATTTTGCAAAGCGGAAAGGAGAATCCGTAAAATATGGAAATCATTGATTTAAACACATGGCCCCGCAAGGAACATTTTGCTTTTTTCCGGCGTATGGAATACCCGCAGTTCAATATCTGCGTAAAACTGGATGTGACGCATTTTCTGCAATTTGTAAAAGAAAACGGGCTTTCCTTTTACTTCACCATGGGCTACGCGTCCGCCGCGGCCGCCAATGAAATCGAAAACTTCCGGTACCGCATCCGCGGGGAACAGGTTGTCCTGCACGAAAAGGTGCACCCGTCCTTTACCATCCTTCCGAAGGGGAAGGAGCTTTACAAAATGGTTGCCGCCGACATGACCGACGATATCCACAGCTACACCAGAACCGTACAGGAAAAGGAGCGCCGCCAGCCGGTCTTTATGGATCCGGAAGAAGAAGGGCGCGATGACCAGCTTTACTGCACCTGCACCCCATGGTTTTCCTTCACACAGGTTACGCATCCCATCATGCTCGGGTGGCAGGATTCCATCCCCCGCCTTTCCTGGGGAAAGTACCAGCGGGAAAACGGAAAGGTGCTGCTCCCCTATTCCCTACAAGCCAACCATTGCCTGATGGACGGATACCATGCCGGAAAATATCTGGAGCGCCTGCAAGAGTACATTGATGCTCTTTAATGGAAACACCCAGATTTCATTTTAAAAATTGCGTTTTTTGATGATTTCCAATTCCTGCTTCATCTGTAAAATTTCCGCTTCGCGGCTTTGTATGTACATTTCTTCTGTTTTGCATTGAACCTGTTTAAGTTCTTCGATAATATCGGTGACTTTATTAAACAGAATCGTATACATTTCTTTATAATCTACCATTTTATCACCCCCAATGCTATTTTAGAACATTATCATAAAAAAATCATATTATAGAATAATTTGTTCTAAGCTATAATTTTCTCGGTGATAAAAATGCAAGTGTATACACGTATTCGCAATCTTAGAGAGGACCATGATCTGACACAGGTGAAAGTCGGCGCCGCTGTAAACGTGACGCAAAGGGCCTACTCCTACTATGAATCCGGCCAGAGGATGATCCCCCCTAATGTTTTATGCGCTCTTGCAGATTTTTATAATGTCAGTGTCGATTATCTTCTTGGAAGAACCGATAAAAAAGAGACAAACCGTTGAATTTTGTTCCGTACCGCCCGCCGGGCGGTACTTTTTTAATTTTTGAAAATCCCTGTTGACTCTCACGTTACGTCATAGTGTATGGTATACTCAAACGGAAACAAAAAGGCAAATTGACTTCGCAGAAAAACCGCAGCCCTTCGTTCGCGTTAAAAAGCCACAAAGACCCTCCTTACGAAAAAACGCGACCGTCTGAACCAATTAATTGATCTGGCAGACAAAATCATAAAGGGGGAAACGGCCATGAGTTTTCAGGAGTTTGACACAACCGAAATTGAACACGAAAAGCACCGCCCCAAAGGGAACGGTGCTTTTCGTTTGGAAGGGTTTACTTGGAAAGGATTTTCTTGAGATCTTCGTCCGGTGTGGAAATCGGGGATATCTGAAAATTCTCCACAAGATAGTTCAGTACGTTTGGCGAAACGAACGCTGGCAAGGTTGGTCCAAGATAGATATTCTTTATCCCAAGCGACAGGAGCGTCAGCAAAATGCAGACCGCTTTCTGCTCGTACCAGGAAAGCACCAGCGTCAGCGGCAGTTCGTTTACGCCGCATTGGAAGGCGTCCGCAAGGGCAAGCGCAACGCGGATGGCGCTGTATGCATCGTTGCACTGCCCCATATCCATCAGGCGCGGCAGCCCGCCGATTTCGCCAAGGTCCAAATCATTGAAGCGGTATTTCCCGCAGGCAAGGGTAAGGATTACGCTGTCCTTCGGCGCTTTGCGCACAAATTCCGTGTAGTAATTGCGGCCGGGCTTCGCGCCGTCGCAGCCGCCGACAAGGAAGATGTGCTTAATCGCCCCGCTCTTCACCGCTTCCACAACCTTATCGGCTACGGACAGCACCGTCCCGTGGCCAAAGCCGGTTGTTACCTGTGTCCCGCCGTTGATGCCCGTCATCGGATGGTCGCTTTCATAGCCGCCCAGCTCCAGCGCCTTGTTGATAACCGGAGTGAAATCCTTCTTGTCATCAATATGTACGATTCCCGGATACTGCACCACTTCGGTGGTAAAGACGCGGTCGCGGTAGCTGTCTTTTACCGGCATCAGGCAGTTGGTGGTAAAGAGCACCGCGCCCGGAATATCCGCAAACTCCTTCTGCTGATTCTGCCATGCGGTTCCAAAATTCCCCTTTAAGTGCGGATAGGCTTTCAGCTTCGGATAGGCGTGTGCCGGAAGCATTTCGCCGTGGGTGTAAATATGGATTCCCTTGCCCTTGGTCTGTTCCAAAAGCAGGTACAAATCGTGCAGGTCGTGGCCGCTGACCACAATGAACGGCCCTTTCTCGATGGTAAGCGGCACGGTGGTGGGCACCGGTGTGCCGTAGGTTTCCGTGTTCGCCCTGTCCAGCAGCTCCATGCATTTGAGGTTGACGGTTCCGGTTTCCATCACAATGGGCAGAAGCTCGTCCATGCCCCAGTCCTCGCCAATCGCAAACAGGCCCTTGTAAAAGAAGCGGTTCACTTCCTTATCGGTATAGCCCAGCATCAATGCGTGGTAGGCATAGGCCGCCATTCCGCGCAGGCCGAACAGAATGAGGGATTTCAGGGAACGGATATCTTCGTTCTCCTCCCATAATTGCTTCATGTTGTAATCGTCGGTGCGGGAACAGGGCGAAGAGCAGCATCCGCAACCGGGAGCCAGCGCGTTTTTCTCCCTGTGGACGGCCTGAATCTGCCGGCGTACAGTTTCGCTGTCAAAGTTTACGTTGGTTATGGTGGTGAACAACCCCTCCAGCATCGCGCGGTCGGCGGAAGCGCCGGGTTCCTTTCCGGACGCCGCACGCGCAAGGCCGATCAGCGCCCCGGTCAGTTCATCCTGCAAATTGGCGGTGTCCGCCTGCTTGCCGCAGACGCCGGCTTTTCCGGTACAGCCGGTGCACCCGGCCGTTTGTTCGCACTGGAAGCAAAACATATTCGACATTCTTTATTCCTCCTGATTATGTAATGGATTTTCTAGCATTCCGCCCGCCCCTCGCATGGTTGAATGGGAGGGGCGGAAAATCGGATTTATTTATTCGGAAATACTACAATT
Organism: Caproiciproducens galactitolivorans; assembly: GCF_029266045.1. NCBI lineage: Bacteria > Bacillati > Bacillota > Clostridia > Eubacteriales > Acutalibacteraceae > Caproiciproducens > Caproiciproducens galactitolivorans. The sequence goes on along the minus strand of NZ_JAJUFJ010000006.1, from coordinate 72,229 downwards.
AAAAACATTTTAAAGCGCTCCGCCGCGCAAACGGCATGCGGCGTCTTGCTGGGCATAATAATCGTTTCCCCCGCGTGAACCGTAAACTTTTCGCCGCCTACGGTAATTTCGCCTTCGCCGTCCAGCGCAACCACCATCGCGTCCCCTTCGGACTCGTGGGTGCTGATTTCCTCTCCCTTGTCGAACGCAAACAGGGTCAGGCTGAGCGCACCGTTCTGCGCCAGCGTCTTGCTGACGATCTGCCCCGGCTGATAGCTCACCTGTTCCGCCAACGGGAGCACCTGTGCGAAATCGATGTTCTTAATATACTTGTCTGCCATTTTTCTTCCTCCTTATGCTTCTTCTAAAATTTCTCCATCGGTGGATATGGTGACAACCTGCCAAGGAATCAGCTTGCCGCAGTTCATCAGCGCGCTTTTTACCGCGTTGACGATACCGCCGCAGCAGGGAACTTCCATCCGCACCACCGTAATGCTCTTGATTTCATTGTTCTTTAAAATTTCCGTAAGCTTTTCGGCGTAGTTTCCCTCGTCCAGCTTCGGGCAGCCGATTAAGGCAATCCGGTTTCTGATAAAACGGTTATGGAAATCGCCGTAAGCGTATGCTGTGCAATCCGCCGCAACCAGCAGGTTCGCGTTCTCGTAAAACGGCGCTTTCACCGGGAGCAGCTTCATCTGTACCGGCCACTGCATCAGCTGGCTTTTTGCCTGCGCCGGGGCGCTTGCCACCGCAGGCGCCGCCTCGCGCACAATGGCTTTTGCGCGGGAACCAGGGCAGCCGCCCGAATGGCAGGGGCTATTCTGCTTCATAGCCTTCTGGTGCTTTTTCACGGATTCCTCGTCGTAAGCCGCCGCTTCCCGTTCAATAAAGGAGATCGCACCGGTCGGGCAGACCGGCAGGCAGTTTCCCAATCCGTCGCAGTAATCGTCGCGGATCAGCTTCGCTTTCCCGTTGACCATCGCAATGGCCGACTCTTTACAGGCATTGGCGCAAAGGCCGCAGCCGTTGCATTTATCTTCATCAATATGGATAATCTTACGTATCATAAAAACACCTCTGTTTCAATTTTGATTTCCTTTACTTTCTGGCCCTAGTGTACTATACTTAAAAAAATATTTCTGTTGCAGGTGCAACAGAAAAAGAAAAGAAGTAATTTTTATGAACGAAATAACGATTTTAAAAAGGAATAAATTGTTTGAGAACATAAAGGAAGCGGATATCCCCGCTATGCTGAAATGCCTTGGGACACGGCGGCAAAATTTCCATAAAGGAGAATATATCTGTATGGCAGGCCGGACGGAACCTGCCGTAGGCATTCTGCTTTCCGGCGAAGCGCAGATCACAAAGGAAAACCGGCTGGGGGACGCGATGATCGTCGGCACAATCCGAACCGGCGACCTGTTCGGGGAGGTTTACGCCTGCATGGGGAAAAGCGTGCTGCCGGTTTCCGTTGTCGCGCTGGGGAAATGCGACGTGCTGCTCCTGCACGTGGAACGGATTGTCCACACGTGCCAGAGCGCCTGCCCATTTCACCAGCAGCTCATCACCAACCTGCTGCGGATTATGGCGGAGAAAACCGCAATGCTGAGCCGGAAAATGGAATTTATCGCTTACAAAACCATCCGGAGCCGCCTGGAAGCCTATTTTTACGACCGGATGGAGCAATGCGGTTCCAATGAATTCATTATCCCGCTGAACCGGAACGAGCTTGCCGACTATCTCTGCATGAACCGGAGCGCCATGTGCCGCGAGCTTTCGCATATGAAATCCGACGGGCTTCTGGATTATAATGGAAACCATTTTTACTGGCTAAAAAAAGACAGTTAAATGGCAAGGATTCCGCCGCTTTAAAAGCAAGCAGGGAATCCGCTGTGAAATATTTCGGAAAGGCCCCTTTTCCGAGGAAATCCGTTACTTTACATTTCCGCCATGCGCAGCATTTCGTCCGGATCCCCGATCCCCTGCATAAAATCGCCCCTCATCAGCTTCATGACGGTCTTTTCATCCTGAATTTCCTTCGCGGTGCGGATACCCGCGCGGCGGAGAAACGGAATGGACGGGCACCAGCCCTGAACGGCATGCTGCAAAAGGCAATACCCCACCACTCCGGTAAACAGGAAGCAGGGACATTTTCTCTTCATATATCCGGCCAGCGAAGCGGTTGTTATCAGCATCCCGGCGTTCGCTTCCAGAACCCTTTCCGTGTCCCATTCCTCATCCAGCTCTTGAATCCGGTTGGTCAGCTCCTCTTTGCTGCCGTCTTGAAGGAGATGAATCCGGCAAACGGTGCACGCCCGTATTCTTTTATTTATCTTTTCGCAGGTATGCTGCGGCACTCTCTCCGTTGTGGAAGAAACCCATTTTTTCATAAATACAATCCTTTCTTAACCCAATTTGAATTTTAAAAGTATTGTCTCCCGAAAAGGGCGGGTTATGAACGGAAAAACGGCTGCGAAAATTGCAAAGGATATCTGCAAAAAGCCTGTATAAAAATGCGGCTTCTCCATGAACCGCATTCCAAACAAAAAAAAGCGGGCAAACGCCCGCTTCTGATTTCTAAATTTTTTCTTTTGTTTCAAACGGCAGCCGGTTATTCCTCCTCCAGAACAAGCTGCCCGGTTTCGCGCGTACGGCTCATATTAATCATACGCTGGTTGCGGCTCCCCCGGAAGGCAAGGGTCAAATCCCTTTCCGCTAAAATAAAGGGGCCGTCGATCAGCACGTCGGTCTGGGCAAGGAGCGCGTCCACATCCGGGTCATGGTGGTTCACCAAATCCTCATAGAGGTAACCCGTAAAAACGGTTACACTCAGCTTTTTTTCATGAACCCGCTTTGCAAGCTCCGCAAGCGGCCGCGGCTGACAAAAAGGCTCGCCGCCGCTGAAGGTTACACCGTTTAAAAGGGGGTTTTCACAGATTTCCGAAAACAAGTCCTCAATATCCACCCATTTCCCGCCATTAAAATCATGCGTCTGGGGGTTGTGGCAGCCCGGGCAATGATGGGGGCAGCCCTGTGTAAAAACAACGTAGCGGAAGCCCTTGCCGTCTACAATGGACTCCGGCTCCACGCCGCTGATTTTCAGTTTAGAGGCCATGTTTAACCCTGTCCCTTTCCTCGGCGCGCTTCGCGTTGTTCCAGCGGTCGGTTGTGCCGACCAAATAGCCGGTGATTCTGCGAATCCGCTCGAATTTCGGGCCGCCGTCGTTTTCGCGGCGGTGGCATTTCGGGCATTCGTTGTCGATGATTCCGTTGTAGCCGCAGACCGGGTCGCGGTCAACCGGATGGTTTACCGAACCGTAGCCGATGCCGCTTTCCTTCATGCAGCGGATAACCGCCTCGAAGGCTTCCAGGTTTTTGCTGGTATCGCCGTCCAGCTCAACATAACTGATGTGCCCCGCGTTGGTAAGCGCATGGTACGGTGCTTCCAGCTTGATTTTATCAAACGCTTTAATAGGATAATAAACCGGGATATGGAAGGAATTCGTATAATACTCCCGGTCGGTAACACCCGGGATTTTTCCGTATCGTTTCTGGTCAATCCGAACAAACCGGCCAGCAAGGCCTTCCGCCGGTGTTGCAAGCAATGTAAAGTTCAGCCCGGTTTTTGCGGATTCTTCGTCCATGCGCTTACGCATATAGCCGACGATTTCCAAGCCGAGCTTCTGGCTTTCTGCGCTTTCGCCGTGATGCTTTCCGGTCAGGACTTTCAGGGTTTCCGCAAGGCCGATAAAGCCCATGCTAAGGGTTCCGTGTTTGAGAACCTCCCTTACGCTGTCTTTCGGGCCGAGCTTCTCGGAATCAATCCATACGCCCTGCCCCATCAGGAAGGGGTAATTATACACTTTCTTGGAGCATTGGATTTCGAAGCGGTGCAAAAGCTGCCGGATGACCATATCCATCCTCTCGTCCAAAAGCTCATAGAATTTCTTGAGATCGCCCTTCGCTTCAATGCCGATACGAGGCAGGTTGACGGAGGTAAAGCTCAAATTCCCGCGCCCGCAGGTAACCTCTTTTGTCTTATCGTAATTGTTGCCCATTACGCGGGTACGGCAGCCCATGTAGGCAACTTCCGAGTTATAGTCGCCCTTTTTATAGTACTGCAGATTGAAGGGAGCGTCGATAAAGCTGAAGTTCGGGAACAGGCGTTTCGCGCTGACTTTGCAGGCAAGCTTGAAAAGGTCGTAGTTTGGGTCACCTTCGTTATAGTTCACGCCTTCCTTCACCTTGAAAATCTGTACAGGAAAAATCGGGGTTTCGCCGTCTCCCAAACCGGCTGAGGTGGCTTCCAGCAGGTTGCGTATCACCATGCGCGCTTCCGGGGTGGTATCCGTTCCGTAGTTAATGGATGAGAACGGCACCTGCGCACCCGCGCGGGAGTTCATGGTGTTGAGGTTGTGAATCAGGGCTTCCATCGCCTGGTAGGTTGCCCGGTCGGTATTGCTGGTTCCAGTTTCCACCGCGTAGCGGTGTGCTTTGAGCGCCTGATCGGCGTTAATCTCCTCAAATCCGTTTTCCCGCTGGTGCTTCGGAAGGTAATTTTTCAGCTCTTCACCGTACCAGTCGGCATTGGAAAGCGTAATTTGCTCTTTTATAGCGGACCGGACTGCCGCGCACAGCGCGTCGGCATCGGCTTTTTTCATGCCGTTGGCAACCTGGAAATACTGGGACAGGGCTTTATAGTAGGCTTTGCGGAACGTTTTGGTAACGCCCGGCGCCATGGAGTAGTCGAAATTCGGTATGGACTGGCCGCCGTGCATTTCGTTCTGGTTTGCCTGAATCGCAATGCAGGCCAGCGCAGCGTAGGAACGAATATCGTTCGGCTCGCGCAGCGCGCCGTGGCCGGTGCAAAAGCCTTTGTGGAACAGTTTGATCAGGTCGATCTGGCAGCAGGTTTCGGTCAGCATATAGAAGTCCTCGTCGTGAATATGGATATCGCCGCCGATATGGGCCGCCGCGATGTCCTTCGGGAGGACATAATTATTGATAAAATACTTCGAACCCTCCGAGCCGTATTTCAGCATGGTACCCATGGAGGTATCGGCGTCGATATTTGCGTTTTCACGCTTAATGTCCACGTCCTTCGCGTCACGGAATGTCAATTCCTTGTAAATATCCATCAGGTCGCTCTGCGCTTGGCGGATTTTTGCATGCTCGGCACGGTAAAGGATATACGCCTTGGCTGTTTTCGCGTAATCGACGGCGATTAGTGCTTCTTCGACGGCATCCTGAACCTGTTCCACGGTGGGAACTGTGCCGTCTGGGAAAACGGCGGAAACCTTGTCGGTAAGCTCATTCAGAAGCTCATCGCTCATAGGTTCTTCTTTCACCGCCTGATTCGCCTTATAAATCGCATTGCGTATCTTTTGTTTGTCGAACGGAACAACGACACCATTGCGTTTTTTTATTTCCAATGCCAATTTTATGCACCCTCTCAATCTCCAAAATCTTACTGTAAACTTTTATCGAGTACTATGAATTTTACAAGATTTACTTGTGCTTGTCAAGAGCAAAATACACAATATATAGTATTTAATTTCTATATACGAGATAATAATCCCTATATCTATTATTTAACAATCTTTGGAAAAGCAGCGGAAAGCACAGAAAAAGGGTCGCGGGCCGCATTCGATAGCCCGCTTATTCCTCCTTCATTTGCCGTAGCCCCCATTCGTACATCTGCTCCAGCGACGGAATCAAATCCAGCCCGTTCTGTGTTATGCGGTATTCCACTTTCGGCGGAATCTGTTGGAACTGCCTGCGGACAATCATTCCGGAAGCCGTCAACTCCCGAAGGCTCTGGCTGAGCATCATGTCCGTAATGGAAGGAATCTGTTGTTTGATTGCGCCGTAGCGCAGATCCTCCCCGCCGCGCAATGCCCACAAAATACGGATTTTCCACTTTCCCCCCACAATGGACAGCGCGTATTCCAGCGGTTCCGACGAGGCGTCTTTCGGAAACAAGGCTCTTTCTGCCTGCGCCGCAACCTGCTGCACCTTTTTTTCCCGTTTTTTCTTTTTCTCCTTGTCCTTTTTCATAATGTTTCCTCCCATACCCCTGCCATGCCCGATTCCACGGCTGCGTTGGTACGGCTCCATCATTAACAAATCGTGAAATTAAGCCTATCATAACACCGCCATGCAGTAAAGTAAATAGAAACTTCGGCGGCCGTTTTCCCCATAATGGAACAAAAAAGTGTCTTTTTTACTCATCTTAAATCCTATTTAGAAATTTCTTTGCCTTTTCCGGAAAGTTTTCCAAGTTTTCCACGGAGTTTTCCACCGCTGTTGAAAGCTTCGTGGAAAAAACGGACAATCCATGTAAGACAAGCGTAAAAGGAATCCTTCCTGCAAGAAAAAAGTGAAAAACGGCTGAAATCAAACGAGAAATCCGTATTTTTGAGCGGACCCGTCCAATGCCGCCAGAAGGTTTTCCAAAAGAGAACCTTCTATTTTTTCCGTCGGCAAATTTGGCATTTCGAAGTCGCCGGGAACGGTTCCGCTCCTTCTTTAATCCGGAAAGTTTTCAACCATCTGCCGTTCCTATGTGGAAAAGTTTTTCACTTTTAAACGGCGGTCACGCTCTGCTTTGGAAAACACACAGCCACAGTAATCCTGACGGTAGAGATTATACTGCGCAGACAGCTCGATAGACCGCTTGTAGCCGTTGCGCTTCTTAAAATCGGAAGGCAGATACCGCACGCCGTATTTCTTTTCGAGCGCCGAGCCGATTTCATTCAGCTTCTCGGCGTTTTTATACGGGCTGATGGAAAGCGTGGTTGTAAAATAATCAAAACCGCCGGCATTTGCCGCCTGCGCAGCTTCCTCAAGGCGCAGGGCATAGCAGGCAAAGCACCGTTCACCGCCCTCCGGTTCCTGCTCATGCCCCTTTGCAAGGGCAAAAAAGCGCTCGGCGTCATACGTTCCTTCCTGAAAGCGGACCGGATATTTCACCGGAAGTTCGGAAATCAGCCGCTTAACCTCTTCCATGCGCTTCTTATATTCCGTAAGCGGGAAAATATTCGGATTATAGTAAAACAGGGTGATCTGAAAATATTCGGAGAGATACTCCAGCACATAACTGCTGCACGGCGCGCAACAGGCATGCAGCAAAAGCGACGGCGCTTTGCCGTCCAGCCCGCGAAGCAGGCTGTCCAGCTCCTTCTGATAATTCCTCTTCAAATGCGGGCCCTCCTTTTGAAAAGAACGGCAGTCCGCGCATCCGCTGGCTATATGCGGTTTTTCTGCACAGAATGCCGATCCGTTATCTGCTGTTATTGTTTTTCCTTGGTACGATTGTCATCCTTCGGAAGAATCGCAATGCCCAGTTCCGCAAGCTGCACTTCGTCAACGTCCGTCGGGGCACCCGACATCAGCTCCGAAGAAGAAGCCACCTTCGGGAAGGCAATTACGTCGCGGATGCTGTCGCAATCCAGCATCAGCATAACCAGACGGTCGAGACCAAACGCCATGCCGCCGTGCGGCGGCGCGCCGTAGCGGAACGCATCAATCAAGAATCCGAAGCGTTTCTGCGCTTCCTCCGGCGTTAAGCCCAGCGCTTTAAACATGCGCTGCTGTAGCTCGGGGTCGTTGATACGGATGGAACCACCGCCGAGCTCGTTGCCGTTCAGCACCATATCGTAGGCAATTGCTTTTACGCTTCCCGGGTCGCTTTCCAGCTTGTCAAGATCCTCAAGGCGCGGGCAGGTAAACGGATGGTGCATTGCCACAAACCGGTTCTCTTCCTTGCTGTACTCGAACAGCGGAAAATCCGTCACCCACAGGAGGCACGGCTTGCTCTTGTCAATTAAATCAAAGCGCCTTGCCAGCTCGCAGCGGAGGGCGCCGAGGGAATCAAACACAACCTTGTTTTCATCGCTGGCGACAATCAGCAGGACGTCGCCGGTTTCCGCTCCTAGTGTTTTACGTACTGCGGCCGCTTCTTCGGGGGCAAGGAATTTTTCATAGGAAGATGTTTCCCCTCCCGCCGTCAACCTTGTCCATGCAAGACCTTTTGCTCCGTAGGATTTTATCCACTCGGTCAGCTTGTCGATTTCCTTGCGGCTCAGCTTTTCCGCAAGCCCTTTCAGATTGATGCCGCGCACGCCGCCGCCGCCATCAATCGCGCCCTTGAACACACGGAACTCCGTTGACTTCAGGTCGGCTGTCAGGTCCGCCAGCTCCAGCCCAAAGCGAAGGTCCGGCTTATCGGAACCGAAGCGGGTCATGGCCTCATCCCAGGTCATGCGACGGAACGGCGTTTCCAAATCGATGCCCAGTACTTTTTTATAGACAAGCTTCATAAAGCCTTCGGCGATTTCCATAACGTCGTCGGCGCTTACAAACGACATTTCAAAGTCAATCTGCGTAAACTCCGGCTGACGGTCGGCGCGCAGATCCTCGTCGCGGAAGCAGCGCGCAACCTGCATATAGCGGTCAAAACCGGAAAGCATCAAAAGCTGCTTGTAAAGCTGTGGGGACTGGGGAAGGGCAAAGAAACTCCCGGGGAACATCCGGGAAGGAACAAGGTAATCGCGCGCGCCTTCCGGGGTGGATTTAATCAGAATCGGGGTTTCGATTTCAAAAAAACCGTTGTCGTCAAAATAATCGCGCGCTACCTTCACGATTTTATGCCTGCCGATGATCTTATCCTGTACATCGGGGCGGCGCAGGTCAAGGTAGCGGTACTTCAAACGCAAATCCTCTTTTACATTTGACTTCTCCACAATTTCAAACGGAGGGGTTTCGCTCTTCGCCAGCACACGCAGGTCGGTGACCTCCAGCTCAATATCCCCCGTCGGAAGCTCCGGGTTTTTTGAGGAACGCTCGCGCACGACGCCGGTTGCCGCTACAACATACTCGGAGCGCATGGAAAACGCCTTATCAAATATTGCGCGGTCGGTCGCGTCGTTGAAAGCAAGCTGTAAAATGCCGGTGCGGTCGCGCAGGTCAATAAAAATCAACTGTCCCAAATCGCGCTGGCGCTGCACCCAGCCGCACACGGTTACGGTCTTGCCGATATCGCTTGCGCGCAGCTCGCCGCAGTAGTTTGTCCGTTTCATTCCCGTCATGAATTCTGCCATAAATTAGCCTCCAAAGTTAATAGAATTCTGTATTTTATTATGAAGCCCTTGCGGGGGCCTGGGGCGGCGCCCCACGTTCCCAGCCTTTCAAAAAGCGCAGCAAGCAAAAACAGCCCGGCGGACGTTTCCGGGGAATCCCCGCAAGCGCCTTTCCGAAAGGTAGGAACTGCACCCGGTTTTATGTTTTCGCATCAACCAATCCGACCCATTCTTCCTGCATAGCGAAATTGTATCTGCTTTCGGTTTGTAAAGCAGGAGCAGCGGAAAATCTTGGCTTTTAAACGTGCGCGCAGGCTCCGCCTGCCGGAAAAACAGCCGAAAGGGCGCTCGGCTTAAAACGCGATATCGTCCTCGCCCTTTGCCTGCAAAACAATAAACTGCTCGACAAAGTCCTTGCTCAGGTCGACTTCTTCTTTTTCACCGGTTTTCATGTTCTTTACCATTGCTTTTTTGCTTTCCAGCTCATTGTCGCCAAGCACCAGCGTATATTTCGCGCCAATCTTATCCGCGTATTTCATCTGTGCCTTCAGTCCGCGGTCGTTCAGGTCGCAGGCTGCGATAATGGAATACTCCTGCAGGCTGTGCGCCAGCCGGAACGCTTCCACCTTTGCCGCCTCTCCCAGCGCCGCGATAAAGATATCACAGGTTTCCGGCTCGGGCATTTCAATGTTCTGCTTCTCCATAATCATGATAAGACGTTCCATGCCGAGGCCGAAGCCCAGCGCCGGCAGATGCTGGCCGCCCATTTCCTCCACCAGTCCATCGTAGCGTCCTCCGCCGCAGACCGTGCTCTGTGCGCCAAGGTCCCCGGAAACAAACTCAAACACCGTTTTGGTGTAGTAATCCAGCCCGCGCACAATAGCCGGATTCACATTGTATTCGATCTTGACTGCGTCCAGATAGCTCTTCACGCTTTCGAAGTGTTCTTTGCACTCGTCACAGAGGTAATCGAGCATGCGGGGCGCGCCCGCGGCGATTTTCGAGCAGATCGGGCTTTTGCAGTCCAGAATACGCATGGGGTTGCGCTCCAGCCTGCCGAGGCAGGTTTCGCAAAGCTGATCCTTATACCCGCTGAAATACGCTTTCAGCGCCTCGTAATATTTGGCGCGGCAGTCCGGGCAGCCGATGGAATTGATCTCCAGCCTTAAACTGCGCACGCCAAGGCGGTCAAATATGCTTTTTGCAATACTGATCAGCTCCGCGTCCGCCATCGGCGAGGGAGCACCCAGCATTTCCATTCCAAACTGGTGGAACTCACGCAGGCGCCCCGCCTGTGTGTTTTCATAGCGGTAGCAGGAAGTGAAATAATACAGCTTCTGCGGAAGACCCTCGTTGTAAAGGCCGTGCTCCAAAAGCGCGCGCACCACACCGGCGGTCCCTTCCGGACGAAGGGTAATGGAGCGGCCGCCTTTGTCGTTAAAGGTGTACATTTCCTTTTGGACCACATCGGTCGTTTCGCCTACCGAACGCTGAAAGAGGCGCGTATCCTCGAAAACCGGGGTGCGGATTTCCCCGAAGCCATGGATTTTCGCCTCGCTGCGCATCACGTCCTCAACAACCTGCCACTTGCCGGTCTGAATCGGCAGCAGATCCTGTGTTCCCTTTTGTGCTTTAATCAGTTCCATAGCGTTTCTCCTTGAAAGAAAATAGAATATAAAAACCCCCGTCCCCAAAGGGACGAGGGAAATCCTCGCGGTGCCACCCTTCTTCAAGGGCCGAAGCCCTCCTCAAAAATCCCCGATAACGCGGGGAACGTCGGCTCCCGGATGTCTTCGCTGAAAGCGCCGATGCAGGCGCGCTTACAGTCACGACGCGCCCTCCCTGGGCTGGGCTTTCAGGTACTCCTTCCGTTCATCGCCCTTATTCTTTATGCTTTGGGGTTCAAAATATTGCGCCAATCCAAATCGCCGCGCTCCAGGCCGTGAATCAGCACCTCAGCGGTTGCGATATTCGTGGCGACCGGAATATTGTGCATATCACACAGCCGCAAAAGGTTCATATCGTTCGGTTCATGCGGCTTGGGGTTCAGCGGATCACGGAAAAACAGAAGCAGGTCCACCTCGTTACAGGCAATCCGCGCGGCAATCTGTTGGTCGCCGCCCTGGGAACCGCCTAAAAAGCGCTGGATTTCCAGCCCGGTTGCTTCCGACACCATCTTCCCCGTGGTTCCTGTGGCGCACAGGTAATGCCGGCTTAAAACGCCGCAATATGCGATACAGAACTGAACCATCAGTTCCTTTTTAGCGTCATGGGCAATTAATGCGATATTCATACCATTCTTCCCCCTATTATAAGGAATAAGCTTTAAAATTTTTGCAGCGAGGCAAGGGGAACATGTTCGCCCTCCAGCCTTGCGGCAAGCCGGCCCAATGCCATCGCGCCGATCGATTTCGGCGAGACCGGCGCGCTGTTCGCGGCAGCCGCCGCCAAAAGCGGATCCTCCGGAACAACGGCAATCAGCCGGATTCCGGCGGCGTCAATAACAGAATCCAAATCGGGATAAAAATTCTGCGTGCGGAAATTGCGGGTGCTGAACCGGTTGATAATCAGCCGTTGCTGCCGTACCCCGCCCTGCTCCAGAAGCATACGGGTTTTTCTTGCGCCGTTCAGGCAAACCGGGTCGGGGGTGGAAACAACCAGCGCGCGCGGCGCCGCCGCGGCCGCGCTTTGGAACCCCCCACCAATCCCCGCGGGGCAGTCGATCAGCACATGGTCGTAATACCGGCTAAGCACGGAAACCAGCTGTTTCATAATGTCGGGGCTGATCAAATCCTCCTCCGTTGCGGGAGCAGGTATTACAAACAGCCCTTCGGCAAAAGGGCAGGGGTAAATTGCCTTCATCGGCTCCACACGGCCGGAAACCACATCCGCAATATCGAAAACTTTATTCTCTTCAATTCCAAGCATATGGTCAAGGCAGCCAAGGCCCGCGTCCCCGTCGATCAGCAGGACGCGCTTGCCCCTTTGCGACAGGGCAAGACCCAGGCCGGATGTGATCGTGGATTTTCCCACGCCGCCTTTTCCTGATGTAATTACGGTAATAGCTCCCATTTCATGACCTCATTCTCATACTACCACAAATTTTCTTGGTAGTCAAAACGTTTTTCTTGTAATATTTCAACAAATTCATTTTTTACCAATATTAATGGGAAGAGGTGGAACCGGAAGATGCGCCCGACGCCGCCGAAGAGGCGGAAGGCATTACGATATTTCCTTTCTCGTCCACCGTCTTTCCGTAGAAATAAGCGTCCAAAACATCCTTCGCAACGGAATTCGAGTACAGGCTGGTCGCGCCGTGCTCCAAAACAACCGCTACGGCGATTTCCGGATTGTCAAACGGCGCATAAGCCACAAACACAACATTGTCCGAGTGGGGGGTCTGCACCGCCGTACCGGTTTTCGCGGCGATCGGGATGCCGTAATTCTTAAACATGCTACTGGCCGTACCGGAAGTCGCAACCTTCCGCATGGCACGCTGTACGTAAGAAATGTATGTCTGGGAAACGCCCACGTTGTCCACTTCCTGCGGCTGGGTCTGCGAAATGACGTTTTTCCTCGTATAATCGGTTACTTTGCTGACAATATGGGATCTCAGCCTGGTCCCGTTATTCGCGATGGTCGCGGTATAGGTTGCGAGCTGAAGCGGGGTAAACTGGTTGTCGCTCTGTCCCACTGCGGCTTCAACGGTATCGGCATCCCACCAGGAACCGCCGGAAGCGGCACGTTCCTCGCGACCGGCCAAGATACCGGCGTTTTCGCTCAACTCAATTCCGGTTTTCACGCCCAGGCCGAAATGCTTCGCATACATGTTCATATTCGTAATTCCCAGCCGGTACCCCGTCTCGTAAAAGAAGGAGTTGCTGGACTTTTCAATCGCGTAATCCACGGTGATCATCCCGTAGTTGCCGATACTTTTCAGAATCAGCCCGGTGTCTGCAAAGCGTCTGTAAACGCTGTTTCCTTCCAGCCGGGTGGACGTGGTAATCGCACCTTCCTGCAAAGCCGCCATCGCAACATAGGGCTTTACTACGGAACCCGGGGTAAACACGCCGTTAAAGGCGCGGTTAATCAGCGGCTTTGCTTTGTTTTGAATCAGGGATGTATAATAATTCGTATCATTTAAGTATTCTGTTAAATCATAGGAAGGGTAGGTGGAAGCGGCAAGCACAGAAAAGTCCTTTACCCGCAGCACCACCGCGCCGCCCGCGACACAGTCCTCGCCGTGCCCCTTGGACGATCCCTTGTAACGCTGTGCGCAAAGCCGCAAGCCGTTCGCGCGCGCAGCCTCCACATTTTTTGCCAGCGAGGCGTTCAGCACCTTTTGAATCCGGCTGTCAATAGTTAAAAATACGGAATTGCCCGAAACCGGCGCGGTTTTTACGGTTTCCGAAGCCAGCGAACCGGAGCCGGTGGTTTCCACCAGCTTCTCCCCGGATTTTCCGCGAAGCATGTCTTCATACGCCTGTTCAATGCCGCTCTTTCCGAGCCGGTCGTTGAACGCATAGCCTTTGCTCTTGAGCTTATCGTATTCCTCCTGCGAAATCGCGCCGATGGTTCCGATAATATGCGGTGCAATGGTTCCGTCCGGGTACTGCCGCACCGTCGTGACCTTTGCCGTCACGCCGGGAAGCATGGCGGAATTCTCGCTGATAATCCCAACCGTATCGCGGCTGACGTCGGGCGCGAAGGTATAGGGGGCAGAAAGGCTGAAGCCGCACTTCGTCATATTGTAGCGGACCGAAACAATGTTTCGCGTGTCCTGCGCGGAATACCCGGAAACCTCATACTTTTTTATCATTTCCGCCATGCATTCGTCAGCGGTGGCGTACGGGTTCATATTTAGGAAATCCTTGGATTTCATAGTGGCGATTTCTTTTTCCTCGCCCTCAATAAATTCATACTTTCCCTTCGCGTTGAGCCGGATGGGCAGAATATCCGTCCATTTCTCCCCGCGCTTGGATAAAAGATGAATAAGCTGGTAAATGGTCTTGTTCTGTGTATCGGCGGGCATGTACGCCCGATCAAAAACAATGGCATACCCCGTCTTGTTTACAGCGAGGCCAACGCCGTTTACATCAACAATTTCGCCGCGGGCCGCGTCCATAACAACAGTAGAAGAACTGGAACGGTTTGCCGTTTCCAAAAAAGAAGCGCCTTTAATAAGCTGCCAGTCAACAAGGCGGAACGTATAAACAGCCATCACGGCGAGAAACAGAGCCCCACAGAAAATGGCGCGCGAGCTTTCCTTCAATTTTCCCATGGAGAACCCCCCTTTTCTGTGTACGAATCATTCTTCCTTCTCGCGAATCTGTATGGCAAGCGCCCGGTTGAAGAAATAAGTAACCGGCATAATAGCAATGGTGTAGCAAAAACGCGGGATGTAATGGGCCGTAAACGCATACCCGGCATACTCATAATTAAACAGCAGGTAGAAAAACACCCAATGCAAAACAACCAGCGCCCCTGTTACAATAACCGCGGTAAGCATCGCGGTCAGGAAATTGGTCTGGATCAGATCGGCCGCGAAAAGCCCGATCGCATAGCAGGCTGCACAAAGCAAAAGCGCATGGAAACCCAGCACGCCACCCCCGCCGAAATCGATCAGCAGACCGGCCAGCAGGCCGAAGCTCATGCCCGCGGCCTCATTTTCAAACAAGCTGATGGAAAGGACCGCAGGGATCAGCAGAACGGGCCTTGCACCGAACAGGTTCGGGAGCAAGCCGGGCGTTTCCTGTACGATAAACAGCACCAGCAATTCAATTGTATAGGCAAAGTAGCGGATAACCTTCATTTTCTGCATTTACTTTCCTCCGGAGGCAGTAGAGGAGACGGAAGAAGAAGCGGATGCGGGAAGCGCCTGCCCCTGTCCTTCAAAAGAAGTGATGACCATTACGTCACGCACGCTTTTCACGTCGACAAAGGGCTTTACCTCCGCGTAAAGCGACACGTCATACGGATCGTTTTTTACTGCCGTAACCGTTCCGATGGCAAGGTTGCGCGGGTAAACGCCGCCCAGCCCGCTGGTAACAACAATATCCCCCGCCTTCACGGTCGTTCCGGCGGCAAGATAGCTCAGCTTTAATAGGCCGCTGTCCGCTAGCTTAATGTTGCTGCTGATCACGCCGGAATCGCGGTTCACCTTGTCGATAGCGCTGATCTTTGTGTCGGCGGAAAGGATCGTGGTCACGCGGCTGTAACTGGCGTTCGCACTAGAAATCCAGCCCACCACGCCGCTTTCAGTAATAACCGGGTCGTTTACGGATATGCCAGAAGAGGTGCCCTTGTCGATCTGGAAATTATAAAACAGATCATTCGGGTCGCGGCCGATGACCGCAGCGGAAACCGGCTTGAAGTCCTGATTCTCATTTTTCAGCTCCAAAAATTTCCGGAGCTGCGCGTTTTCCTGCTGATACGTATAATACTTAATAAGTTTCTGATTCAGCTCGGCGACCTGCTTTTTCAGCGCAGCGTTTTCCGCCATCAGCTCGTCGTTGGAACGGGTGACGGACTGCGCGGCAACCGCCGCGTTGTTTGTTATAACGGTGCTGACCTTCTGCATCGGCGTCGACACAAGGCTGATCAGGTTCGCCGTGAAGGAGCTGTCGTTGCTCGCCGTAAAAAGCATCAGGCCGAACAGAAAAAAGATAACGGCTATCAAAATTTTAAAGCTTTTAGTATGGAAATAATCTTTCAAAGCAGCGCCTCCTTTCTAAGCGGCACAGCCCGCCGAAGCGGGGAAAACGGAAGAGCGCCCGTTTATGAAGTGCAAAAAGCGGAGAGTGGTAACCCTCCGCTGTATTCTTTCCGAATTTATTTTTTGTTGTTTTTGTAATAGGAGGCCGGCATATTCACTTCAAGGAGCTTGCCTGTTCCGTCCACAACACAATCCAGCGGGCTTTCGGCAATATGGACGGGCATTCCGGTTTCCTGTTCCACAAGTTTATCCAAGCCGCGGAGCAGCGCACCGCCGCCGGTAAGCATGATGCCATGGTCGATGATATCCGCGGAAAGCTCCGGAGGCGTCTTTTCCAGCGTGGATTTAATCGCGTCAATAATCAGCGCGAGCGCGTCGCCTAGTGCTTCGCGCACTTCTCCGGCGGAGATGGTCACATTCTTCGGCAGCCCGTCTACCAGGTTGCGGCCCTTAATTTCAACGGACGCGTTTTCATTGTCTTCGGTGGGGAAAGCGGAACCGATTTTAATCTTGATTTCCTCTGCGGTACGTTCACCGATCAGAAGGTTATATTTCTTTTTCACATAGGAAATAATGGATTCGTCAAATTTATCACCCGCAACACGCACGGAAACGGAGGTAACAATGTCGCCCAGCGAAATCACAGCAACTTCCGCAGTTCCGCCGCCGATATCGACGACCATGCTTCCGGTCGGCTCACTAACGGGCAGGCCCGCGCCGATGGCCGCGGCCATGGGTTCCTCAATCAGCTCCACATTGCTGGCCCCGGCCTGACGGGCGGCGTCCTCCACCGCACGGCGTTCCACCTCGGTTACACCGGACGGGATGCAGATAATAATATGCGGGCGGGAAAACGCGTTGGATTTCACCGCTTTGCGAATAAAATGCTTGAGCATAGTGGCAGTAATGTCGAAGTCGGCGATTACGCCATCCTTCATGGGACGGACCGCGACAATGGAGCCGGGGGTACGGCCAATCATTTCCTTCGCCTGCGTACCGACAGCCAGTACGGTATCGGTGCGAACGTCAACGGCGACAACGGAAGGCTCGCGCATGACGATGCCCTTCCCTTTCATAAAAACCAGCGTGTTCGCGGTACCTAAATCGATCCCTATATCCTTTGAAAACATACGTTTATATTCCCCTTTCAAGACCTTGGCAAAATTCAATCGTTCTTATTATAACCTTTATAAATACATTTCTCAACTGTTAAATTTGTGAATAGGCAATATTTCTTTATTTTCCGTCCCCGGATGATTTTATACCAGCCAGAATCCGATTAATTTTGCCAATCGGAAGCCCCATTACATTGTAATAGTCCCCGTCGATGCGCTTGATAAACAGCGCGCCCCGGCCTTGAATCGCGTATGCACCGGCTTTGTCCATTGCTTCACCCGACGCAACATAGGAATCGATTTCGCTTTCCTTTAACGGATAAAATTCAACGGACGTGCTTTCGTGGCCGCGCAAATATTTCTTGTTGTTGATAATGCAGTACCCGGTGTAAACCTGATGCACATTGCCGGCAAGCAGCTTGAGCATTGCTTTCGCTTCTTCCTCGTTCTTCGGTTTGCCAAGCACTCGCCCCTTCAGAACGACAATCGTGTCGGCGCCAAGGACAATGTCCTGCGGATAGCGTTTTGCTACTGCCTCCGCTTTGCGGGCAGCAAGAAGCTCAACGATCTGTATCGGAGGCGTCCCCCGGAGATACCCCTCATTCACATCCGCGGGGACGACATTAAAATCATATCCTGCCATTTTCAAAAGCTCGCTGCGGCGCGGCGATGAAGACGCTAACAGCAACATGTATTCTTCCTACTCCTTCACTTTAATTTTTATATAAGCCAGTATTGCGGCAAGCAAAAGAATTGCCTGCGCAACATTGATACTGACAAGCATTCCAAGCGTAAATTTTACGACGGATAAATCCAGTTCAACGGGCGAAAGCCCGAATTTTGCGGTAGCGCCCAGCCAGGAAACGTTTTTTATCCCGGCGCAGGACGTACCAATAATCTGCCCCAAAACCACGGCCAATACAAGCAGAATAATCAACAAAAGCGTTCGGATTCCATCCTTTTTCATTTTTGAATCTCCCGTTTTCCGGTCGACCCAAAACCGCCGGCTCCGCGCGCCGTTTCACCCAGTTCGTCGGTTTCCTCCAAAACCGGAAGGAGCACCGGCATAACGACAAGCTGCGCGCAGCGTTCGCCCGGCTGAATCGTATAGGGCTTGTCGCTGCAATTGGTGATCCCCACTTGAAGCTCGCCGCGGTAATCGCTGTCGATTACTCCGACCGCGTTTGGGAGCGTAATGCCGTGCTTTACGCCTAGCCCGCTGCGGGCAAAAATCAGCCCAACGGTATTTTTGCCCGGCAGTTCTATCGCGATCCCGGTCGGGATTTTGTAAAGCCCGCGCGGTTCAATCGTAACGGGTTCGTCCAGACAGGCGTACAGATCCAACCCGGCCGCCCCTTCGCTTGCCCGCGTCGGCAACACGGCGTTTTCACGCATTTTTTTTACTTTTAATGTTTCCATAAGCCACCCCAGTTTATGTATCAGGAAAGAACTGCCTCTTTCCGTAAAAGTCAAGCCGAGAAACGCAAAGGGTGCGCCCTACTCAATCCCCCGGTAATACAGCCCGCGCGTGTACTCGCCTTGCGTCGGCTCGCCTGTCAGGTACCGGCCGATAATTTCTTCCGCTTCCTCCTTGGTTTCCATCGTGAAGCGCAGTACGCCGAAATCCTGATTGCAAATCTCGTGGAGGCGGTCCGCCATGTCGAGCGGCACCGAATTCAGAACCTCGCTGCACGCCCCGCCGCACTGGACAGGGAAGCGGATTCCCTTCCGGTCAGTTAAAAACGGCGCGGTTTTGCAACTTTGGCATCCGCCCGCGTTCGCCGCGGGACAGTTCCGCGTAAGCATCAGCGGCAGCCTTCCGTAAAGAAGGAGCCCGCGCGGCAATTCCCCGCCGATTTCCGCAGCCTGCCCAAGCGTCAGCTCAAACGAAAGCTCCGCGTCGGACAGGCCGTATTGGCGGTACCATTCGATGGCGGCCGTATTCGTAATGTTGAGGGAAAACCCGCCGTGCACCGTAAGCCCAAGTTCCTTCCCGAGCTCCGCCGCACCGAGGTTCCCGGCCCAGACGTCGGTGATTCCGGCTTCTTTCGCGGCGGCAAGCCGAGCGCGCAGGGCGCTTTCCATTCCGAACATGCCACGCGGGATTTCAAGGGCAATGGGGAACCCGTTTTCCCTGCACTCTTTTATCTTTTTTAAATCCGTATCATAGGGAATATATACTATTTCACAATTTTTTGCAAGTGCCGGAAGCTGCGCATTTGCAAAACGCGCACGGAGCTTCCTTTCGCCCGCCGAATACGTACCCGGCTTCGGGATTTCGCACATCTGAAACGGAACCGCTTCCCGCGCGGCGCGCGCCTGTTCCAGCTTTGCCAGCGCTTCCCGGCGAAGGCGGTTCAGCGCGGAAACTGGGACGGAAAGCCCCTCCCCAACCGTACAATCAATCCGCTCGGCGTAAAACGGCGTACCGCCCGTCTTTTTCAGCTGTTCCGCACAGCGCTCCGCGTCAATTGCGCGGTGGATCGCCGGCTGGGGCGTTTCCTCCAGCGAAACGGAAACCGTATGGTTTTCCCTGTCCGAAGCGGTAAGGGAAACGGGTTCGCCCTGTTGAACCGTGAGCGAAAACACAACGGGTATCCGCTGATATTCGTCTTTATAAAGGCTGCGCAGTTCCGAAAAAACGGCATTCGTCGCGCCGGTCACATCCTCCCGCGAACGGATGCCGAACATATCCCGGCCCCGATGCGCGTCGATGTAGCCGGTGGTAAAGCCGGAGCGCGAAAAAACTGCTCCCAGATTCTTCAAAAGCTCTTCCGGGACCGGCTGTCCGTCCGCCGCAAGGCGGCAGGCGCGCGTTGCCGCGGCAACGTATTCTGGGCGCTTCATCCGCCCTTCGATTTTCGCGCTGACAATCCCCGCGTCAGCGAGTTCGCCGATCCGGCATATCATAGATAAGTCCTTTAAACTCAAATCATGCCCCGTCCCGCCTTCAACGGAAAACGGCAGGCGGCAGGGCTGGGCGCAAAGGCCGCGGTTGCCGCTGCGGGAACCCAGCACGGAGCTGAAATAGCACTGCCCGCTGACCGACATGCACAAAGCGCCGTGGACAAAGGTTTCCAGCTCCACCGGAACCGCCGCATGGATTTCGGCGATTTCCGCAAGAGAAAGCTCGCGCGCGAGCACAACCCGCCGAATTCCCGCATTGTACAGCGCCCGCGCGCCCAGCGGCGTATGGACGCTCATCTGCGTGGAAGCATGCAGGCGAAGCTGCGGCGCGCAGGCTTGGAGCAGCAAAAGAAGGCCCGTGTCCTGCACAAGCACGGCATCAACCGGCAAAGTACAGGCATAGGAAACCAATTCCAGCGCCTTTTTCAGTTCCTCCTGCAAAAGCACCGTATTTACCGCTAGGTAAACCTTCACCCCGCGGACATGGCAGTAAGAAACAGCTTCCTTCAGCTGGTCATCGTCAAAATTTTTGGCGTTAGCCCGCGCGCTGAATGCGCTGCCGCCCAGATACACCGCGTCCGCCCCCGCGCGCACCGCGGCAAGAAGGCTTTCCGGCGAGCCGGCGGGGGCCAGCACCTCTATCGCATTACAATTCATCATTTTTCTTTTCAAAGAAGTTTATAAAATCTTCCTGCTCAGCGGTTGTCCCTTCCTGAACGCGGGAATAGCTCCCGGCCTGCGGCTTTTGCACCGGCGCACCCACAGCAATTGGCTTTTGTACGCGCAGCTCCTCATGGGGCTTGTCCTTTTCATGCCCTTTGTTTTCCGCCAACCGCCCGCGAAGGGTCTGGATTTCTTGTTTCAGGCGCTCCACCTCTCGCTTTGCCTCCTCGGCTTCCATTCTGGCGTGGGAGGCATCTTCCAGATAATCCTTGATCTGCGAGCGGAGGTTGTCGGCTCCGCCGGCAGCCTTCTGCGCTTCGTCACAGAAACGCAGCGCCGTAATAATGGCGGCCATCGTAATGGAAACTCGTTCGTTTTTTCCGGTGATATCCTCTATGGCTTTTTCCACCTGTTCGCCGAGTGAACGGACGTAACTTTCGCTGTCATCCGACCCGATTACGCATTCGCATCCACAGATATTGAGCCGAACTCTATTTCTACTCATGAGGCCATTCCCCTTTCATTAAATTCAAAATATTTTTGACCTTCCCCGCCTGCCGGCCGGAGTAGCCTGATCGTCTTCGGTTGTATCAAACTGTTTCTTTTCATTATAATCTATTTTATAATAAGATGAAAGGTCTTTACGGATTTTTTACACTCTGTTTTTAAGAGCGTTTTTTGGCGAATTCTGTAAACTGTTTGTTTTGACGGCAAAACTCCTTCTGCTATTTATAAAAAAGTTCAGTTTTGTGTATAGTGCACAAATTATTGAAAAAAATACATGGTAATAAAAAGTGGAATCCTTTTTTATCTTAAAATCCCGAAAACTGCGCTCAGCCTTTAAAAACGGCCGTTTTTAAAGAAAAGGGTGACAACCGCCTATTATTCTTGAAAATAAAGGATTATTGGTATATAATATACACAACTTGATGAATTGCATTTTCCGAATGAAAACAGGTCAAGATAATATTCAAGATAATATATTGATATTCGGGGCATCGTAATACACGGTGCTATCCCGCCTTTGGAGGACGGTTTATGAACTACAAGCAGCCGATCGGCAAGATTAAAGAAACAATCGAAACCACATTGGACCGTGTTTTCGGCGTAAGCCTTGAAAATGCGACAGACGAACAATGCTACAAAGCCGTTGCGCTGACCGTCCGTGACCTGATGGCAAGGGGACGCAGCGAGTTTATGGCACAAGCCGAAAAAAGCCACGCCAAACAGATCTATTACCTCTGCATGGAATTTCTCCTTGGCCGTTCCCTGCGGAACAATCTTTACAACCTCGGCATTGAGGAAGACTACCGCACCGCTCTGAGTGAAATGGGACTGAAGCTTGACGCGCTTTACGACCAGGAGCCGGACGCGGGCCTTGGCAACGGTGGCCTTGGCAGGCTTGCCGCCTGCTTCCTGGACGGCCTTGCCACGCAGGGCTACCCCGCGACAGGCTATTCGCTCCGCTATGAATACGGCATCTTCCGCCAAAAGCTGGTGGACGGGTGGCAGACCGAGCTGCCGGATTTCTGGCTACCCGGCGGGAAAATCTGGATGCAGGCCGTTCCGGAAAAGAGCGTGGAAGTCCACTTCAACGGACATATTGAGGAATACTGGTACAACCAGTACCATGTGGTTAACCACAAGGATTACACAAAGGTTCTTGCCGTGCCGTACGACATGTATGTGTCTGGCATGGACGGGCGCGGCATCAGCCGCCTGCGCGTCTGGGCGGCATGCTCCCCCGAATTTGACATGAAGCTGTTCAACTCCGGCAATTATCTGCGCGCCATGGAACAGAACGCCATGGCGGAAGTCATCACGAAGGTTCTCTACCCTGAGGATAACCATTTGGAAGGCAAGAGCCTGCGGCTTTCCCAGCAGTATTTCCTGGTTTCCGCAACCATACAGGACATCATCCGCCGCCACCTGTTCCGGTACAGCACGCTTGACAACCTGCCGGATTTAGTCGCCATCCATCTGAATGACACGCACCCCGTACTGGCCATTCCAGAAATGATGCGCATTATGCTGGACGAATGCGGCTACGGCTGGGACGCGGCCTGGGATATTGTAACCCGGACAATCGCCTACACCAACCATACGGTGATGAACGAAGCGCTCGAATGCTGGAACGTCGAGCTGTTCAAATCGCGCCTGCCCCGTATTTACCAGATCATTGAGGAAATCAACCGCCGCTTCTGCGCCCAGATGCACGAGCGCGGCGTGGACGGCTACAAGGTGGGCCGCATGGCGCCGCTGAACGACGGCTATGTGAAAATGGCGAACCTCGCCGTGGCAAGCTGTCACAGCGTGAACGGCGTTTCCCAGCTTCACAGCGACATCTTAAAAGACCGGGTTTTCCACGATTTTTACACCGAGCTTCCGGAAAAGTTCACCAATGTGACAAACGGCATTGCGCACCGCCGCTGGCTGAATCAGGCGAACCCGTCGCTCGCGGCGCTGATTACCGACCTGATCGGGGACGGCTATATCCACAACGCGCAGGAGCTTGAAAAGCTGAAAAAATTCCAGGACGACGCCGCTGTTTTGAAAAAGATGGCGGAGATCAAGCGCGGAAACAAGGTCCGCCTTTCCAATTATGTAAAAAAGGAACTGAATCTTTCGCTGGACCCGGATTCGATTTTCGATATGCAGGTCAAGCGCATGCACGAATACAAGCGCCAGCACCTTAACGCACTGCACATCCTTTCCGTTTACCAGCGCCTGCGGGAGAACCCGGGCGAGGATTTCACCCCGCACACCTATATTTTCGGCGCAAAGGCAGCACCGGGCTACTACTTCGCAAAGCAGATGATCCGCTTCATTGTCAACCTTGGCAATACCATTAACAACGACCCGCTGGTCAACAAGAAAATGAAGGTAATCTTTCTAGAGGATTACCGCGTATCCCTCGCCGAGTTGATGATTCCCGCCGCCGACCTGAGCGAACAGATTTCCCTTGCGGGAACCGAGGCCTCCGGAACAAGCAATATGAAATTCATGATTAACGGTGCGGTAACCATCGGCACGCTCGACGGCGCGAATGTGGAAATCCATGACTCCGTCGGGGACGACAACATCATCCTGTTCGGCATGACTACTCCGGAGGTAGAGGCATTAAAGCGCAATTACAATCCCCGCACGTTCTTTAACAGCAATCCGGTTATCCGGAAAGCGGTAGACGCGCTCAACGGGGGCTTTTCGGGCGTATCCTTCAGCGATATCGCCGATTCGCTTCTGAACATCGACCCCTACATGGTACTCGCCGACTTTGATTCCTACGCGCGGGCGCAGAAAAAAGCGGAAACCCTTTACGGTGACCGGTGCACCTGGAGCCGCATGTGCCTGATCAATACTGCAAACGCGGGGCGCTTCGCCGCCGACCGCGCAATACGGGAATACGCCAGCCAAATCTGGAACGCCGAGCCCGTACCGGAGAAAGGGGCCGCAAAACACTCCTCTGCTCGGAAGTAAACCTGTTCCGCAGACGGCCGGTATGACATTCTCAAAAAATGGGTATTCTAAAAAGGGCGGGTTTTGGCCCGCCCTTTTGATTCGCTTGGAGGAATTTTCATGTTTAATTCCCGTAATCCGGTATACCGCTGCCCCACCGGGGCGGTTCAAAACGGGATTCCTGTTCATTTTAAAATCACTATGCCCCGCGACCTGCATTGCAGCGCTGCGCGCCTGATTGTGCGGAACGACCAGACCGGCGGGGAACAGGTCCTCGGCATGTTCTGGTGCGGAATGAACGGCGACAATTACGAATGGTGGGAATGCCATTTCTGCCCTAGTGAGCCTGGGCTGTATTTCTATTGGTTCAGCGTGGACACCTGGCGCGGAACGCTGAAAATGACGCGCGGCTTCGGCGGCGAAGGGATTCTTCAAGAGTCCGCCCGCGTGTGGCAGCTTTCCGTTTACGACCGGAACTTCAAGACCCCCGACTGGCTTGCCGGCGGCATTATGTACCAGATTTTCCCTGACCGCTTCGCCCGTTCGGACAAACCGAAAACCGGCGTGCCCGCCGACCGCAAACTGCACGAAAACTGGAACGAAACGCCCGACTGGGAGCCGGACGAAGACGGAAAAATCACAAACAGCGATTATTTCGGCGGCGACCTTTGCGGGATTGAGGAAAAGCTCGGCTACCTGAAATCCCTCGGTGTAACCTGCATCTACCTGAATCCGATTTTTGAATCGCATTCCAACCACCGTTACGATACCGCAGACTACTCCAAAATCGACCCGCTTTTGGGGGACGAGAAAGATTTTTCGCGCCTTTGCACCGCTGCGCGCCGAATGGGAATCCGCGTGATTCTGGACGGCGTTTTCAATCACACCGGAAGCGACAGCGTTTATTTTAACCGGCATAACCGCTACGCGGAAAAAGGCGCGTACAATTCCAAAAATTCGCCCTATTTTCCGTGGTACACCTTCCACAGTTGGCCCGACCAGTACGAATGCTGGTGGAATTTCGTCACGTTGCCGAGCGTGAACGAACTGAACCCGCAGTACAATGAGTACATCAACGGTCGCGACGGCATTGTTAAAAAATGGCTTAATTTGGGCGCGACCGGCTGGCGGCTGGACGTTGCCGATGAGCTTCCCGACGCGTTTATTGAGCGGCTGCGCATCGCGGTAAAAACCCGCGACAACAACGCGTTGATTCTGGGCGAAGTCTGGGAAGACGCCTCCAATAAAATGGCGTACGGGAAAAGGCGCCGGTATTTCTGGGGCAATCAGCTTGACAGCGTCATGAATTACCCATTCCGAAACGCGATCCTCGGTTTCCTTACGGGCGCAAACCCCGCCGATATGATGGAAATTATTCTGACGGTGCTGGAAAACTACCCACCGCAGGTAATCCGGCTTTTGATGAACCATATCGGCACCCATGACACCGAACGCGCGCTAACCGTTCTTGCGGGCGAACCGCTGGGCGGGCACGGGCGCCGCTGGCAGAGCGCCACCCACCTTTCCAAGGAGCGCCGCAAGCGCGGGCTCCGGATGATGCGCCTTGCTTCTTTGATGCAGTTCACCCTGCCCGGCGTACCCTGCATTTATTACGGCGATGAAGCCGGGATGGAGGGCTACCGCGACCCGTTCAACCGCGCGTGCTACCCGTGGGGCAACGAAGAAACGGAGCTGATCGAATGGTACCGGAAACTCGGCGCAATCCGCGGTGCCTGCTCCTGCTTAAAGGAAGGCTCCTTCCATCCGCTCGTTTCCATTGACCACTGCCTTGCGTATATCCGGAAGGACGAAAACGACAGCCTCCTCTGCGCACTAAACGCGGGCACGGAAGGCCGCAGTATCTCCGTACCATACGAATGGCGGTACGCGGAGCCGTTAATCGGCCCGGCGCCCGACACAAACAACGCGCTTTTTCTGGAACCGGAAAGCTGCACCCTCCTGCGTCTGAAAGAAAAACCGGTCACCGGCCAGAACGCTGAAAGCGCTGAAGAGCCTTCACAACCGGTAATGTAATCAGAATTATGCCGATCGTTTTGTAAAGCGTCGTCGTTGAAATCGCCGTAATAATCAGGCTCAGCGCGGGTTGTCCTGATTTTTCGAAAATCTGCTGGGCATAAATTATGTACAGCATGAAATAAACGCCGAACGTGTTGGTAAGGTTCCCGACCGCCGCCGCGACGATGATGGCGATGTTTTCCCCTTGACGCAGGTTTTTCAACGCCTTGTGCAGCCCCTTATACGTAAAGTACGCTGTTACCGGAATCAGCGCTCTGGGCAGCACCGATATTAGGGGGTTCACAAAAAACGGATCCAGTATGGAGCCCGGCGCACTAATTGCCAGAAAAAGGCTGGAAAAGCCGAATGTCAGCGCCACGACGAAGCCTTCGGAAAGCCCCAGCACCAGCGCGGCAATAATAGCTGGAACGTGCGCTATGGTGATGCTGACCAGCGGCAGGCGGATCATTCCGATAGGAGTGAACGCCAAAATCAAGGTCAGCGCGACCATTACGGCGGTAACCGTAAGCGTTTTTGTTGAAAAACGTTTTTGCGCAATTGCAGTCATAATGAAATCCTCCTGTTCCAAGATCAGTTTCTCCGATCTACTTTGACATTATTTTAACACATTTTGGGAAAATTTCCATACTTTGCGGACATAAATATTCCAAAAAAATATTTTCTTTTTTCGCTACCCAATTAAAAAGGCTTTGTCAAATTTCATAAAGCAATTCTTGTTTTTTTATTAAAAATAATTCATCTTCCTGTTTTCTATACTAATGTTTTTATAAAATCAGACGATAACTGTAAAAAGCAAGAAATTCCAAGAAATTGCTAGATTCAAATCGGATCGGATCGAAAAAAGAGAGGAACGTTGGAAGATGAAGAAAAAAAGCTTACTGCGAAAGATGCTGGTATTCATCGCTATTCCGGCAGCCATTATTTTTTGTATAACGGGTGCCATCGTTTTAAATAGTGTAAAGCAGTCGGTCACCGACCTGACAAACAAACAGCTCACCGCGCAATCCCAAGCGGCTTCATACCAGGTAAACAATTATTTCTCAAAATACATTGAAGTTGCCCGACAGATGGCCGCAAACGCCCAGTTAGAGGACGCTTTTCTCAAGACAGCTCCGGGCAACCCTCTTTCTTCGGTGGAAAACTTTCCCGTGATCAAGCGCAGCTTGGACAATGTGCAGAAGTCCGACCCGGACAATATTGTCGTTTCCTGGATTGCAGACCTTGATTCCAGCCAGTTTATCCGCTCCGACGGGGCCGTTTCCGCCGCCGACTGGAAGATTACGGAGCGGTCGTGGTACAAGGAAATGCTTAAAAAGTCGACTGTAATCCTTACCGAACCCTACCAGGAAGCTGCAGGGAACACTTTGATTGTGAGCGTCGTCGCGCCGGTGTATCAGCAGGGAACGAAAAACCTAATCGGCGTCGCCGCCCTGAATATCAGCCTCGACCATTTGTATTCCATGGTGCAGGGCTACAAGCTCGGAAACACCGGGTTCTATATTCTGACCACAGGTGCAGGCCAATTGATTTACCATCCGGACAAGAATCTTATGAATAAGAATGTTTCGGAATCCGGAATGTCCAAAAACATCATTACCGCGATTCAGAACAAAACAGCGGGCGCGATTACATACACGGCTATGAACAGCACGAATTACGGGTACGTATCGCCCGTAGGCGACACAGGCTGGACTATCGCGACCGGACTGCCCGAAAAAGAGTTCCAATCCTCCTACGACGCGGCGCAGACTTCCGTATTCATCATCTTTATCGCCGCCCTTCTTTTGTTGGTTGCGATTCTCGCGCTGGTTTCGAAAAGCATTGTTACGCCGCTTAAAAAGCTCACCGTCGCAGCGAGCGAAATCGCGGACGGCAATCTGGACGTAGAAGTCAATATTCAATCTTCCGACGAAACCAGCATGGTGGCAGACGCGATTTCCAGAACCGTCGACCGGCTGAAGCAATACATTCAATATATTGACGAGGTATCCGCGGTTTTGGATCAAATTGCCGTTGGAAACCTAGTTTTCGAACTTCGCTGTGATTACGTTGGCGAATTTTCCAAAATCAAGACCTCGCTAGAAAACATCAAATTCACCCTTGTAAAAACCTTTGAAAGCATCACCAGCTCCGCAGAGCAGGTGGCAAGCGGCTCCGACCAGGTAGCAAGCGCCGCGCAGGCTCTTGCACAGGGCGCGACGGAGCAGGCCAGTTCCATTCAGCAACTGTCCGCTTCGATCACCGAAATTTCGAATCAGGTTCGGCAAACTGCGGACAACGCAGCCAACGCAAGCCGTATTTCCAGCGAAGCCGCCGCCGAATTGCAGCGCGGAAACGAGCATATGCAGAGCCTTATGGAAGCCATGGCGGAAATGAGCAGATCTTCCAATGAAATCAGCAAAATTATTAAAACAATTCAGGATATCGCCTTCCAGACAAATATTCTCGCGCTGAACGCTGCGGTAGAAGCGGCGCGCGCAGGCTCTGCGGGGAAGGGCTTCGCCGTCGTCGCAGACGAGGTAAGAAATCTTGCCAGCAAGAGTGCAGAGGCCGCAGAAAATACAACTGTTTTAATTGAGAATACCGTAAATTCCGTACAAAAGGGCACAAAAATTGCGGATGAAACCGCACAGGCTCTGACCGCAATTTATGAAAGCGCGTCCAAGTCCGTTCAACTGGTTGACGAAATCTCGAAAGCATCGAGAGACCAATCTGTTTCCATCGGCGAAGTAACTACGGGAATCGACCAGATTTCTGCGGTTGTTCAGACCAATTCCGCTACTTCGGAAGAGAGCGCGGCTTCCAGCGAAGAACTGAACGGACAAGCGCAGTCGCTGAAATCCCTTGTTTCGAAGTTCAAGCTGAAACCCGCCGCCGGCGATACTCCCGCGGCAGGCAATCCGCTGCCGGTAAACGACATCGCGGAGAAATACTGATCCTATTGCCTACAAGACCTTCTCATAACTTTTTGGCTGCCGGTTGACCCCCTTTCTTCGCAAATTCAAACCCTCCCAAGGGCGAAGGGGCGTTCCTTATAAGGCAGCAAATCCCCATCCTTTATGGAAGTACGCAGCGGGAATTTCCGCTGCGTACTTCTTCTATCCCGGCAGAAAATCGCAAAGAAACCGATCTTCCCTGCGTATATAACGATGGAACGGCTGTCACGTGAAGCTTGCAGGCTCCCTCAAAACCGTCCTGCAAACCCGCTCATCCACAGGAAGAACAAGAAACCTGCCCATGGATACGGATTCGCGTGCAGCCGTTCCCCTTTTTCTGCGTGCCAACAAGACCAGCTATCGTGACCGCTCTTCGCCTGCTATGTTTTAAAGGGCTACAGCCTTCCATAGAAGGGACAGGGTCGGAGCGGGCATGCCCTATGAAAAAAAACAACGACCCGGGCTTTTGCCCGGGTCGCCGCCACGCAAATACAACGAACTATTTTATAGAAGTAGGAAAGAACGTAATTTACATTCCGCTGTGCTTATTGGTTACGCATCTTAACCAACAGTAGCAACGAAAATCCTGGTGCCGTTTACATAAATTCCAGCCTGTGTGCCTTTTGCGCTATCGGATGTAATCTTGTAGAAATAATTGTTGCCGTTTTTGGAAACGAGATTCAGCTTAAAGGCAGCGGATCCAACACAGACAGTCGGAGCTTCCGCAGACGTAATTTGGAACTGATAAGCGCCCTTAACGGTCAGGTTCATTGTTGTATCACTTGTGAAAGCAGGCGCTTTTACAGTAGCAACAAAGATCTTCTTTCCGTTGAGGTAAATGCCGGTAGCAGCACCTACGGAGCCATTTGCAGTAAACTTGTAGAAGTAGTCATTGCCATTTTTGGAAACAAGCGCGATGGAAACGACGCCGCCTGTGCCGGCTGTAACAACCGGAACCGTTGCGGAAGTGACTTTCATCTGATAGCTTGCGCCCTTAGAAATGGACATGTCCGCATTTGTGTCGGAAACAGCCTCCGGAACCTCAATCGCTGTGATTTCGCACTTCGCCGGCGCGTAATCGTCGAGCTCATACCCATCTTCATCATAAAGGGTTGCAGTCAATGTGGTTTTGTTCTCGGATGCAAAGGTAGAATCAATGCTGTTTACCTTAACCGTTGCGGTATTGCCGGAAGAAGTTAATGTAAAGACATCGCTGCTGCCGCCGTCAAGCGTCCACTGGATTGTGCAGCCGCTCGGGAGGGATGTGCCGCCCGGATAAGCGGAAGCTGTGAATGTTTCGGAATAGCCCTTCGCAATGCTGGAGGCATCCTTGTTGATTGCGATACCCGCGAAGGAAAGGGCATCAATCTTAAAGGTATCAACCGCAGAGCCTGCGCTCTTTGTAAGAGTAAAGCCGTAGGTATCGAAGCTGTCAACGTCAACCGCGTCGGCATCCGCCTTGAATACTACTGTGCCGGGAACGAGCGTTTTGTCGGAAAGCTTCAGGGTAACGCCGGAAGCGCTGCTGGAAACATACAGCTTGCCGGCAGCAATCTTCATTGCACCGTCGCCTTCAATTGTCTCAGCTGTTACAGCGCCGTCAAAAGCAAGATTGGTATCGGAATCCAAAGAAATGGTATCGATCTTTACCGTGCCGCTGACGGTTGCATTGGTGTCTTCGTTTGTTGTATCAATTTTGCCGTTTTCCGCATTGGTCGGAGCCGGGATTTTGCCTGTGAAGGCATTGTCTTCGTCGCCGAGGTTCAATGTAGTTTCGCGGTAATCAAAGTCAATTGCGCTGACATTCGTATCATTGCCCAGGAAGGTGATGGTACCGTCGGCACTTGCCTTAACGCCAGCAACCGTAACTTTCGCTTCATCGGAGAACAGGGAAATCGTCGGGGCAGTAATCTTGCCTGTAACAACAGGAGTGTCCGCATCTGTTGCAGCAACCGTTACGGTGCCGTCCGCATCGATGGTTCCGACTGTACCGGCGTTAACCGTTACGTTGCTGTCTGTGTCATTATCCACATCCGTTACATCGATGTTGCCAACCTTACCGCCACTGACCAGAACAGAATCGTCGCCTGCGGCAACGGGTGCACCGTCGGTTGTAATGTTGCCGACTTTACCGTCTGTTACGTTTACGGTACCATTGTCAATATCAATGGAGCCAACGTTCGCATCGCCAATTGTAAGAGTGCCGACTGTGCCGGAAATCTTCTTTACATTGGTGTTTTCATTGACGGAAACGCTGGTGGTGCCGGCCGGGAATACGACTTCGCAATCTGTTACAACTGCAGAAGCAGAAGTTGCGTCGCCTGTCAGAACACTCTTGCCGTCTGTCTTGGAGATGGAGAATGCAGTACTGCCCGGTAAAACGGTTGCAACGTCGCATTTCTTTTCAATCTTTGTTTTCAGAGTATACTTATCGTCAGAATCAGTAGAAGCTTTGTAGGTTGAACCACTTGCAACAAGCTTCTTAACGGTAACAGTTACATTGCCGGTGGAAGCGTCCTTTGTATACTTGTCAATCTCAAAACTTTTACCGATCGTAGCTACCGGGAACTGTGTGAATGTAGAAGTTGCGTTGACTACCGAAACATGAACATCCGTGCCGGTAATGCTGAAGCTGTAAGCATTCTTGTCCGTGATTCCGGAGGTTGCCGTCGTTAAGTCTGCCGGAAGGTATGTAGCTAAAGCAGAAGTGGCGGCCGGCACTACCCTGTAGATACCAAGGGTCTTCGTGCTGTTGGCGGTCTGCGCAAATGTTTCGAAATCATCGAAGCCTGTGCCGGAATCCTTTGTGGCATAATTGGGATCATACTCGCCGTATACGATCTGATCCTTGTCATAAACATATACCGTCAGGTCGCGTCTCGCCTTAACCGTATAGTCATTGCCGTCTTCGTCGGTATAGCTGCCTTCGTAAAGAACAGAAATAACTTCCTTACCGGAAGCGGAGCTACTCTTCAGTTTGAGCGTAGCTACATCCGTAGAACTGTTCACACTTAATGAAACAAGCTTATCACCCGATATATGAGAAATTGCGTTGATTTTCTCGTCTGTAACAGTATGGTGATCGACTGTCTCAAATTTAAAATTGCTGCCTCTGCTAAGCAGAAAATCTGTGAGGTTCGCTGTGGTTACCGCACCGCCGTTAACGAGATAAATCGCATCTTCGTTCGTGTCGGTGATCACTCCGGACATCGTCTTGGTGGACGCTTGAGCGAAGCTGACTGAAAAGCTGGAAACGACAAGCGCTAACGCAAGCACAAGCGAAACAACTTTTCCTGTGATTTTTTTCATCCTGTTTGTCCTCCTTAATTAAAATAAGCACCGTGAAATAACTTTTCTGCGGATTTTAAACCTTTTTGTCCCTTAAATGGTTAGTTGTACGTATTTGCATGTGCTATGAGAATGAAAACATACATACTCGCCATAGGCGTTAACAAAGCTTGCACAGATTCGAATAGCTAGAACAAGACGCACACCCAAAATCCATACCGCGCCCTGTACACCGCGGCGGTTTGACCCTGCTTACGAAATAAATCTCAACCGGACAAAAAGCTGCAGCGCCGGTATCCTGCCATTGAGCATAACCGATATAAAAATCCTATAATGCATTTTTACGGGACCGTATGTTCCCTTTTGGCATAAATGTATAACGATACCTCTTTCTGCAAATTTTATTAAAAAAATCCAACAAATTATTCCACTTTGTGCTGTGCTCATTATATAATATTTTTGTGTTGTGTCAATAATATACTGTACTATTTCCAGTAATTTCTATATAATTTTACCATATTTTAGAAAGGTTTTTTCCAAATAATTTTTTAATTTCTTATTGGATAAATATACAAAATAATATTATTTATTTAGAAAAATCTGAGTCTGGCCGGGAAAGCATTCGTAAAATACTTCCAAAGGAATTATAAAATCTTTCCTGCCAAACCTTTTAGCCGGAAACGAGATGATTGTATTTACAACCCGCTGTTGACAAATTCCTTTTATGCAATAAAATAAATATATTCCCGATTTCCAGCCGGGATGTGCCAACCGCGTTTTTATTTGTACTTTTCAGACGCCAAGGCAAAAAATGCAGAAAATTCTGTAAAACAGCCGCGATCCCAAGAAAAAAGCTTGACTTTTTCGAACATATCGAATATAATAGTTAAGCTGTCAATTGTGACAGCGAAAATTGCGCTCGTAGCTCAGCTGGATAGAGTGCTTGACTACGAATCAAGAGGTCGCGGGTTCGAGTCCCTCCGAGCGCGCCAGAAAGAAAACGCACTTCACTTTTTCGTGGAGTGCGTTTCTTTTTTTCGAATCTTCCCGGGCTCGGAGGGCGAGAACCCTCCGGCGCAAGCTGGGGGAAACACTATCGTATTTTTTCTGAATCTCCCGGGGGGCTCGCGGAACGCGGGCTGGAACCGCACCACCTTCGAGTCCCTCCGAGCGCGCCAGAAAAAATTTGAAAAACCGCATTAGATAGCCGTTTCTGGCTTCCTAATGCGGTTTTTGCTTTATTTCTAAATGCTTATCAAAAACGCTGGAAAATATAGCTGTCGATATCGACTTTAAAATCCGTATGCCCATAATTGCAATGAAATCTTCCTCTTGCGCGCCTGATTTGGACACCATAGTTGCGCAAGTTCGGCGGCAGGCGTGCGGGGTTTTAATCTGCTTTGCTCTGCACCATACAATAGAAGCAGCCCGGAAAATCCGGCCTGCTTCTTGTTTTCTTTTATACTATTTCATTCCTCAATTTGAACCTTTGGGCCAGTTCTTTCATGGTTTCTGCCTGACCGGAAAGTTCTTCGCTCGCCGCTGCACATTCTTCCGAGGTTGCCGAATTGGTCTGAACCACACTGGAAATCTGGTCGATGCTCATGGTGATCTGGTTAATCGAGCTTGCCTGCTGCTCGGAAATCTGTGCGATCTTCTCGACCTTATCCGCCGCTTCCTCCGTTTCCTTCACAACTTTTTGCAGCGCTTCCGCGGTGTTGTCGGCAATCTTCATCCCGTTTTGCACCTCTTCAATGGAGTGCTGGATAAGTCTGGTTGTCTCCTTTGCCGCGTCCGCACTTTTGCTCGCCAGGTTTCTGACTTCATCCGCCACAACAGAGAAGCCTTTCCCGGCCGTGCCCGCTCTTGCGGCTTCCACGGCAGCGTTTAACGCCAGAATATTGGTTTGGAAAGCAATGTCCTCAATGGTTTTGATAATCTTGCTGATTTCGTTGGAAGAACTGCTGATCTTACTCATGGCCCCCAGCATTTCCTGCATATGCCGGTTGCTGTTTTCCAGTTCCGCCGTCACATTGCCTACATTTTGGCTCGCGGTTACGGCATGGTCCGCATTCAACTTTACGTTTTCCGATATTTCCGTAATTGTTGAGGAAAGCTCCTCAATGGAGCTAGCCTGCTCGGTAGCCCCCTGCGCCAATGCCTGTGCGCTTGTGGACACCTGGTCGGAACCCCCGGAAACCTGTTCCGCAACCTCCCGAAGCCGGGTAAGCATATCGTTTAGCGAATAGACAATCCGAACCATCGCATCTTGAAGCGGAAGAAAATCGCCCTTAAATTCAACGGTGCGCTTCATGCGAAGATCCCCCTGCGCCAGTTTCTCAAGATTCCCGCTTAAGTCCGTTATGTACGCCTTCAGATATGCGTTGGTTTCTTGCAAAGCGGTGCCAAGCTGGCCGATTTCATCCTCAGAGTGGTCGGAAATCGTTACGCTTAAATCCCCATCCGCCATTCTCTTCGCCGCGTTCGTTACCTCATTGATCCGTTTGCCCATTTCCTTAGACAAATACAAGGCAAGCAGCACGGATACAATAAAGGAAACAAACAACGTAGCACCCTGGATAATAATCGCTAGTTTCAAATTTGACGGATCCATCATCTGTGCCGACTGGCCGAGCCTCTTCGTCTGGAAGATACTGTATACGCTTCCAATGCTGGAAATTATCGTCACGGTAAGAAAAGCAATCAACAATTTCCTTCTCAGTTTCATGTTCTTTAACATCGATGCATTTTTCCTTCCTTTCTAAAATGTTTGCTGCAAGTTTAGCCTATTACAATATCCAGTCACATTATAATAAGTTTGAAGGTCAAAATTTTGAAAAAGAAGCAAAATAAAACCGAAAATTG
The DNA here is from genome assembly GCF_029266045.1 of Caproiciproducens galactitolivorans. Taxonomy (NCBI): domain Bacteria; kingdom Bacillati; phylum Bacillota; class Clostridia; order Eubacteriales; family Acutalibacteraceae; genus Caproiciproducens; species Caproiciproducens galactitolivorans. The sequence goes on along the minus strand of NZ_JAJUFJ010000006.1, from coordinate 37,188 downwards.
GTTAAATCAGGTATTTGTTTTCTGCTTTTAATGAAAAAAGATCCGGCTATTTTTCCGAAAAGAAATTCTTCTTTCATTCCGCGCTTCGCGCTGGCTGGCAGGGCAAAAATCACTTTGCATACCAATGGGGCCGCTGAACCGGGCAGCGTTTGGCAGGATAAAAGACAAAAGGCAGGAACCGGATTTGCGCGGCCCAAAAACCGATTTCACCCGAAAAAAACCGCAGATGCCGGTTGTATCCGGTTCGCAGGTTTTCTCTTTTAATATTTTTATGATTATTTAAGATTATAGAACGCTTTCATTCGCGGATAGACCGCTGTGCGGCCGAGATCCCTTTCAATCCGGAGCAGACGGTTGTATTTGGCCACCCGTTCGCTGCGGGAGGGCGCGCCCGTTTTGATCTGTCCCGCGTTCATGGCGACAGACAGGTCCGCAATGGTGGTATCCTCCGTTTCGCCGGAACGGTGCGAAACCACCGCCGTATAGCCAGCCCGCTGTGCCGTGCGGATGGCTTCCAGCGTTTCTGTCAGGGTGCCGATCTGGTTCAGCTTAATCAGGATGGAGTTCCCCGTCCCGGTGATAATTCCCTTTTTCAGCCGCTGGGTATTCGTAACAAACAGGTCGTCGCCCACCAACTGGATTTTGCTGCCCAGCCGCCCGGTCAGGGTTTTCCAGCCGTCCCAGTCCTCTTCGGCAAGGCTGTCCTCCAAAGAAATAATCGGATACCGGGTAGCCAGCCCCTCCCAATACGCGATCAGTTCCTCCGAAGTCATCTTTTTGTTTTTCTTCGGCAGCAAATACGTTCCGTCCTTCTGGTACCACTCGCTGGAAGCGGGGTCCATCGCGATTTTAAACTGCTCGCCGGGGCGGTATCCGGCCTTTTCAACCGCTTCCATAATCGCTTTCAGCGCTTCTTCGTCATCGTTCAGATTCGGGGCAAAACCGCCCTCGTCGCCAACCGCCGTGGAAAAGCCACGTCTGCCGAGGACATTTTTCAGGCTGTGGAATACCTCAGCGCACCAGCGCAGCGCCTCCGCAAAGGTGGGCGCGCCCACCGGCATAATCATAAATTCCTGAATATCAACGTTATTGGAGGCATGAACGCCGCCGTTCAGAATATTCATCATCGGAACGGGAAGGATGCGCGCGTCGCACCCGCCCACGTATTTATAGAGCGGAAGGCCGTAGTTCCGGGCGGCGGCTTTCGCGCAGGCCAGCGAGACCGCCAGAAGTGCGTTTGCGCCCAGCTTTGCCTTGTTTGGCGTACCGTCCAGTTCTTGCATTAGATGGTCAATTTCCGCCTGTCTGGAAACATCTATGCCCTTGAGGCACTGATGGATTTCCGTATTGATATTTTCTATGGCATTCTGCACACCTTTTCCCATATAGCGGTTTTTGTCGTTGTCGCGCAGCTCAACCGCTTCAAAGGCGCCGGTCGAAGCACCGGAGGGAACCGCGGCGGTACCGACCGTACCGTTTTCCAGTATGACCTCCGCTTCCACCGTGGGGTTGGCCCGGGAATCCAAAATCTCCCTTGCCCGGATTAACGCAATCGTACCTGATTTCATATGAATACTCCCTCTTTTCTTTTTTGTCCTTTTCTGCCTTAACAAAAAAACTCTGGTAATAAATATTTCCGAATAACAATTGTTTATACTCCCACCCCGTTTCCTGTATTCCTAAAGCCTTGTCCGAGGGCCGGAACTCCCTTCTGGTCAGCCGCCCGCCATCCTTACTACGATAATGGGAAGCTTATTCTGGTTCAACCCGCCGTCTATAATTTGGATCGCATAGGGCGCCAGCCCCGTCGCCCTTCTGAAACTCGCTCTTTGCTTTCGTAAGCTGCGCATACTCCTCTTTCCCATCAACATTAATAACCGGCCCGGAAACAGGCGCTACGGAATCATCCGCACCACCGGCCTTTTCCCTACTGTATGCGCTGCAGCCCGTAGCGGCGAAACGTACGGATAAGTATAGCCTTTTTCTGTTATTCGACAATATAAAAAGACAATAAAGAAAAGAATTTGCAACAAAAACTTTTCTATTTTTTAAATTGCCGGTTTCAATTCCATTTTCCCTGCGGCAGGCTGAACCTGCGCGCGGGTTTCCTTTAGCCCTTTGTTTCCGGCGGGGAGCACTGATGAAACCACATGGCAAGCGTGTATCGAAAGGGTATTCGGGGATTTCCGGGCACGGGGGATTGCCGCCCGAATCTGCGGCTTTAAAATTTTATCTCCTCACAAAACGCAGTTTTGAACATATTTTATAATTGCAGGGAATTCTCTGAAAGCCTGCCGCCGGACAATGGAACCGAAAAAAGCGAGGGGGTGCTGCGATGGACGTGCTGGAAGTGCGGGATATTATGGAAACGTATCAATCGGACAACGGGGAAACCATCGCGCTGAAAAATATCAGCTTTTCCGTTCAAAAGGGGCAATTCGTCAGCATCGTGGGGCCGAGCGGCTGCGGGAAATCCACCCTGCTTTCCATTATCGCCGGGCTGATGAAGCCAACGGCAGGGGAAGTGTTCGTAAACGGGGAGAAAATCTCGGGAACTTCGCCGCATATCGGTTACATGCTCCAGCGCGACAACCTTCTAGACTGGCGCACGATTTACAAAAACGTGCTGTTCGGCCTGGAGGTGCGGAAAATGCTTACGCCGGAAACCAAAGAGCGGGCGGTAAACCTTTTGAAAAATTACGGCCTGTATGAGTTCCGCGACAAATCCCCCGCCCAGCTTTCGGGCGGAATGCGGCAAAGGGCGGCGCTGATCCGCACGCTGGCGATTAGCCCCGACATTCTGCTGCTGGACGAAGCCTTTTCCGCGCTGGATTACCAGACGCGCCTGACCGTTACCGAAGACGTTTACCGAATTTTGAAAAAGGAAAAGATCACAACGGTGATGGTAACCCATGACATCCCCGAAAGCATCAGCATGGGCGACCGGATAGTGATTCTGAGCGCCCGCCCCGCCGTTGTTCAAGAAATACTGGATATTGATTTTGAAGACCCGAACCGTACGCCGCTGAATTGCAGAAACAATCCAAAATTCAGAACATACTTCGATCATATATGGAAAGAGCTGTCATCCAATGAAACCAATACCGGCCTCTCCGGAACGAATTCAATACCTGAAAAAGAAGACACGCAGGAAATGGCAGATCCACTTGTGCAGGATCGGAATTTTGGTCGTATTTAACGTCATCTGGGAGCTTTCCGCCCGGTTCGGGCTGATCGACAGCTTTATTTTAAGCCAGCCCTCCCGCATCTGGAACACCTTCCTCGCCATGGCGCAGAACGACCTGTTCATGCATGTCGGCATTACGGTTTACGAAACGCTGGCGGGATTCCTGCTGGGCGTTGTGTTCGGAACCCTGCTGGCGGTCATCCTGTGGTGGAGCAGCTTTATCTCCAAGGTAAGCGAACCGTATCTGGTGGTGCTGAACAGCCTGCCGAAAATCGCGCTCGGCCCTGTAATCATCGTTCTTGTGGGCGCCGGCACCCGGGCCATTGTGTTTATGGCGCTCGCCATTTCGCTGATCGTCACCGTACTGGAAATGCTCAACGGCTTCCGCGGCACCAACCGGGAATATATCCGCATGGCCGCCACGTTCGGCGCGAACAAACGGCAGATCTTTACAAAAATCGTCTTCCCCTACAATATTTCCACCCTGTTCAATTCCCTGAAGATCAATATCGGGCTGTCGCTGGTCGGCGTGATCGCGGGGGAATTCCTTGTTTCCAAGGCGGGGCTGGGGTATCTGATTGTGTACGGCGGGCAGGTTTTCAAGCTGGATCTCGTCATGGCCAGCGTCATCATTCTTTCCATCGTTGCCGCGCTGATGTACGAGGCAGTGGCGCTCCTGCAAAAGCTGGTTTTAAAATGGTACGGACACTAAAACGGGAAACTTCCTTTCAGAAAGGGGTAAAAACATGAAGAAACTGCTCTCCATTACCGCCGCCGCGCTGAGCCTCGCCCTGCTGCTGGCGGTGACCGCCGGGTGCAAAAAAAACGGTAAGAAAGAGGCGGATACGGTCCGCGTCTGTGAAGTGACGCACTCGGTCTTTTACGCGCCGCAGTACGCGGCGATCAATCTGGGCTATTTTGCCGATGAAGGCATCGACCTGACGCTTACCACCGCGGAGGGAACCGACAAGGTGATGTCTACGGTGCTTTCGAACAACGCCGAAATCGGCTTTGCCGGGCCGGAGGCATCCATCTATGTTTACAATGAGGGCAAGGCGGACAGCACGCAGATTTTCGCACTGCTGACCCAGCGCGACGGTTCGTTCCTGGTCGCACGCAAGCCCGATCCGAATTTTACATGGAAAAAAATCCGCGGCAAAAGCGTCCTTCCGGGACGCAAGGGCGGCGTGCCGTACATGACCCTGCAGTACGTCATCCGCAAAAACGGGCTGGACCCGGCAAAGGACGTGAAGCTGGACGACAGCATCCAATTCGCCCTGATGGCAACCGCGTTCGCGAACGGCACAGGGGACTACGTTACCCTGTTCGAACCGACGGCTTCCATGCTGGAAGCGCAGGGCAAGGGCAGCATTGTCGCTTCCATCGGCAAGGAAAGCGGAAAAATTTCCTACACCGGCTATTTTGCTAAAAAGAGCTTTATCGAAAGAAATCCCGTATTAATCGAAAAATTTACGCGCGCGGTGTACCGCGGGCAATTGTGGGTTGCTTCACACAGCCCGGAGGAAATCGCAAAAACGATTGCGCCATCCTTCCCGGCGGCGGATGTGAACTTGCTGACAACGGTTGCAAAGCGCTATAAGAACATCGGCGTGTGGAGCCCCGACCCCGTTCTGCGGAAAGAGGAATTCGCCCTTCTGCAAACGGTGATGTCGCAGGCGGGCGAGCTGAAACAAAACGTACCGTATGACAAAATCGTAAACACCCAGTTTGCCGAAAAAGTAATACAGGAAGTCCGATAAAAATATTCTATTTAAAATAAAAATCCTTCTATATAGCTACTCCGGTGATGAAGCACGCCGCAAGACTGATAAAAAGGAAAGCCGCGATTCTCCGGGAATAAAGAAATCGGGCGAACGCTGGAGATATTGTTTCATACACACCAAGAGTGTGAACAAGGTGCTTTCAGTCGGGCGGGGAAAAATTGAGCCTAGGGCAAAAGGATCCGAATTGGATACGGTGCCGCTGCCCGATTGTAAGGCAAAAAACGTTGTACACGGATTCTTCGTCCATATATAATGCTACTGCACAATGCGAAATTCAAAAGTACCTCTATAAAAGGAACCACGCCGAAAATTCGGCGCGGTTCCTTTTTTCGGTTTATATGCTGCGGTTTAAGCCGCCTTGCTGTGCGATCTGGCAAAGCTGAAAAGGAAGCCGAGCGCCAGCCCAGCCAGCATGGGGAAAATCCATCCCATACCGATATTGAAAAAGGGTATGAAATCTTTGAAAAGCCGCAGGAAACCCTGTACGGCAGGCAGGGACGCTGCCTCTTTTGGAAATGCGTTCAGAAAGTCCGCGACCGCATCAACCAGCGTAAAGGCTACTGTCAGAAGATAGACGCACCGGCGGCCCTTGATCAGCGGCGAAAGGAGCGCCAGAAGAATCAGCGCGATTGCCAAAGGATAAAGGAACATCAGAACCGGGATAGAGTACGAAATAATCTGCGTCAGCCCAATATTGGCGATCAAGCAGGACACTACTGTGAATACAACGGCATACGCGTTATACCCCAAAAATCCCGGGAAAAGCTCAAAAAATGTTTTCGAGCAGGCAGTAATCAGCCCCACCGCGGTTTTCAGGCAGGCGAGCGTCACTATTACCGCCAGAAGGACTGTGCCCCAGCTTCCGAAATAATAGCGGGCGATCTGCGCTAGGGCAATGCCACCGTTTTCCGAAAGCGCCAGCTTTCCCATGCTGGACGCGCCGATATAAGCCAGGCAGCCATAGATCACGCCCATCAAAAGCACGCTGACGAAGCCGGATTTAAGGGTGCCCACAGCAATGCTTTTCGGGCTGTTTACGCCAAGTCCGCGCAGCGCCTGCACAACGATAATGCCGAACGCAAGGGAAGCCAACGCGTCCATGGTGTTATAGCCCTCAGTAAATCCCTTAAAGAAGGGCGCCGACGCGTAGGCATTCTGCACCTGCGCCGACGCGGGGTCGCCCATGGGCTTTACAAAGCTGACGACAATTAAAACCGCAAGAAAGGCAAGGAACAGCGGGTTCAGAATTTTGCCGACCCAAGTCAGGATTTTATTCGGCCGCAGGGCGAAAAACAGGGCGGCGACGAAAAAAAGAACCGTAAAGCAGGCAAGTCCCAACGCCTGCCGGTTTTCCGGAATGAACGGGGTAAACCCGATTTCATAGGATACAGTAGCGGTTCTCGGCAGGGCGAAGAACGGGCCGATGGTCAGGTAGAGCAAAACGGTCATCGCGTAGCCGAATGCCGGATGTACGCGGCTCGCAAGGTCAAACAGGCCGTTGCTGCCGGATACGCCGATCGCCACAATTCCCAAAAACGGCAGACCGATGGCGGTTGTTAAAAATCCTGCCGCCGCCGCAAAAACGGAGCTTCCCGCTTCCTGCCCCATGTGTACGGGGAAAATCAGATTCCCGGCACCGAAAAACAATCCGAAAAGCATAGAGCCGATAAAAATATAAGATGATGGTGATAAACGCTTCTTCTCTTCCAATCGCTGTACTTCCTCCAACTATAATAAGGTAAAAGGGCTGAACGGTTGATCAGCCGCAAAACATGTATCATTATACACGGAAATATCCGGAAAAGGAACACCCTGCGCCTAAAAATGCGCGCCCGCCGGTTCAGCGGGACTGCCGAACACCGGCTTTCCCGTTTTCCGGAAACGCAAATTCCATTAAGCGGGAAAACGCCCAAACAACCCTTGCCGGCAAAAATTTTGAGAAATACCGGTAAAACGGATTGACATTCTCGAAAAAAGAGGTATAATACAGTTGAACAGATAATCAACTATGCAATTGAAAGAAGGCAGGCTGCAATGAATTCGTATATTCCGGAAATTGATAAATGCGACTGTTCCGTTATCCACGAGGATGTTGTCGCCGAAGTCCGCCGACATATGCCGGACGAAGAAAACCTTCTGGACCTTGCGGATCTGTTCAAGGTGTTCGGGGATTCAACCCGGGTAAAAATACTCTGTGCACTATTCCATTCCGAGATGTGCGTCTGCGACATCGCCGCGCTTCTCGGCATGACGAAATCCGCGATTTCTCATCAGCTTCGCGTTTTAAAGCAGTCCAAGCTGATCAAAAACCGCAGGGACGGCAAAGTGGTTTACTATTCCCTTGACGACGAGCATGTAAAAACCATTTTTGACCAAGGTTTGGCCCATGTGACGGAATAAAATTTTTCTTAAACAGTTGATCAATTGCTCAATTAATCATATTATAAGAGTAAAAAAAGACTGGAGACGGGGGCGCTTATGAAGAAACAATACGAGCTCGAAGGGCTTTGCTGCGGACATTGTGCGGCGAAAATCGAAAAGGAAATTTGCTGTCTGGACGGAGTGGCAAAGGCGAACGTTGATTTTGCATCAAAATTATTGACAATTGAACTTACAAACCATGCCGCGCCGGAAACGGTCGCCGAACAGGCGGAAAGCATTGCTAAGCGGCATGATTCGGATATCGAGCTGAAGGAGCGCGACATTCCCGAACCCGGGAAGCGAGCCCTGTATTTGCTCGGGCTGAACTGCGCCGACTGCGCCAAAAAAATTGAAACCGCCATCCAGGGAATGGACGGCGTGGAATCGGCCCGCCTTGACTTTGCTACCCAAAAGCTTACGATAGAAGCGGCGGAAAAGGCGAAACTCCCGCTCCTTGTCCGGCAGGCTTCCCAAATCATTCGGGAAATAGAGCCGGACGTGGAAATTTCCTACACCGGCAAAACCGTGGAAACGGGCGCTGGGAAACGCACCCTTCACAGGATTAGCATGCTGATCGGCGCGGTCCTGTTCGCCGTCGGCATGGCTGTCCCGCTCCCGCATACGGCGGAGTTTTCGGTGTTCCTCCTCAGCTTTGTGCTGATCGGCGGCGAGGTGGTGCTGAAGGCATTAAGAAACATTGCGAGAGGGCAGGTTTTCGACGAAAACTTCCTAATGGCAGTTGCGGCTGTCGGTGCGTTTGCAATCGGCGAATATGCGGAGGCCGTAGCCGTTATGCTGTTCTATCAGGTCGGCGAATTCTTTCAGGATATGGCGGTTGACCGCTCCCGCAAATCCATCTCCGCCCTGATGGATATCCGCCCGGACTACGCCAATCTGAAAACCGGCGGGGAAGTGCGGAGGGTTTCCCCCGAGGAAGTCGCAATCGGTGATCGGATTCTGGTCCGCCCCGGCGAAAAGGTTCCGCTGGACGGAAAGGTCGTGGAAGGCGTTTCCTCCGTAGATACCGCTGCGTTAACCGGCGAATCCTTTCCGCGCGATGTGGAACCGGGAAGCGAGATTCTCTCCGGCTCCGTAAACAAAAGCGGCCTACTGACGGTGGAAGCAACGAAGGAATTCGGGGAATCCACGGTTACGAAAATACTCGACCTGGTGCAGAACGCAAGCAGCCAGAAAGCGCCCGCAGAAAACTTTATTACGAAATTTGCGCGGTACTATACACCCGCTGTGGTGTTCGCCGCCGTTGCGCTGGCGGTCCTTCCTCCGCTCTTCCTCCCGGGTGCGCCCCTTTCCCAGTGGATAAACCGCGCGCTGACCTTCTTAGTTGTTTCCTGCCCCTGCGCGCTGGTCATTTCCATTCCGCTCAGCTTTTTTGGCGGAATCGGCGGCGCGTCCAAAAACGGCGTGCTGATTAAAGGGAGCAACTATCTGGAAGCTCTCAACCATGTGGATACCGTTGTATTTGATAAGACTGGCACACTCACAAAAGGGAACTTCAAGGTAACACAGATTCAGCCGGAAGAGGGCTGGAGCGAAGGTGATATCCTGTATTACGCCGCACATGCGGAGCTCCATTCCAGCCACCCGATTGCCGTTTCCATCCGGGAAGCCTATCAAAAGGAGCCGGATGCTTTGCAGCTTGCGGATTACGAGGAACTCCCGGGAAAAGGCATACGGGTAAAGGTAAACGGAAAAACCGTGCTTGCCGGGAACAGCAGGCTGATGGACGCGGAAAACATCCGGCATCCGGCATCCGGCGCAGCGGGAACCGCCGTATATCTTGCCGTTGACGGCGCGTTTGCCGGGCTGATCATGATTAACGACGAGGTGAAGTCGGACAGCGCGCGGGCCATCCGGGAACTGAAAGCCGCGGGTGTCCGCCGGACGGTCATGCTGACCGGCGACAGCAAAAAGTCCGGCGAAGAAGCGGCTCGCGGGCTTGGACTTGACGAGGTTTACACAGAGCTTCTTCCCCAGCAGAAGGTCAAGCAGATGGAAAAGCTGTGCAGCCAGGCCGCAAAGGGCGGCAAGCTGGTGTTCGTGGGCGACGGGATCAACGACGCCCCGGTTCTGGCCCGTGCGGATGTCGGCGTGGCCATGGGCGGCCTGGGCTCCGACGCGGCAATCGAAGCCGCCGACGTGGTGCTGATGACGGATGAACCATCCAAGCTGGTCACCGCCATCCGAATTGCGAAAAAGACGCGGCGGATCGTATGGCAGAACATCGTTTTCGCCCTTGGCGTAAAGCTCTTGATTCTGATCCTGGCAGCTTTTGGAATCGCCACCATGTGGGCGGCTGTTTTCGGGGACGTCGGCGTCGCGATTCTCGCGGTGCTGAACGCCATCCGCGCCTCGCGGATAAAAAACGAAGAATAAAATACGAAATCATATCCGCTTTTCTAAAAGCGCCGTTTGCGGCGCAAAAATGCCGTCCGGAAAACCCCGGGCGGCATTTTGCTTTCACAGGAGGGGGCTCGTTTTATTTGGAACGACGATGCAATCTGGTTAAGGAACGGTAAGGACACACTTGCACAGCGGCGTTTGTCCCGGTACCGTTACGTAAATCCCGGTGCTTCCCTTACCGGCCGCCTTTACCTTGACGTAATAGGCGTTTCCCTGTTTGAATACGGAAACTGTTTGCACGACTTTGCTGTCGCCGGTGGTGAATACCGGGACTTTGTCCACCGCAGTCAACGTGAATTTAAACTGATAGGAAGCGTCCTCCTTTATCCGGTACCGGTAAGGCGTGTCGGAAATCAGCCCGCCGCAGTCGTCCGAATGCACGGTAAAAGAGGTGGTATCCCCGTTCGCGGCCGTCGTAACAATGGTTGCGCTGCCGTCGCCGACCTGGACAATCCGGTACAGATACCCATCGGGAAGCTTCTTCACAAACTCTACGGTTACCGCCGACGGATTGGTGGAAACGCCTTTCGGGGGAACGCTGTCCGACGTTGTAATTTTATAGAAATACGTGCTGTTTCCGCGGAACCGGTACGGAGCGGTCGTGTCGCTTTTTAATTTTTTTGCCGGGGCGGGCGAGGAAGGATCCGGCTTGTTTGCGGTATTGCCCGGCTTGTGGCCGGAGCGGTGCGAGCCGCCGCCCTGTGCGGTTAATCCGTTTTTCGTGGAGAGCAGGGCTTCCGCCGCCGCGTCGATCTCGCTTTGCTCCTCTTCTTTATTATTCAGAACGGATTTTGCGAAATCTAGTGCGCTGAGGAAGCTGTTCCAGCTCGACTCGGTGTAATTTCCCTTTTGAATCTTTTCACATTCGCCGACCAATCTTTGCAGCTTGCTGAAATCACCGCTACCGGAGGTGCTGCTGGGAACCGAAATCTTTGTCGGATCCCAACGGTCGTCTCCGGAAAGAATTCCTGCGATCGTGTAAGTCTGGGCTTCCTGCTGTGTAAGCAGCTTTGCCCAGGGCGCACGCTTGCTCAGATCCAGCGGTTTGCCGTTTAAATCCACCGAATTGTATTCGGAGTAGCGGGCGGTCGCTTCGTTTTCGTTTTTGCCCCAGTTGTCCCAGCCGAACGAGCTGATGTGGAGGTCCATGGCGCAGTTGATGTAAGACACGGCGGAGTAAGGCCGCCACGGACGGCCAAGCTTTACGGACGGGTTCTTTTTCAGCAAGGCTTCCCCGGTCAGCTTACAGTTCAGGAAAACATAACCGTAATCCTGTTCCGCCGGGGTGGAAGCTGCGGTGATATAGCCGCCTAAGCGCGAATGAATTTCGCAGTCATCGAATACGGCCTTTCCAGGGCCGAAGATAAAGTCCACCGATCCGGAAATAAAGCACTTGTTAAAGTAGGAGCGGTAAACGTGCGAGGTCTGCTGATCGGGTACGTTGCCGCTTGAGGAACTGGTGCCGTTGCGCGTCAGCAGAGTGTCTTGATAGCCGAGCAGGCGGCAGTTTGTGAAGCGGGCTCGGTCGGCGTTTAAATCAACCGCGACGCACTGCCCCACCGTGGATCCGGCAGCGTTTTCCACCGTTAAATCCTGCGCAGTAAAATCGCTCCCCGTAACTTGTAAGGTAAAATCATTAAACGTACCAAGGGGCTTGCCGTTTTCGTCCTCCTTCATGGGACTGTCGTCGTACGTTACGCGGGTTCCGTCCGCGCTTTCCCCCGCAAGAGTGATGTAGGGGCGGTCCACAACGAGCTTTTCGTCGTAGATTCCGTTTTTAATAAACACGACGCGTCGTTTCGGGTTCTTTGCCGGAATAGAGCGGATGGCTTCCCCGATTGTCCGGAAATCCCCGGTTCCGTCTTGTGCCACGACGATGGGGGAAACGTTCGGCACAATCGTGGGCAGAACCGACACGTGCGCGGTCGCCGTGCAACTTGTGCCCTTGATTTTCCCCGTTACGGAGAAGCCGGGAATGTTGATGCGGCTGTACAGTTGGCTGTTGACCGCATCCCATGTAACCGGAAGGTTCGCTTTTGTGCCGTCGTTGTACACGATCGGAACAGAGGCCGGCAGGGGCAGCTTTCCAACCGCCGCTTTTACGGAAACGAGCGGCACATGGTGGATTTTGCGGGTTTCCACCGTAACGGCGGCCTGCACCCTTCTCCCCGTATCCTTGACCGTACCCGAAACCTGGAAGGTTCCGGCCCGGTTGTACTGCGCAGGGCTAACGGCATCCCACGCCACGCGGTAAGGCACGACGGACCCGTCGCTGTAATTCAGGTACACATACTCCGGCAGGACCGGGGCCTTTCCAACAGCGGTTGAAACATTGGCCTTTGCAACCCCCTGTTCGCTGTCCTGCCCGGTGATGGTCAACGGCAGAACGCCGAGGATGGCCTTGTCGCAATTCAAGGTCGCCACCGCGATGCAGGAACCGTTTTGAACCGCAGTCACCACGCCGTTATGATCGATTTTAGCAATATTGGTATCGGAGAAATCCGGATTTTTTACCGACCAGCTTACGGACTTATCCGCCGCGTCGTCCGGAGAAACTTCCGCCTGAAGCGGGAGTCTGCCGTTTTTGTCGGCAATAAAATTCCTCGTGGCCTTAATTTGCAGCCCGGGTATTTTTTGCAGTGTTTTCACGTAGGAGAGTGAAAAATCGTCCACATCCATCACAACCGTGTCTTTGTTGTTGTTCGGCGAGTGGAATTCAAAAACGGAGGGGAACCCCGCCGCCGGGTCGTAATACCCTTCATAGGCGGAATCCGAAAAGGCGACCCTTTCCTCCCCATTGTATACCTCCGTCTTCTTGGTGTCCGTGTGGAGGACGATTTTAAGCGTATACCATTCGTCGCCCTTCACCTCCGGAATGACCGGGGCTTTTTCGCGGTCGGTATTTCGCTTTTCCTTTGCAAGGCTGGCGGTATTTCCCGAAACCTGCAACGGGAATTGCGCGATCACCTTGTTGCCCGCGTCCTTTAACGCGAATATGCTGTTGCCCGCGGCGGACGACAGGGACGGGAAACGGAAACGGAATTTCACCGTTACATCGCCGGACTGGGGGGCGAAGCGGTTGGTTACCGTCACATAGCCCGGACCGGTATCGGTTGCAGAAAGATAATGGTTCCCATTTTCGGTCTTGATTTCCGCTTTTCCGGCGGGATTGCTGTTTAAGGTCCAGTTTTCGGGTAGAGCAGCACCCGCTTCACAGCCCTCAAAGTCTTCGCTGATATCCCTCGGTTTTGTGTCATCCTCCGTATTCTGGACCCCTTCCTGCACGTTCACGCAGTTTGCTTTTGTGGAAGGCTGTGCAAACCGGCAGTTGTTGAAGAAGATATTCTGGCAGGTATTCAAGCTTGCGTGGTGGAAATCGCAGTTGGTAAACTGCAGGTTCCGCAGGTAAGAGGACGATTTTCCGAAATCGGAACCGTTTAAATCCAATATATTGTTTCCGTTTGTGGTGCTGTTGGGTGCTTTGACGTTAGTAAACTGGAAATTCGAAATATCCGGAAGCGGCACGCCCGGGGCAGCGCCCTTCTGCTTGTCGTAATTGGTGATAACCGATATTTTGTTGCAGACGGAATCCCTCAGCTGAAGGTTGCGGATATACCCGCCGCGCGAAGGGCTGACTTTCACGCGGACACCGGGGTTGACCGCTCCGTTTTGCACGTCGACCGGGACAAGCGTGCAGTCCTCTGCAAAAATGTCGCTGATGCCGCCCGACATTTCGCTGCCGATGGTAAGGCCGCCGTGGCCGGCATGGAACACACAACCGCGGTAGTAAATGTGATGGGACGGGCGGCCGATATCGCGCCCTTCCTTGTCCTTTCCGGATTTAATGGCGCTGCAGTCGTCGCCGGTTGAAAACTGCGTGCCAAGAATGTAGGTGTTTGTTGCGGAATTCGGGTCAAACCCGTCGCCGTTGTGGACCGTTGTGTTGATATCCAGCCCGTAAGCGGTGATGTCATCGCAGTAAACCGGCACAATCGTCCACATCATGCCGTTGCGGATATGGAGCCCGTCCATATAGACGTTGCCGCAGTTTTTCAGGCTGATCAGGCTGCCGCCGCCGATATGGTATTTCTTTTGAATGTCTTCCTGGCTGACGCCGGTCTCGGCAATCTTCTTGTACCGCTCCGCACAGTACTTTTCGTATTCCTCGCGCAGCTTCAGGCCGTTGTCTTCGTCCCCGATGGTGCCGGGGCCGAGGATCCGGATATTGTGCGTCGTCGCACCCTTCTTATTGTCCATGGTGCCCGCGTTGAGCAGGCTTGCAAACGCCGGGTTACCCTTGAACGGGTCGTTCGGGCGGTAAATATCCTCTATATCGTGCCTTGCGCTGGTGAAGGGATAGTCCTTTAGGTCCGTGCTGGGCTTTAGCTGCGCACCCGCGTCCACATAAAATGTCATGCTGCTGTGAAGGTTCAGCGCGCCACTCAAGTAAACGCCGGCCGGAAGGTATACGGTTCCGTCGGCCGGGCAGGTGTCGATTGCCTTTTGGATCGCTTGGGTGTCTTTTGCCTTTCCGTCGCCTTTTGCGCCGTAATCCTTAACATTATATACCTTGCCTTCCGGCAGCATATGGATAGTGGCGGCGTTGCTGGAAGGGGATTCAAAGCCCTCTTTTTTGCGGGTCTTTACGGTAAACGTATACTTGGTATCCGGTTTGAGCCCGCTTGCTTTAAAGTATGTATAACGGGTCGTGCCGATCAGCTGCCCGTTGCAATAAACTGCGTAATCCGTAACCATGGAATAATTTTTCGGCTTTTCCCAAACCAGTACGGTCGAATTACTCCCGGTGGAAGCGGGCGCTGTGCGCAGGTTCTGCGGTGCGTAAAACCGTTCGGCCTGCAGTTCGGTTGTGGTTACCTCCGCCGAAGAACCGTTTGAAGAGGCCGCCCCGGTCGCGTCCGCCGCTTCTACCTTAAATCTGTATTTGGTGGAAGGCTTCAGCCGCACGGCGGTGTAGTTGTTCTGCCCTGCGGGAAGCACAGCCACGGGTGCGCCGTTCTGGTAAACAATGTACTGAACGACGCCGGTGTTGTCGGAAGCGTCGCTTTCCTGCCAATACAGGCTTACGGTGTCATTGCTTACGTTGGTTGTCTTTAAGGCGGCGCCGGATTTCCAAACAGGCGGCTGTGCCGCGTTTTTCGAAACATCGGTCATCGTTGTTTTTCCGGTAAATTTCAAACCGTTTGCATTCTGAATATCCCATGGATCCTTAATATGGGAATCGAACACAACGTTTTCAAACAAGCCGTTTTCAAAATAGCGGATGCTTGCCGGTTTTGTATTTTTAAAGATAACATTTCTAAATTGAATTTGATTATGGCTTTTTTCCGGCAGGCCTTCCACGTAAATTGCACTGCTCTTTGCGCTGTCAACGGAGCAGTTCTGCACCAGGATATTCTGGAACGCTGGTGCTTCTTCCGCCGGGTCGCTGATGGTACCGCCGTTATAGTTGCTTGTGAAGATGAACGGCTGCCCGCCGTTGTCGGTAAGGTTCCTCATTGCGGTGTCCCGGAACACGATGTTTCGTGCGCCGCCGCCCGTTCCCTTGCTGGTTTTGCAGCGAAGCCCAGTTCCCGTTCCGTTCAGGACATTGTCCTCGGCAAGGATTTTTTCTATCCATGCGGCAGTATGGCTTCCGCAGACCACCGCGCCGTGGCCGCGCTTGAAATAGTTGTTAAAGATCCAAATATCCGAGGTGGGCGCTTTTTGGGTGTCTGCCTTGCCGCGGCCCGCGTTAAACGCAATATTGTCGTCGCCGGTGTCTAGCACGCTGTTTAAAACAACCAGCCCCTTACCGCCGGAAAGGCCGGTACCGTCGCCGTTATTGCAGTTGAAAGTTTCCAGCTTCACGCTGTTTAAAACAACGTCGTTACAACCGCCGTTTATTTCCGTATGCTGGGCAGGGTTTTTCAGCGTAAGCCCGTCGCCGATGTAAAGATGGTTAATCCCCCTCATTTCGATCAGATTAGAGCGCGTGCTGTAGGCGTCACTTTCTGAAAAGCCGTAGTTGCGCAGGGCTTTTTGGTATTGGGAGGCCGCAAGCACGCCGTTTTTCTCTACTGTTTTCTGGCTGCTTTCCTTCGACACGAAGAAATGGTCCGGGTCGTTTGCCGAGGAATCCTCCTTCCATCCGTTTCCGTCGATGACTCCCTTGCCGACAATGCGGATGTTTTCGCCGGTTTTGCCCTTACTGTTGATAAGCGCTGCGGCTTTGCTTACAGCCTTCGGGTTGCTGTAAGGGTAATCGTCCGCATTTTCGGAACCCAGAAGGGTGCCCTCCACTTCCAGCGTCATATCGCTTTTCAGGTAAAGAGAACCGCTTTTAAAGATTCCTTCCGGAATCCGCACGACTCCCCCTTCGGGGCAGTCGTCGATCGCTTTTTGAATCGCCTTCGTATTCACCTTGGTTCCATCGCCGACCGCGCCATAACCGCTGTCCTTGATGTTGATGATTTTCGGCGTTTTCTTTGTCTTTACTTCCGTTTCATATTTGGAATCCAACTGGATTTCCTTTCCGCTTTTATCCACCGCTTTTACCGCAAAACGGTACTGCGTTTCCGCGCGGAGCCCCGTAACAATATAGTTGTGCATGGAGACTCTCACCATATCGGAATTTGCGGGAGTACTGTAAAATTTATCGAAAAATTTCTGTGACAGGGCTTCCTTGTTTTGGTCGGACTGCCCGATCAACCGATTATTTTCATAGATATTATAGTATTGGATATTCGTATCATTTTCAGGTTTGCTCCACACAAGCGTAAGCTTTTTGTCTTCCAAAGACAATGGTAAAACCGCAAGCCCCTTCGGGGTTACCGTCGGAAACTGGATTCCTTTTTCCGCCGTAGCCGCTTTTGCGGAAGCCTCCGACGGAACACCGGTAACAATCATGCCAAACAGGATTGTTAAAGCCAGTAGAAAAGAAAGCAGCTTTTTGGGCGCATATTTTTGCCAGATCAATACAATACTCTCCTCTCAAAATGAAGTTGCCTGTTTTTTCATTTTCGCATCGCCCCAAGGGCTTTTCCTCTTCAAATAAAGAAGCCTCCCTCTCACCTCCTAAGGGAGACGGCAAAAAAGCCGCCGGTCGTCGTGGGGTTTTTTACCATTTTCTTCCTAATATTTGGTAAACAAATGGAAAAATACTCTAAAATCCAGTATAAAGTTTAAAATTTTAATTTAAATAAGCAAATTTACGATTCCAGTTTGTTTTATTATGATCCCTTTAGACGGCTTTGTTTTTTGCCTTGCCTAAGGAGAAAGCGCTTCATTCCGCGGCGCCCACAGTTTAAAATTGTCTATTTGGAATAAAAATCAAGATAAAAAACAAGAAAAACAAACAATTATGATAAAAAAACAAATTTACTGACGCGTGCTTTCAAATTATACTTTTGTATAAACTGAATAAATTGAGGAGGATATGAATGGGAAAAAAGGTTTTGGCACTCATTTTAGCAGCAGCCATGGCATTGAGTGCGGCTCCCGCCGTCCAAACGGACGCCTTCGCGGAAGTAAAGGACTCGAAGGACTCCGGCAGGCGGGAGGATTCCGGCCCGATCATGGAATCGCGTGTAAGCGACGGCCTCAGCGTGATCCCGCTGTCCGTTGACGATCAAAGCTTGACTTTGGTGTGGAGCAAGCCGGAAAATTACGCGGATATCCAGGATTATTCCGTATATGCGAACGGCAAAAAAATTGGAAGAGCGAGCAAAAACAAAAATTCACCCGCGCAGGTTTTCTTCGACCGGTTCTATCAGGATAAAGAGAACACCGACGCGACCCGAATCAACTTCCACAATTACATGGTGACCGGGTTAAGCCCGAAAACGGATTATACGTTTACGGTCAAAGCGGTCATGAAGGACGGAAAGGAAAAGGATCTGGGCGGAAAGTACACAACGGACGCGACCACCTTGGAAAAGCCAACTGTAATCGACGTAACTTCCGCGGGCTACAACGCGGACAAGACCGGGAAAACAGTCTGCACCGCCGCGATTCAGAAAGCGATTGACGACTGCCCCAAGGGCGGGACGGTATTGCTACCCGAAGGGGGGAAATTCCTTTCCGGTTCCCTGAAGCTTCACGAAGATATGACCTTCCGCGTGGACGGAACGCTGATTTCTTCCACCGATCCCATGGACTGCGGCGGACAGAACTATCTGGACGCAAAGGAGAAAATGGATAAAGGCGATAAAAAAGCAAAATTCCCGAAAAAATTCGACCCGTTCATCAGCTTCGGCAGCAGCGCCAAAAAGCGCGTTGCGAATGTCCGGCTTGTCGGCAAAGGCGTAATCGACGGGCAGGGCTGGAAGCTGGAGGACTCGTCGCCCGACGTGGAGTACAGCAAAGGCGATATGATCCAGTCCAAAACCAGCAATCCCGATACCATTCTGGAAAACGGCATTTTAGCCGCGAACCAGTATAAAATGGCAATTGATCTTGGAATGGACCCAAAAACCGCTTACGGAACAAGGTCCCAGCTGGTGGAGGGCCGCCAGGTCAGCAATATTTACGTCGGCAACGGCCTTACGCTGAAAAACCCCAGCAACTCCGTTCTGGGCATGTCCTATGTAGACAATTACGTTGTAAACGGCCTGATTACGCAGTCCTTCAACATCAATAACGGCGACTGCATCAATGTTGCGCGCTTCCAGGGCTTCACCGCGTTGAATAACGTGGTAAATTCGGGCGACGATAATATCGTCATGAACGCGGGAAGCGGAAACGACCCGCTTTCCGGAAGCGCATGGATATTCAATAACTACATTGCGCGCGGCCACGGCGGCGTGGCGTTCGGCAGCGGGACAACCCGTGATATCGACAATGTTATGGCAGAAGACAATATCCTGGTGGGAACCAGCGACGGCCTGCGCTGCAAGTCGAAGCCGGGCTCCGGCGGCGGCGTAAACCATGTGGTTTTCCGCGATACTGCTATGCGGAACCTGACCAATCTGGTGCATGGCAAGGTGGACGGAAATACCATTGGCTATCAGATGGACGGCTGCCCATTCATTTTCACGACCAATTATCCGGGCGAAATCCAAAAGATCGGCTGGCCCGTATTCCGCAATTTCGATATTTACAACTGTTCGGTAAACGGCGCAACCACCCACGGGATTATCGTTGATGGAAGCCACAACGAAGAGGATGTTAAGGCCGCCGGAATCGAGTTTAAGGCCTGTTACAACCTTCACTTTAAAAACATCCGGTTTAAAAATACCAGAGCGCCAAAAATCGACTATCTGGAAGACAGCAGCTTTGAGAATGTAATTTTTGAAGGCGTCAAGGATCCATGGGCGGCGGAAAACCTTACCCATTGCAATAACATTCTCATTACCAACGAAAACGAAGAAAGAACTCCGGACGATAAGGACAAGAACAAAGACAGCAATAAAAAAGCAAAACATAATCATTCAAAAAAGCACGGCGGCACGTCTTACCGGGAAACCGGCCCGGCTTCCGGGACTCCAAAAGAAACCAAGGCGCCCCGCGTGCTGAAAAGCGATACAACCAAGCGGTATTCGTTCAAGGCGAATAAAACCTATTTCTATCTTGTGAAAACAGACAACCCGCAGGTGCCAACCGCGGTTTCCTCCAATCCGTCCGCCGTTTCGGTTATCTTTGAAAAAAAAGTTGACGGCGGTTACCTTTACAAAATTACGAATGTAGGTCCCGGTACGGCTGTTATTACAACCACAGCCGCCAACGGTGAAACCACTTCCTTTACCGCAACAGGCCGCCTGAACGGGATTTACTCCGACACAAACGCTCCGTTTGCCCTGAACAGCGGCAAATCCTACGTTATGAAATTCACGGCGGAAAATCCGGATCTGAATCCGGTCTTTACGGTTGGGAACGGAAATGTCCTGAGCATCTCCAGTATTGTAAAAAGAGGAAACGATTATTTTGTTACGGTAAAAGCAATTGGAACCACAAAAACGAGTAGCGGCGTTTATTGTACGCTCCCGTCCCAAAGGGCGGCGCTCCAATGTATCGTGAATATTGCATAACCTTTTTGGAAAGGTTTCCAAATTTTATCCTGCGTTCTTCTTAGATAAAATAGATGTTTTTGCCCCTCCCCCGCAAAAGCCGGGGCAAATTACAGCAAAAGGACCGGAAAGCCGAGATATCGGCTTCCGGCCCTTTTGCTTTGGCTAACTTCTATACGAATCATGAATCCGCCTGCTGGTAATCGAACCAGTCAAAATCGGAAAAAACGCCGTCGCCGCGTAAATCCTGGCAGCAGATTCCGACCATAGCTCCGGTGAAGCCGTTTCCGTCTACATGTTCATCCGAAAGGACCCGCATGTTGAGGACAGGCCCCAGCTTTTGATACTGTTCGCCGTCAACGGAGTAAGAAAACTGGAGGGCCGCACCGTCGATCGCTGCCCGGAGATAGACGGGGCCGTCCTCCGGAACGGGAACCGGCTCGGTTTCCGTTATCGTCCGGTTATCCACCGACGTTATGGAAACGCTTTTGCCCGCGGTTTCGTCATAGCTGATTTTGGCGTAATGATAGTTGTCGTAATTATAATAGCATACCAAACCGGCCATATGGTGAAAACTGCGCGGCGTAAATTCCACGCTGGTGCCGATTGTGCAATGCAGGCTTTGCAACCGGCGGGCAAGCAGCCCCTGCCGATACTTTGAGCAAAGGGAATTCCCACCGCGGATCCGCACATAGCCCTTCCGCTCCGTAAGGCTGATGCCGCAGCTTTGGGCAGACTCGCGGAGCGTTAAAAACGCGCGCGGCAGTTTAGGGCCGTCGAAGTCCTCCCGCACGGGCGGATCCTGCACCGAAAAGACGGGCAGGTCGGGAACCTTAAATTCCGTAAGCGGGAGCTTGTTTTCCGCTCCGGGAATATAGAACCAGCCGTCGTTTGTCCATTCGATATTTTGAACCGCCGTTTCACGCCCCAGTATGCTGTAACCGTCCAGCGGGCGCGAACACAGATGGAACATAAGCCACCGGTGGTCCTCTGTTTCCACCAACGAACCGTGCCCGGCGCGCTGGATGGGGTAATTTTCCGCTCCCTTGGAGGACAAAATCGGGTTCTGCGGGTGCACTTCATAAGGCCCGAAGATGGTTTTGCTGCGCGCAACCGTACAGCAGTGCCCGAATTCCGTGCCGCCCTCCGCGCAGAGCAAATAATAAAAGCCGTTATGCTTATATAGGTTGGGGCCTTCCGTTTTTCCGAGCTGCGTTCCTTCGAACACTTTATAAACCGGCCCGGTCAACCCCCTTTTTTCGTGGCTGTATTCCTGCAGCACGACGCCGCCGAAACGCTTCCGGTAGGCGCGCTGGTCAATCGTCATATTGACCAGCCACATTTTCCCGTCATCGTCGTGAAACAGGGACGGGTCAAACCCGGAACAGTTTAAATAGACCGGCTTTGACCACGGGCCGTGGATATCGGACGCGGTAATGAGGAAATTGTGCGTGTCCTTAAAGCGGGACCGGTCGGTATAGACGATTGTGTAAAGAAGGTAATAAATGCCGTTGCTGTAAGACAGGTTGGGCGCCCATATGCCGCAGGAGGTATCGATTCCTCTCAAATCCAGAACGGAATCGTCCGAAAGGGGCGGCTCGATGGTCTCCCAGTTTTCAAGGTCGCGGGAATGCAGTAGTGTGACGCCCGGGAACCATTCAAAAGTGGAAGTGGCAAGGTAGTAGTCGCTTCCCACCCGCAGAATGGAAGGGTCTGGATAAAATCCGCGCAGGATGGGGTTTTTAATCTTTTTCACGCCGATTGCTCCTTATGAACAGGGGGTTTTGCCGCAACCAGCAACCCCCGTGGTATTTTTAAATTTAAAAGCCGAAGTACTTTTTTACGTTATTGTAGGAGATATCCTGCACCAGCTTCCCAAGGGCAGGAAGATTGCAGGGCACTTCCCCGTTTTCCACCCAGCCGCCGATTAAATTGCAGAGGATGCGGCGGAAGTACTCGTGGCGGGTATAGGAAAGGAAACTGCGCGAATCGGTAAGCATTCCGATAAAATTCCCCAGAAGGGAAAGGCTGGCAAGGCTTATCATCTGCGCTTCCATTCCATGCTTGGTATCGTTGAACCACCACGCCGCGCCGTGCTGGATTTTTCCGGCGGCCTCGGTTCCCTGAAAACATCCGATGATAGTGTCCAGCATGGCGTTGTCGTTTGGATTCAGGGAATACAGAACCGTTTTCGGAAGCGTATTAGAGGAGTTCAAATCGTTCAGGAAGGCGGCAATCTGTTTCGCGTCTCCGGAAGCTCCGATACAGTCAAAACCGGTATCCGGCCCCATCTTTTTATACATCGGGGTGTTCGCGTCACGCAGCGCGCCGTAATGCAGTTGCATCACCCAGCCGCGCTTTGCGTATTCGCGGGCAAGAAAAGACAGGACGGCATATTTATACGAATCGATTTCCTCCTGTGAAAGCGGTTCCCCGGCTAAACCCCTTTCAAAAATCTCCTGCACCCTTTCCCCTTCGGCCGGGCGGTATAGAATGGCATCCAGCCCATGGTCGCTCGCGCGGCAGCCCATGCTGTGGAAAAAGGCAAGCCGGCCGGAAAGAGCGGAATAAACGTCGTCCATGCTGCGGATTTCCGTATTCGAAGCTTCAGACAGCACTTTTACATATTCCGCAAAATCCGGTTTTCCAATGTTCATAATTTTGTCCGGCCGCCACGCCGGAAGGACCTTCACTTTGCAGGAAGCGTCTTCGCGGATGGCCTTGTGCCAGCGCAGGTCGTCCGCCGGATCGTCCGTTGTAACGATGGTCTCCACGCGGGAGGATTCAATAATTTTCCGCACGCTGAGGCTTTTCAGCTTTTCGTTGCATAAATTCCATACGGTTTCGGCAGTCTCGCCGTTGAGCTCGCCATGGTAGCCGAAATAGCGCTGCAGCTCAAGGTGCGTCCAGTGATAAAGCGGGTTGCCGATCGCCTTGGGCAAAGCCTCGGCAAACATTTGGAATTTTTCCCGATCCGAAGCGGAACCGGTTATTTTCTCCTCGTCGATGCCGTTCGAGCGGATCATCCGCCATTTATAATGGTCGCCCCCAAGCCAGACCTCGGTAATATTGTGAAATTTACGGTCCTGCGCAATCTCCTGCGGGGGTATATGGCAATGGTAATCGATGATCGGCATTTGTTCCGCATATTCGTGAAACAAGGTTTTTGCTGTTTCGTTCGATAATAAAAAATCTTTATCCATAAAAGCTTTCATTTTTCAACATTTCCTCTCGTTTCGGTTGAAAAAGTATCTCTTTCAACTAGTCTGGAAGAAATCATTACGCGATTGGAAATCGGTTTTCCCTGTATAAAATCCATCAAAAGATTAACTGCGGTTGGGCACAGCGTGTCGAGCATGCTGTCCACGCTGGTGAGCGCGGGTGTGGCGCTCTGCGCAAAAACGGAGTTGTTAAAGCCAATGATCGGCAGGGAAAGATTTTGTTCCGCCAGCGCTTTTTGGGCCCCAATGGCAATGATATCTTCCGAAGCGATAACTGCGTCAAAGCGTACGCCGTCTTGGAGCAGGCTTCGTACCTTCTCCCGGGTTCCCTCAATGTTTTTAGGAACCTTTATGGTTAAATTTTCCGGATGTTCGCAGCCAAAAGCCAGGCACCCCTCGCGGAAGCCGTTTAATTTCTGCCTTCCGCTGTAGGTAAGGATGTCGTACAGGTACAGAATTCGTTCGCAGCCGCAGCTGTGGAGCAGGCTGGTATTTTTCATCATGGCATTTTTATCATCGCACAGCACGCAGATCACCCCGGGCAAATCCACAAGCCCGTTGATAATCACGACGGGAACCTGCTTTGCGGCCTCCTCAATATGGGAGTTGTCTGTATCTTCCTTAAATGCGGAGCCGATGAGGACCACGGCGTCCACCCTTTTCTGAAGAAGGAGCTTCAGGTATTTCTTCTTATTTTCAAGCTGGTTCCCGGTGCAGCAAAGCAAAACGTCCAGCCCGTGCGCGCGCAGGCAGCTTTC
Organism: Caproiciproducens galactitolivorans; assembly: GCF_029266045.1. NCBI lineage: Bacteria > Bacillati > Bacillota > Clostridia > Eubacteriales > Acutalibacteraceae > Caproiciproducens > Caproiciproducens galactitolivorans. The sequence goes on along the minus strand of NZ_JAJUFJ010000006.1, from coordinate 13,392 downwards.
CACAAGGGACACCGCCTTTGCATAATAGATGTCGGAAACGTCCGTACACAGGATACCAACCATTTTTATGGAATTTAGCCCAAGGCCGCGCGCGAAAATATTCGGCGTATAGCCTTCTTCCTTCATAACCGCCAGAACCTTTTCCTTGGTTTTGGCGCTGACATTTTTCCCGCCGTTCAACACGCGCGACACCGTCGCAATGGAAACGCCGCTGCGCTTTGCGATATCATAAATATTCATATTCATCTCTCCGTTGTAAGCACTTTCAAATATATTATAATGGATTTTTTGAAATATACAATTGTTTTCGGAAAAATTACGCAAAAAAAATAAAAATTTAGAAAGTTGTTGACTTTTTCAAAACGAATGATACAATGAAAAATTGTAAGCACTTACAATTAGCCGAAAGCCCATTTCATCCTCGCGAGAAACTATTAAAGGGGGAAATCTTTTGAAAAGAATAGAAGAACTGTACCAACCGGTCGAGCGCCCGATCAAAATCGTTCAATTCGGAGAAGGAAATTTTTTAAGGGCGTTTGTCGACTATATGACGGACGTTGCCAATGCGTCGGGTGTTTTCAACGGGAATATCGCAGTTGTAAAGCCGATTCCGTTCGGCAGCCTGGAGCGGTTTCAAAAGCAGAAAAATCTTTACACCGTGTCGCTGCGCGGCAGGAAGAACGGGGAAGCCTATGTTGAAAACCGCGTGATCACCAGTATTTCACGCTGCGTGGACTGCTATGAGGATTTCGCGTCCTTTCTGGAACTGGCGCGCCTGGATTCCCTGGAATTCGTCGTGTCCAACACAACGGAAGCCGGCATCGCCTATGACCCGTCGGATCGGTTCGACATGGCGCCGCAGTCTTCCTATCCCGGAAAGCTGACCCGGTTCCTGTACGAGCGTTTCCATGCTTTTTCGGGCTCCGCGGAAAAAGGGCTGGTTATCCTGCCGGTGGAGCTGATTGAAAACAACGGCGGGAAACTGAAGGAATGCGTTTTACAATATGCGGCGCAGTGGGAACTGAAGCCGGAATTTAAAGACTGGCTTCAAAACTCCTGCGTGTTCTGTTCCACGCTGGTGGATCGCATTGTTACCGGCTATCCGAAGGGTGAAGCGGAACAAATCTGTGAAAAGCTCGGCTACCAAGACGAGCTGCTGGATACGGCGGAGCCCTTCGGACTGTGGGTGATTGAAGGCCCGAAGGACATTTCAGAACGCCTACCCTTTCCGAAGGCCGGGCTGCCGGTTGTCTTTACAGAAAACCAAAAACCCTACCGCGAGCGGAAGGTGCGGATATTAAACGGCGCCCACACCGCAACGGTTCTGGCCGGTTATTTAATGGGCAGGAACATTGTCCGCGAGTGCATGCACGACCCGCTGATCCGCAAATTTATGGAACAGGTTGTGCTTGAGGAAATTGTACCGACGGTAAAGCTCCCCCACGAGGAAGCAGTCGCTTTCGCCCAGTCCGTATTTGAGCGGTTCGACAATCCGTTTGTGGACCACGCGCTCCTTTCTATTTCCCTCAACTCCGTTTCCAAGTGGAAAGCCCGCATCCTGCCGACCTTTAAAGATCAATACCGGGCAGCGGGGAAACCGCCGAATCTCCTGACCTTTTCGTTCGCCGCCCTAATGGCATTCTACCAATCGGACGAGTGGAAAGAGCACGCGCTGATCGGCCGCCGAAACGGGGAAAGCTATGAAATCCACGACGACGAAAGCGTATTAAATTTCTTCCGGTGCAATAGCAGGAAACCGGTAAATGAATTTGTGCGGGCGTTCGCGTCCGAAACATCCTTCTGGGGGGAAAACCTTACAGAGTACAACCGGTTTGAGGAAATGGTCTGCGGCTATCTTTCCGACATACTGGAAAAAGGCATGGCAAAGGCCATGGAACACGTTCTTTCGAGTGAGGGGTAACGATGGAAGACAGTATCCGTATCCACAAGGACGACAACGTCGCGGTGGCTCTGCATGAATTGAAAAAAGGGGACTGCGTCTTCGCCAGCGGTTTCAAAATTGCCGCGTCAGAAACCATCCCTGCGGGGCATAAGATCGCGCTGGCGGAAATTCCGCAGGGAGCCCCCGTTATCAAATACAGGTTCCCGATCGGCTCGGCTTCGGTACCCATTGCGCAAGGGGCATGGGTTCATACCCATAATGTGAAATCCCGGCTGGGAAATCTGCTCGAATACCGATATCAGCCTGATTTTAAAGAGCTGGCGAAAATGCCCGCCGCTCCCTTTTTGGGCTACCGTCGGGAGAACGGGCGGGTTGGCATCCGCAACGAGGTATGGATTATCCCGACGGTCGGCTGCGTGAACGCCGTGGCAAAGCAAATTGAGGATCACGTGCAAAAATTCCTTTCCCCCGAAATCGACGGAATCTTCAGCTACAGCCATCCCTACGGATGCTCGCAGCTCGGGGACGACCAGCGCAATACGCAGAAAATCCTATGCGGCCTGATCAACCATCCGAACGCCGCCGGCGTGCTGGTGCTGGGCTTGGGCTGTGAAAATAACAGCATTGCCGAAATGAAAAAGGTTCTCGGCAATTACAACGCGGACCGCGTAAAATTTCTAATCTGCCAAGACTGCGTGGACGAGGTGGAGGCCGGTACGAAGCTGGTCGGGGAGCTTTGCCGCTACGCGCGGGAATTCCGGCGGGAGCCTTTCGGCGCGAACGAGTTGGTAGTAGGGTTAAAATGCGGCGGTTCGGACGGATTCTCCGGCATTACCGCCAATGCCGTGACCGGGGCTTTTTCCGACCTTCTCGTTTCGCAGGGAGGAACGACGCTTCTCACCGAGGTGCCGGAAATGTTCGGCGCGGAGCAGATTCTGATGCAGCGCTGCCGCAATGAGGAAGTCTTTGAAAAGACCGTTTCTTTAATTAACGGTTTTAAAAGCTATTTTAAGCGTTACGGCCAAAAGGTGGACGAAAACCCGTCGCCCGGAAATAAAGCGGGCGGCATCACCACGCTAGAGGACAAATCGCTCGGCTGTGTGCAGAAAGCGGGTTCCGCGCCGGTGGAGGATGTTCTGGACTACGGGGAGCGCGTGGAACGGCACGGGCTGAATCTGCTGCAGGGTCCGGGCAACGACCTTGTCGCCGCCTGTGCGCTAGCCGCCAGCGGCGCAAATTTGATTCTGTTTACAACCGGACGCGGCACACCCTTCGGCTGCCCGGTCCCGACGGTGAAAATAGCGAGCAATTCCGCGCTGGCCGCCCACAAGAGCCATTGGATTGACTTCGACGCGGGCAGGCTGCTTTCGGGGGAATCCCTTCCCGCGCTGTCGCAGGAGCTTTTCGAGCTCGTCCTATCCATAGCCGCAGGGACGGTTCGGACCAAATCCGAAGCTCTTGACAAGCGGGAGCTGGCCATTTTCAAAGACGGCGTTACGCTGTGAAATAACGCTTTTAAAAAGCGGAATGTGGAGGTTATGGAATGAAGAAAATCATGCTGGCAGGGGAACCGATGGGCTTGTTTATTGCAAAGGAAGAAGGGCCCTTGGAAGCAGTTTCTACTTTTTCCGCCGCGGTTGCCGGGGCGGAATTCAATGTTGCGGTGGGGCTTTCCAGGCTGGGGCATGAAGTCGGATACCTGACAAAGCTCGGCAACGACCCCCTTGGAAAACGGATTGTGCGCCTCATGGAAGAAAATGCGATTGCAACGGACCTTCTTTCCTGGACGGACGACAGGCCAACCGGATTTATGCTGAAAGGCAAGGCGAAAAAAGGCGACCCGGATATTTTTTACTTCCGGAAAAACTCGGCAGCCTCTACCATCAGCCGGGAGGACATTGATAAAATCGATTTTTCAAAGTATGGGATTTTACATATAACGGGCATTCTCCCTGCGCTTTCGGAAACGGCGCGCGACGCTTCTTTTTACCTGATCCAAAAGGCGAAGGAAAACCGGACGATGATTTCCTTTGACCCGAATATCCGCCCGCAGCTTTGGCCGAACCGCGAAACAATGGTTTCCATTATGAACCGCATTGCTGAACAGTCGGATTATTTTCTCCCCGGCGTAAAAGAAGCCGAAATCATGATGCAAAGCAGCAGCCCCGAGGCGATTGCAGAGTATTACCTTTCCAGAGGGGTAAAAAACGTCATTGTGAAAATCGGGAAGGACGGCGCGTATGCGGCAAACGGGAAGGAGAGCTTTACATGCCCCACTTACCAGGAAGAGCGGATTGTCGATACGGTCGGCGCAGGGGACGGATTCGCTGCGGGGATTCTGAGCGCGGTCAACGAAGGCCTTTCGCTCATAGATGCCGTCCTTCGCGGGAACGCGATCGGAACCATGCAGCTTCAGAGCGAGGGGGACAACGAGGGGCTCCCCACCCGCGTGAAGCTGAACGCGTTCATGCGAACCCACGCGTTGAAAAAGACAGGAGGCGGAAAATGAAAACCCTATTTGACAAGCTTTACGAAATTGGAATTGTCCCAGTTGTGAAAATCCAGGACGCGGCAAAAGCCGCCGATATGGCAAGGGCACTACAAAAGGGCGGTATCCCCGCGGCGGAAATCACATTCCGCACCGAACAGGCTGCGGACGCCATCCGCCGGATAGCAGAAGAAGTGCCGGATATCTGCGTGTGCGCCGGAACGATCCTTACCGAAGCGCAGGCGAAGCAGGCCGTCGCGGCCGGGGCGAAGGCAATCATTAGCCCGGGAAGCAATCCCGGCGTCATCGACTGGTGCCTTGCGCATGCGGTTGAGGTCATCCCGGGCTGCGCTACCCCCTCCGAAATTGAGTTCTGCATCCGCAAAGGGCTGAAAGCCGTCAAGCTGTTTCCGGCGGAAGTGATCGGCGGCGTAAGAATGCTGAAAGCGCTGTCCGGCCCCTACCCGGAAATGTGGTTTATGCCGACCGGCGGAATCAGCGAGGAGAATCTGCAAAGCTACCTTGCGCTTCCGAATGTCCTTTGCTGCGGCGGAAGCTGGATTGTCCCCGGCAAGCTGCTGGAAAACGGCAACTTTATGCAAATAGAAGTTTTGGCGGCAAAGGCAAAAGCCAGAGCTAAGAGAGCTTTTTAAGCGTTCAGAAAAAAATCCGCAGGAATTTAAAAATCGTGATCGTAAAAAAACAAACAAAACAATAGAAAAATCCTTATTGGAAGGGCTTACAAATTTTACTATAATGATAAAAACAAAGACATAAACCAAAAGAATCTATCAACTTTGTTTAGGAGGAACTTCTATGAAAAGTAGCCCAGGGGTGCTGGCCACCAAACCGCCTGTAGAAAAACGCGGGCGAAGGATAAGCGATAAAGTTTTCCCTTATCTGCTTATCGCGCCGACGGCAATACTCATTCTGCTTGTTATGGTTTATCCGATTTTCCGCGTTTTCTATCTCAGCTTCCAGAATTATGACCTTACCAATCCGTTTATGGACGGGTTTGCCGGAATTTCCAATTTTGTCAAACTGTTCACAGACGATCCCCTCTTTTTTTCATCCATTGGAATCACTTTCAAATGGGTTCTGCTGCAGGTGGTGTTTCAGCTTCTGCTGGGTCTGATTGTCGCACTAATCCTCAACGCGAAATTCCGCGGCCGCGGGGTCGTAAGAGCCATATCGCTGGTTCCGTGGGCCGTTTCGGGTGTTTTAATCACCATGCTGTGGTCGCTGATGTATGACCAGAACAGCGGTTTGTTTAACGACCTTCTTATCCGGATGGGCATTCTGAAGGGGCACATCGCCTGGCTGGCGGATAACCGCACGTTTTTCGCGGCAATTATCGTAGCGGAACTGTGGAGGGGCATTCCGTTCTTTGCCATCACGCTCCTTGCTTCTCTGCAAAGCATTCCCGAAGATATTTATGAATCCAGCGCGATTGACGGCTGCGGCGCGGTAAGGAATTTGATTTATATTACTTTGCCATTCTTAAAGGAAAGCATCATCTTTGCCACCCTGCTCCGCGCGATCTGGGAATTCAACTCGATTGATATGATCTTCACCATGACGAACGGCGGACCGATGGATCAAACCACGACGCTGCCGATTTACATGATGAAGACGGCGATTATACAGGGCAATTACGGCTACGGCTCGGCAATCGGCGTCGTCTCCTTCCTTTTCCTGATGCTGTTTGCCGCACTATACATAAAAATCAGCGGTTACGGAGGTGAGGACGCATGAAGAAGAAAATCCGCATAAAAAACATTCTGGCCCGGACTTTCCTGCTTTACATCCCCATTGCGATTATTTTAACCTGCGTCCTGATCCCGTTCCTGTGGGCGCTGTCGACTTCCTTTAAGACGCAGCAGGAATTTTTGTCCCCAACGGTACGGTATCTGCCGAACGCGCTGAATTTTGAAAATTACAGCTATGTGTGGCAGGAAAGCCATTTCGGAACCTATTTCCTGAACAGCCTGATGGTTTCCGGCATATCGGTTGTTTTCATTATCATTTTCTGCATTTGCAACGCTTACTCGCTAAGCCGGTACCGCTTTAAGGGAAAGAAGTTTTTTACCATGTTTTTGCTGGGCACACAGATGATGCCGGTTATTCTATTCATCATCCCGCTGTTTTCCGTTTTTAAAAACATGCACCTGATCGACACCCCATGGGCGTTGATCGTTTTCAATATCGTACTGCAAACGCCGTTCAACACCCTTTTAATGCGCAGCTTTGTCAACGGGATTCCAAAGGAAATCGACGAGGCGGCAAGCATTGACGGGGCGGGCCGCGCCACAATCATGTTTAAAATCCTGATTCCGATGCTCCTTCCCGGCATTGTGGCGGTCAGCGCGTTTGCGTTTATCGGCTGCTGGAACGAATTTGTCGTCGGTTTTACAATGATTCAAACTAATGCCAAGTACACCATCCCGGTCGGCCTTAAATTTATGATCGGGCAGTACAGCGTCAATTACCCGGCGCTGGCCGCGGGAAGCATCATTGCGCTGATCCCGCCGGTAATCCTCTTCGCGTTCATTCAGAAACACTTGATCTCCGGATTGAGCTCTGGCGCCGTAAAGGGCTAGTGCTGAATCAAAAATATAATTTTTAATTGGAGGAGTATTTTATGAAAAAGGCAATTTCTGCCATTCTGGCAGCTACCATGCTATTTAGCACGGTAGTTACCGGCTGTGGCAACGGTCAGCAGGCTTCCACGTCGAGCGGCGCGGAAGGCCAGCAGAAAACATCCGGCAAGACGGTCGTTACCTTCTGGGGCGCTTCCGTTTCTGCGGACAGGCAAAAGTTCTTCGACTATTTCACCAAAAAAGTGTCCGAAACCTATCCGGACATCCAGCTGGAATTCCTCGGCGTTCCGGGCAACCTGCAGGATTACCGCCAGAAGCTGGACGTAGCCATCCAGGCGGGAACCGCGCCGGACATTACGAACGATTTCCGCCCCGCGCTTGTGACAAACGGCTATTATCAGGACCTTACTCCCTACTTTGAAAAATGGAAGGACAAGGGCGAAATCAACGAAGAGCTGATCAAAGCGAACAAAACGTATGATCCCCGCGGCAAGGGCCTTTACGCTCTGCCTTACAGCTCGCAGACTTGGAACATGTGGGTCCGTCCGGACTGGCTGAAGGAAGCCGGCATGAAAACGCCGGAAACCTGGCCCGACTTTTTCTCGGCTGTACATAAAATGACCGACAAGAGCAAATCCCGTTACGGGCTTGCTATCCGCGGCGGCGGCGGCAGCGCCAACACCCTGGAGATGCTGATGTACTCCTACTCCGGTATTGACCACTATTTCACACCGGACGGTAAGGCGACGATCAATGACCCGAAGCATGTCGAATTTTTGAACAAGTACCTCGGCTGCTATAACGTCGATACCGCGCAGGACGACCTTACAAAGGGCTGGACAGAGCTTGCCAACGCGTTCCAGTCGGACAAAGCCGGTATCGTGGTTCACAATCTGGGTTCCGGCGCATCCATGGCGAAAGCGTTCAACAACGATACGTCCAAATTCCAGGCAGCCCGTTTCCCGAAGAGCGAAAAGGGCTATGTGCTCCATCCGGGACTTATGCCGCTGGGCTTGTCTATGTCCTCCTCTTCAAAGAACAAGGACGCCGTGTGGAAGGTTATCACGCTGTATTTGAGCGAAGAAGTAAATACGGAATATTGCAAGCTTTACGGCGAAATTCCGGCCAACAAGAAAGCCGCCCAAAACAGCTTCTTTAAGGATACCCAGTATATGAAGGTCGGCGTTGATCTTTTGAACTCCAACGACGTTAAATTCAACGACACTCCATACTACATGCCTGCATACGCCAATGTTCAGAGCCAGATGGAATCTTCCATTCAGAAGGTTATGACCAAGCAGATGTCTGCAAAAGACATGCTTGACCAGTGGGCACAGCTTTTGGAAAAAGCACGCTCGAATTATCTGGCGCCGCTGAACGGATAATTTATTTCATAACAAACCATATGAAAAAGGGAGGGGCGGCAGCCCGTCCCTTTTTCACCATATACAGCCTTCCTTTCTACTTCCGGGGATTTGCATGCAGGGCATGAAAAAGGACGGTCCGCTTTTCCCAATTCGTTTTTTGAAATGCAAAAATATGTTATACTATTTTATAAACAGAATGTGTAAATTTTTCCTCCGCCAAGCCGGAAAAGGTGTCTGCGCGGAGGGTTCGTCCAACGTTATCGACCGGAATTTTTTTGGAAAAGAGGGACGAATTTGTTTCTGAAAAAAATATCGGAATTCGTGTCGCGGAAACCGTTGAAGCGCCAAATGATCGTCCTGTTTTTACCCGTTACCGTCGTCATTTTAATTACGATCGGAATCTGCTCCTACATATTTGAACTGGTTCAGGTGAAAAGCAACGCGGCCTACCAGATTGAAAGCACGCTTTTTCATACGGCCAGCATTCTGGACGACAAGCTTTTTACCATATTCAGCCAGCTATCCAAATTCTGCGACAGCACACCCGCGGGCAACCTGATTATCGACAATTACGATGAGGCTTCAAAAAGCAATAAATTCAACGATATTATTGCCTGCTACCGCTATATGGACAACATTTATTACACGTATAACGAAGTAATCCATTCCTTGTATTTCCGCACGAATGGCGGCACGCTCGTACAGGTGTACAAGGATCTGTCCCCGGCCGACAATTCGCTGGACATGAAAAAATGGTTTGAAACCTACAAAGGCTCCCCTTACGGCTATTACTGGCGGAACCTGCATAAGGACGAGGTATTCAAAACGCCGGACGGGGAAAACGTCCTGTCCGTCATACGGAATATCGGGAACGAGCATACGGAAAAGAAAGCCGTTGTCGTGTTCAATTTAAAGCCGTCCTATTTCCTTCGCGCGATTGAAAACGCAAAAATCAGCGAGCACGGCTATCTCATGCTAGTCAGCAACGACGGCTTTATGATGCCCCAAAACAGCGGTGCTGAATATCGGCTGAAGGCACAGGATCTGCGTGCCCTCCAGGCAAAAAAATCGCGCAGCGGCTCGTTTGAATGTGTAGGCACAAAAAACCATTTGCTGTCCGTATCCTACCGTAAGCTGGAAACAAACGGCTGGATGATCGCAGCGGTGGCGCCCGAAAGGGACTACGTGGCCATTTTCAGCAAATTCCGTTATGTGCTGATGCTGATCATCCTGTTTATCATCTGTATTTATACCGTATTGTGCAATTTGTTTGCGGAAAGCATTGCCAAGCCGATCACCGCATTGTCCAGCCGGGTGAAGCGTTTTGAAAACGGGGACGACCAAGTCGACCTGTTTGACGGTTTCCCGTCCGAAAATGAAATCGGGACGCTTGCGGCGGGGCTGTCCAGCTTAAGGCAGTCGGTGAACAATTTGCTGGAACAGGTAAAGCAGGAACAGATTCAAAAATCAAAAGTCGAGCTTTTGGCGCTGCAAGCCCAGATAAAACCGCATTTCCTCTACAACACGCTGGCTTCCATCCGGCATCTAGTGGCATTGGGGGATATGGAGCAGGCGGGGAAAATGTGCGCGGCGCTGGAAAACTTCTACCGCATCGGCATTAGCGACGGACGCGAAATCATAACCGTCTGGGAAGAAGCCGAGCATGTGGAACACTACCTGAGCATCCTGCAAATGCGGTACAACAAGGATTTTGACTACAATATTGAAATCGACGAGGACCTTTTATCCGCGAAAATCCTCAAGCTTACGCTCCAGCCCATTATCGAAAACGCCGTTTACCATGGAATCAAAGCAAAGGAAGGAAAGGGCACCATCATCTTGACTGGAAGGAAGGAAGGGGAAACCGCCGTCTTTCAAATTTACGACGACGGGGTTGGCATGACCCCGGAGCAGCTTTCCTCGCTGAGGCGGTCTCTGGCCGGGGACGGGAAGGAAAGCTTTAAAAACTTTGGAATCCGGAATGTAAGCCAGCGCCTGAAGCTGTACTTCGGAAGCAGCGCGTCGCTGGAAATTGAAAGCGCGGTTGACGTTTACACACAGGTAACGATTAAAATACCATGGATATCGGAGGTGGAAGACAATGCACAGGCTATTGATTGTGGACGATGACGAAATCCTTAGAACTGGTATTGAAAAAAATATTGATTGGCGCGGCAACGGGATCGAGGTGGTCGGGACGGCTTCCAACGGAAGGGAATGCATGGCAATGCTGGAAACCGCGCTTCCGCAGATCGTACTGACAGACATCAAAATGCCGTTTATGGACGGAATTCAGCTTTCGGAAGCGATTTACCATCTTTACCCCAATATAAAAATCGTATTGCTCACCGCATACAACGATTTTGAATACGCCAAAAAAGCGCTGAGCTTTAAAGTGTGCGATTATGTCATGAAGTACGAGAACAACGATATGATCCTGGCAGCGGTGAAAAGGGCGGCTTCGGAATACGATAAAGTAAAATACAACCGGGATATTCTTCAAAGAAGCTCCCAGCTTCTAAAAAACCACTTTTTTCAAGTGCTGGTGCAGCAGCCGTATGACGAGTGGAAAATCCGGCAGCTGATGCGCCAAGCCAAGCTGGACTTTACTAGTCCCGGTTTCCAGATTATCTGCTTCCAGATTACCGCCGGGCAAAATGAAACAGGCGCTGTTTTCTGGAAAAACGAAGAGCTGTGCGAGCAGTACGGCAGCCTGTTTGTCGACTGCATTAAAAATGAAAACCGCAAGGGTTACGGGTTTATTCTGAAAGAGCAGCTCAACGTGCTTCTAAATGCCGATACGGTGCCCGCGGAAGAAGATATTCTCTCCGTGATCCAGGGAATCGAGAAGGTGCTGAACGTCTCCATCTGCGCGGGCGTCGGGAATTTTTACACCGGGCTGGAGAAAATCGCGCAATCGTATCAGGAGGCGGCGCAGGCGCTGCTTCAGAATATCGAATATCCGGACAGCAGCCATCGGAAGCTTTCGTATTATTCCGAGCATCCCGATACCTGGAACTCGCAGTATATGGTTTTAAAAACCATCAAGCAGTATGTGGAGGAGAATTTCGGGAACCAGCAGCTTTCGCTGAACGTGATTGCCAAAGAGGTGCACCTGACTCCCAATTACCTCAGCTCCTTGTTCAAAAAGTACTGTCAGATCAATATTATCGACTATATTACGAAAATCCGGATCGCAAAAGCAAAGGAGCTTTTGAAATCCACCGACTTAAAGGTGTATATGGTTGCGGAATACGTGGGGTACACCAATTCCCAATATTTCAGCGTCCTGTTTAAAAAGAGCACGGGGATGACACCCTTCGAATACAGGCAAAAAAATTTCCACGAAAAGAATTCCGAACCGGCAGGGGGAAATCCGCTTTCGGGTGGCTTCCTTTCCCCCGCTTCGCCGGCAGTACGAGGATAAGGGACGACAGTACGCCGTTTTCCCGCGCCGTTTGCGGTACTCCTCCAGCGGAAGGCTTCAAATCAATGGAAAACTTGAAAGTTTGCAGAGTCTGGGGTAACATTCCGCATACTTAGCCACCCCAAAGCGCAGGGAGAGTCCCGGATTGTTCCTGCGCGGGAAACCCTTTCCGGTGATTCCCAAAAAAGACAAGGCTCAACCTGCCGCGGGTGGGAACGTCGCTATGCGCCTCCGCTTTTTATACATAAAAACAGCATACTTAAAAACAAATTTATAAATATTGACAATTCAAATCCGTTGGGCTATACTATATGTAAAGTTTGTTGTGCTCGTGCACAAAAGAATTATATTTAGTAATTTTTATTTGCGGCATTATGTGCTCGTGCACGAAAGGGTGGAAAAACATGTCGGCTACCATAAAAGACATTGCCCGCGCAGCGGGGGTTTCCCGGGGAACGGTTGACCGGGTGATCAACGGACGGGGCGGTGTAAAGCCAGAAGTGGAACAGAGAATCAAACAGCTCATCGTCGAGATGGATTACAAGCCCAACCGGGCGGGTAAGGTTTTGGCGGGACTGAAAAAGCCAATGAAAATCGGCTGCATGCTACCCGCAATTGACAACCCCTTTTATTCCGACGTCATTTGCGGTTTCAAGCAGGCGGAATGGGAGCTACACGATTTCGGCGTATCGCTGGAATTCGCGCAGGTTAAGGGATTTGATCCGGCCGAGCACATCCGCGCCATAAAGGAACTGGCGGAGAAAAACGTATCTGCCCTCTGCGTGTCAACAGTAGATGTCCCCGAGGTTCAGGAAACGCTGAACAATTTTATTGAAAAGGGGATTCCCGTAGTATCTGTCAACTCCGATGTGAGCAACACAAACCGCCTTTGCTATGTGGGGTGCAACTATACGGAAAGCGGGAGAGCCGCCGCGGGCCTTCTGGCCCTAATCCAAAACGAGCCGCTGGAAGCCCTAATTATCACAGGGTCGCTGAAAATGCAGGGACACAACCAGCGGATTGACGGATTCATCCAGGCGCTGAAGGACCGGAATATCCGGTTCCACGTTGCCGATGTGGTCGAATCCATGGATGACGACGGCACCGCCTATACCCGCACACGCGACGCGCTGGAAAAGCACAAACAGGTGAACTGCGTTTATATAACAGCCGCCGGTGTTGCCGGGGCCTGCTGCGCGGTGAAGGAACTAGGGCAGGAAAACAAACCCACCGTCCTTACGTTCGACGACGTGCCCGCCACGCGGGAACTGGTGCTTGAAAACGTGATCGCGGCAACAATCTGTCAGGAGCCCTTCAAGCAGGGGTATGAATCCGTTAAAATCCTATACGACTATTTTGTGAACGGAACAAAACCCAAAAAGGCCCATTACTTTACGGACACCGTTATTAAAATCAGAGAAAATATTGAACCGCATCCCCCTCGACGGGGGAATTTTCAATAACGCATTGGAAAGGAATTTCATTATGACGATTTATCCTGTTCAGAGTGAACGTTTTTTTCAGTACGGCCAGATTTTAAAGGGCTATGACTGCAGCGAGCTTCTGCAAAAGATGGCGGACACCCCGCTGCCGGAAAACCATACGAT
>NZ_JAJUFJ010000024.1:0-4534 GCF_029266045.1 Caproiciproducens galactitolivorans | reverse complement strand
CCATGGTGTGGGCCCGGTGGAGCACCATCGTCCCGCCGCAGTCGGCGCAGTAGACCAGGCCGGAGAACATATTCTGTTCCGCCATGTCCGCCCTGCGCCGCTTGTGCTTCCGGATGTCCTGCACGATGTCCCAGGTTTCCTGCGTTACCAGCGGCTCATGAGTGTTCTCAAACCGAAGCTGTTCCGATTTTGGGCGTTCGATCCGTTTCTTGTTTTTGTAGGATACCGTGGTGAACCGTAGGTTGATGGTGTGTCCCAAGTAGACCTCATCCTCCAAAATATCGGCGACCGTCCGGCTGCTCCAGTCAAAGGGTCTTGCGGTATCCACGCCGGTCAGAAGGACGCCGGTTTTGCGGTAGTAATAATTGCCCGGCGTGAGAACCTGTTCCTTTTTCAACTGCCGTGCGATCTGGCTGGGTCCTTTCCCTCCGGCACAGAGACTAAAAATCTTTTGCACAACCGGCGCGGCATCCTCATCGGGAACAATCTTCCTTTTGGGGTCGCTCTCGTCCTTCTTGTAGCCGTAGGGCGCTCTAGTCGCCACACGTTCGCCACGTTCCGCTTTTGATTTCACGACTGCACGGATTTTCCTGCTGGTATCTTTGGCGTAGAAATCGTTGAACAGATTCACAAACGGAGTGAAATCATTGTCACCATAGAGGCTGTCCACGTTGTTATTGACGGCGATGAAGCGGACTCCATAACTGGGGAATATCATCTCGGTATACTGACCGACCAGCAAATAGTCTCTACCGAGCCGGGACATGTCCTTGACGATTATCGTTGCCACTTCGTCGTTTTCCACCAGCTTCATCAGTTCTTTCCATGCCGGCCTGTTAAAGTTTGTTCCGCTGTAGCCATCGTCAGAAAGGAAGAGAATGTTCTCAAATCCGTTGTCAGCAGCATACTTCTCCAGCATCAATCTTTGGTTCTGTATGCTGTTAGACTCGCCGTCACGCTCATCCTCCTGACTTAGCCTGCCATAGAGTATTGTATATTTCAGGTTTGCCTGTTTCATAAATACCTCCTTTTTCGTTGGCAAACCGATACGGAAAATGGGATTGCGGAAACTCCGCAATCCCAAGCATACCGAAGAGTTTGCCGGAAGTCTACTGATTTTTCAGAAAGAATTTCGCTCCGCTTTCTGTTCCTTGTCGATCAAGGAAAGGAGCTTGTCGGTAGGGGTTGAGGAAGCGTCCTTGGGAAACACCGAGCTAACGGCGAACTTTTTCCCGGCCACAATCATGTGACGTTCCAGGCAAATGCCATCTGGTTCTTCCTTGAGTTTTGTATCCTCGAACAGTGCGACCGGCGTGCCGTCAAGCTCGCTTTCAACAATTCCCGCCGTGTCATAACTGCCCCAAATACCGGTTTCCAGGTAGTGCCGGTTTAAGTTTTTGACCCGCCTGAGCCATACGCGCTTCTTCATTCTGCCGTACTTTTCAAACAGTGCCTCTGCCTGCGACACCTTTGGATGGTTGTCCCGAAGCACGATAATGCTTCCGCGAAACGCGTAAGCGGTTAAACATTCTTGGTTTTCTTTCATGAAAATTCCCTCCTGTCAATTATTTTTGTACTGATTTTATTACTCATTGAATTTCCAAAATTATGATATTATTGGCCTTCGTGCTGATACCGGTAAGCCTGTTCAAAGGTGGGGACACTGCCCAGCGCTTTCACTTCCTCCGAACATTTTTGGTGCAGCCGCTGCATCTGGTCATCCGTCACACGCATTTGCGCTGCGATTAAGTGGCATAGCTTTGCCAGCTCCACAGAAATTTTATACTGCCCGGTGCCGAGGGATTTGCCGACCTGCTCCATCTTCTGCTGCACGGCCGAGGTGAACATTTCGTCAAAGAATTTTGGATTCTGTTCGGCGTTTAAGTATCCGGCATAGAATTCAATGGCTTTTTCCACGAATTCGTTGCGGGAATCTGCATTCGCGCGTCTGAGGTTATCATCACAGAGCTTCAGGTGCGCCGGCGTAATGGCAAGCCCGGATTTTACTCGTTTGCTCATGGGTATCTCATCCCTTTCTTTGTTATTTTCGCTTTGGTGCCGCAGTACAGCCGTCTGCGACACCTTGCCAAATGCAGATAAACAGTGGGATTGGAGGCTGTTTTAAAGTCATACGACCACCTATTGCGGTACCTTGAACCGAATTCCGACCCCCTGAGAGGTACCGTCCCCGACCCGCGTTGCGGGGCGGTGTGTCCGGCGCGGGGGCACCTCCAGCGACCCCGTGCCTTTAACCTGCCTCATTTTCGGCCGTATGGTTCACCTCCTGAAATAAGCTGAATATAGGTAACAGTTGATTGCGCCGCCGTTCCTCCACAAAGCCCTGTCCATGGCATTGTCCTGCCTGCGGGTGTATGGGTATCATCCTGCCGGGAAAAGGCGGTACAGAGGTGAATATGCGGTGAATACAGGCTGTTGCTTGCTGATGTTCATACTTCGTAAAAATGAGCCAAGTTGGTTTAAGTTTCGTTTGTCCGAATTTTGAAAGCGCCAAATGTGAGCCATGTTGGTGCAAGTTCCGCCTGTTTTGCTGCAGACTGTTTAAAAGTTAGCCAACATGGTATACTTCCCGCCGATGCCGCCCCCCGCCATGCCTCAAAGTTAGCCCACTTGGTTACACTTTGCTCCGCGAAGGTTTGGGAAGGTTGCAAGGATGCAAAGTATATAAGACATTGCACCCTTACATCCTTGAATCATGAAGCTGCCAGTACCATTGGCTCCCCAGCTTCACAGACTGAGCGCCGATGTTTTTCTTTGCAATGTTGACGGTGCGCTCCGAAATGCCCAGCTCTGTCGCCCTCCGGAACACTTCTTCTACGGGAACGGGATCGATCAGCAACTTTTTCAGTTCGTCCTCCATCAGCATCGTCTTGGTCTGCACGGAGCCAGTGCCGGAGAGAACTTCATCCACTGTGGCGTCGCAGTATCCTTTCCACTGAAAACCGTTCTCCGCATCCAGAGAAAACGCGATGGATTTTCCCTCAGGAGCCAGGCTGCTTTTGTCGTGGGCAACGATCCGGATACCTGGGTTATCTTTCAGTCTCCCGACCAGAAGCACGCTTCTTGCCGCTGCGCGGAAATCGATGGAGCCCAAACCACGGTAGGAAGCTTTCAATCCCTGCGCCTTGTTCATATGTCCGATTAATATGACAGCGCAGCCGGTGCGATCCGCCATGGAACACAGACGTTTAATCACCGGACGCACCTCGTTGGCGCGGTACATATCCACGTCACAACCGAGATAAGCCTGCAGCGGATCGAGTACAATCAGGCGTGCGCCCGTTTCCTGCACAGCCTGTTCCAGCCGCTCATCGTACAGCGTCAGTTCCTTATCTGATTCATCAATCACCAATACACGGGAACAGTCCGCGCCCGATCGCTCCAGCCGGGGCTTGATGGTGTCCGCCAGCCCGTCCTCCGCCGACTGGTAGATGACGTTGATGGGAGGACTTGCCGCTTCTTCCTCCGGCAGCGGCTCGCCGTTGGTCAGCAGCGCGATCATCGCCAGAACAAAAGAGGTTTTCCCTTCTCCGGGATCGCCCTGAATGATGGTGACCTTGCCATAGGGGATGTACGGATACCACAGCCATTGCACCTGCTCCGACGGAATGTCGCTCATCCGGATGAGCCTTGATTTCTTTTTCTGCATATTCTCACCTCCGTCCACAGAGTTCTGCTTGTTTTAATTTTTGCACCGTGCTCCCGGCCAGGTTCCTGCCCTGCGGCCTTGCGTAACCAGCACGGCGTTTTCATCTCATTGGCACGCTTGCCTACATTTGCAGGGTCCCTGCATGCTTCGCCTGAAAGTACATCCGCTCCGGGTACGGCTATTCAATTTTTAATCTTTTTTTGCCCTGATTTTATTTTTACAAATGCCGTGGTAGAATGATACAGAGAATGCAAATAATATATTTTTGAGAAAATCCATTATTTGCGGAGGGCAGCATGTTTCCGTATTTCAAAGTTTTCATCGACAATCAGTCATTCATGAACATTCTCTGGTACTCAGATGAACAAAAGCACGGCTTTCGGCGAAGCGGGCAGATCGGAGAAGGGCTGGTAAGCTTCTGCGAGCTTGATCTGAATGCCCTTGAAGATAAATTAAAAGAGCTTGCCGGCATACCGCAGACAAGCTTGAATTACGACATTATACGAAATGGTATTTTTGACGCAGCGGAGCTGTTAAAGGACAAGCATGACTACGCTTTTTTCTTCCTGGTGGGCGCGCTGAACAATATCCTGGCAACCCCGGTCTATTTTCAGGATGATATTGAAGCGCGGAGACTGGGGCAGCTGCAAAGCTGTTTTGCCATTCTGGAGGATGTGCTGACGCTGCAGGAGATATTTCAGTATGCCCTGCGCTTCTGCCTTGACAAGGACAATCTGTCCGACCGCTCGGCATCCGAAAGGCTGGTCGGCTTCTATTTTCAGTTTCCGAACTTGAGCAAGTTTACCGTGCAGACGGGCTTTGCGGTGGCTCCGGTGAAAAAGGGTGCTTTGGATTACGAGAAGGTTG
>NZ_JAJUFJ010000008.1:0-124793 GCF_029266045.1 Caproiciproducens galactitolivorans | reverse complement strand
ATGAAATTGAACGTTATTTTCTTCGCCTAAAACGTTTTCGAAGAATTTTTACGCGTTATGATAAACTTGATATTATGTTCTGTGGTTTCATCTATTTCGCTATGATTATAGATGCAATTTTTTGTGTTAACAGACTCTAATATTTTTCTGATGATAAAATCTATCATAGTTTCCACCGTCAAAGTTTTTATCGATGCAAGGATCCAACATCGGGAAAAGGCAGGCGGCGGAATTTTCAGAATCAAAAGGAGGTGTACTTGGAAGGTGAAAACAGTAGCGATTGCTGGCACATTCGACAGCAAGGGGAAAGAATTTCTTTTCCTCAAGGAGTTGTTTGAGGAAATCGGATTGAAAACATTAACGATCCATACAGGAACCTTCAGTCCGTTGTTTTCCCCAGACGTCTCCAACAATGAAATAGCGGCTGAGGCCGGCGAAAATCTGTCCAAAATCGTTGCATCTAAAGACCGTGCTAGAGCCACCGCGGCGATGTCCCTTGGTGTGGAGAAGATCATCCCCCGCCTTTACAATGAAGGGAAATTTGACGGAATCATCTCTCTTGGCGGTTCGGGGGGCACTTCAATCATTACTCCCGCAATGCGTGCTCTGCCCATAGGAGTGCCGAAGATTGTTGTCTCCACTATGGCTTCGGGAAATACAGAGCAATATGTGGGCACGAGTGATGTGATCCTTATTCCCTCTATCGTTGACGTGGCGGGGCTTAACCTGATTTCTACCAGAATTTTCAGTAATGCCGTATTTGCCATGGCCGGGATGCTGGAGCATAAGTTGACAAAAAAAATCGAACAGAAGCCGCTGATTGCGGCGTCCATGTTTGGCGTCACTACCCCCTGCATTGACCAGGCAAAAAGTTACCTTGAATCCAAAGGTTATGAGGTCTTGGTGTTTCATGCGACCGGAACCGGTGGGCGAACCATGGAATTGCTCATTCAAAACGGATATTTCAAAGGTGTGTTGGATTTGACCACCACAGAGTGGTGCGATGAGCTTTTCGGAGGCGTTTTAAACGCTGGGCCTCACCGCAATGAAGCTGCAGGTTTCTGTGGAATACCCCAGGTTGTTTCGGTGGGCGCCTGCGATATGGTCAACTTCGGCCCTTGGGATACTGTGCCAAAACAGCATCGGAAAAGAAATCTCTACCGGCACAATCCAACCGTTACCCTGATGCGTACGACCGTACCGGAGAACGAGGCGATCGGCAAGAAGCTGGCGGAAAAATTGAATATGGCCAAAGGAAAGACTGCCCTTTTTCTCCCCTTGAAAGGCGTTTCCATGATCGATGCCGAGGGACAACCCTTTTATGGCCCTAAGGAGGACAAAGCGCTGTTTGATGCCCTGAGGCAGAACCTAAACCGCCAAGTCGTCCAACTCTATGAAATGGACTGTCATATTAATGACAGGGAATTCGCCCTTGCTGCTGCTAAGAAGCTCATCGAAATGATGGAGACATGAAGGAGGCGGATTAGTTTGAAAATTACGAAACTCGACTTCTCCGTTGCCGTTCTTGCAGGTCTCTCCTGCTTCTTTATGGTTATTCCGGTGGTCAAGTTCCCCGTTTGGGGACTGTTTATAGGTTGGGCATGGTACTTTGCTGAAGGAGCGAAGCCCGCCGCCTTTAAGCGCGCAATACCCCCAATGCTGTTCGGGTATGCGATGGCCGCAATTTCCGCAATCGTTTTCGATGCCGCCGGGTCAAATATCTGGGTGCTTGCCGCCGTTGTGTGTGTAACCGTATTCGGCATCATGTTGTCCTGCAAGGGTAATCTCTTCTCCATGTCGCTGGCATCCTTTAATGCCTTTTCCTGTCTGTTCGCCGGTTACTACGCCGGAAATTTTCCTGCCGTCATTCATGATGGAGGTTGGGCAGATTGGAAGAACGTCATGCTGGCAGCACTATGGCTCGCCTTTTCAAATGTAGTTGGTTTGTGCTTCGGTTGGCTTAGCATCAGGCTGGGCACAAAAATCGGCAGCAGGCAAGAAACCTAAAAAAATTTAAAGAAACCTAATAAACTTATCGTATGGGAGGAATAACATCATGCTATATAAATCCAGGGAAGAAATCATTGCTGACTTCAAGGCACAGATCGCTGCGGGTAAGATTCTGGTTGGCGTTGGGGCGGGCACCGGCATTACCGCAAAATGCTCCGAAAAAGCCAACGTCGATATGCTGATTATTTATAATTCCGGTCGTTACCGCATGGCGGGTCGCGGTTCTCTGGCCGGGCTGATGGCTTATGGGGACGCGAACCAGATCGTTGTTGAAATGGGGCATGAGGTATTGCCGATTGTTAAAAAGACTCCAGTACTGGCAGGCGTCTGCGGTACCGATCCTTTCCGCGTTATGGAGATCTATCTGAAAGAGCTGAAAGCACAGGGCTTCAACGGTGTGCAGAACTTCCCCACGGTAGGCCTTATTGACGGAGTTTTCCGCCAAAACCTGGAGGAGACCGGCATGGGTTATGGACTTGAGGTTGACATGATTCACAAGGCCCATGAGCTTGATATGCTCACCTGTCCCTACGTCTTTGATCCCAAGCAGGCTGTTGATATGGCGGAAGCCGGAGCAGACATTCTGGTCGCTCATATGGGCCTCACCACCAAAGGTTCAATCGGTGCAAACACGGCTAAGAATTTGGATGATTGCATCCCCCTTATCAAGAGCATTATTGACGCCGGACGTAAAGTCAATCCTAATATCATGGTCATCTGCCACGGTGGACCCATCGCTGATCCTGAGGATGCCGCTTACATTATCAAGAACATTCCTGAGATCGATGGTTTCTTTGGTGCTTCCTCAATTGAACGTTTGGCTTCTGAACGCGGCATGACCGCTCAGGCGGCCGCATTCAAGGCTATCAAAAAGTAAATAAGGACATCAAACGGTTCCGTTCATTCTCTAAACTTAACAATGGACATAGGCTTATAGTCATGCCCCCGGCAAGCCGAGGGGCATGACTATAATGTGACCCTGAAGCAGAGCAATCTGTTTCGGGGTATTATTGTGTGATTCTGTAGGAGGATAATGATTATAATAGGTTGTCAAACTGTTGTGCAAAATATTTGGATGGAATGGTTTACTTGTTCCACTTTGAGTTGATGATCTTGAGAATTAGTATAAAGATGATGGTACGAAATAATCTCTGTAATCTTGCTTTCTCGTCTTTGCCATTGACTACCGCACAGGGTTTATCATTTCTGCAAGAATATCGCAACTTTCGTCCGGGTCGTCCTTGCACAGTTCCGAAAGCGTCATGTCTTTAATAGGCTCAGCTATGGAGCAACACGTCATAGATATGCTTTTCAATCAGGCCTTTCAGTTGAAATTGGTTATTTCTAGTAATATAATTTTTGTAAAAGTCGGTAGCAACTACAGACTTTTGAGTTGATCAAGATGAAATATCATGTTCGTGATGTTGCTCGGATCCTTGGAATAACACCCGGGGCATTGCACTTTTTTGAAAAACAAAATATCATAAACACAAAAAAGGAGCGCAATGGATACCGTTACTATGACGAAGAGAATGTATTTTGTTTATTATCTTACTTCAAATATCATTCTATTGGTATGCCGTTTAAGGATATAGGAAAGCACTTCGGCGGGCAAGAGAAACCGTAATTTGGTAATTAAACGCGTTCGCCGGTGCCGACAAATCTGCTTCTTTATTATGAACATCTTCGGCAGCTAATAGACGATTATCTGAGCATATATGATAAAATCCCTGCCCTGTTAAGAGAATTATGGAGTTACCGGTTATAGCAACGGAACACTCGCGGTTAATGTAAATGGTGAAGTGAGAGAACTGGAATGTGACAGCGTAATTCTGTCGATTGGGTACAAACCTGAGAATTCGCTGTTTCAGGAGCTAAAATTTGATGAACCTGAAGTTTATTTCCGTAACTTTGGGGTGCGGATCGAAACGGGGGGAACCGGCGGCAAAGCCGGAGTGGCATACATGTCCCCCAAACGCGTTTTCATGGACTGAGCGGACTGGGAAAATCGTTCGATTTGTGCTAATATTGAAATGGATAGGATTCCCTTGGCGTCTTTTTGCCCGTCGGCGATCGGGCGGGAAGGCGAAGCGGAATCAAGCTAGGAAGGAAAGGCCTGATGAGAAAATGGAAGCGATTAAATTAACACCGGCCTGCAAGGACTACCTTTGGGGTGGGAACAGGCTGAAAAATGAATTCGGAAAGCAGAGCGAGCAGGATATCATCGCGGAAACATGGGAGCTGTCCTGCCATCCGGACGGATCCAGCACGATTGCGGAAGGGAAAGAAAAGGGCAAAACACTCGCCCGCTATCTTGAAGAACAGGGGAAAGCCCTGCTCGGGAAAAACTGCGAAGCGTTTGAAGATTTCCCCATTCTGATCAAACTGATTGACGCGAAGGAAAACCTTTCGGTTCAGGTGCACCCGGACAACGGCTATGCCGCGCAGGTTGAACATCAGCAGGGGAAAACGGAAATGTGGTATGTGGTCGACTGCGAACCGGGAGCGGCGCTGTACTACGGCCTGAACCGTGAAGTCACAAAGCAAGAATTTCAAAAGCACATGGAGGACGGAACCCTTCTGGAGGTGCTCAACCGGGTGAAAGTCCATCCGGGGGACGTTTTTTTCATTGAGGCGGGTACCATCCACGCGATCGGTGCGGGAATCCTGATTGCGGAGATTCAGCAGAATTCGAATGTAACCTACCGCGTTTACGATTACGACCGCACCGATGCGCAGGGCAACAAGCGCCCGCTGCATATACAAAAAGCGCTCGATGTGGCGGCGCTGAAGCCCGCCCCGGTGCGGAAGTGGGAGAAGCATCTGGCAAGCTGCCGGTATTTTACAGTAGATAAAATCGAAACCAATACGGCTGTCGCGATTGATTCGGACGAAAAGAGTTTTCACCATCTTCTGTGCCTGGACGGGATCGGAAAGGTTGAATGGAAGGACGGCAAGCTGGAATTTCAAAAAGGCGACAGCGTCTTTTTGCCTGCCGGTTTGGGAGCCTGTAAGGTAAGCGGAAATTTCCAGGCTCTGCACACATGGATTCCCGCCCCTCCATCCTACCGGATTGGTATCGACCTTGGAGGAACCAATATTGCGGTGGGAATTGTGGATGAAAACCTTCAGCTCGTGGCAAAGCATTCCGTACCGACACAGGCGGAACGCCCGTATCAGCAGATTGTTGAGGATATGGCGAAAGCAGTGTTCACCGCGATGAAGGAAGCGGGCGTTTCGCTGGAACAGTGCACGTCCGTTGGCATTGGAAGCCCGGGGATTTGCGATTCAGAAACCGGAACGGTCATTTATACGAATAATATCAAATGGGAGAATGTCCCCTTAACGGCGGAATTGCAGAAATGGATTCCTCTCCCGTGCTATCTCAGCAACGATGCGAACTGCGCTGCGCTGGGGGAAGTGGCGGCGGGAGCTGCGAAGGGTTGTAAAAACGCCGTGCTTCTCACCCTCGGCACCGGCGTCGGCGGGGGCATCATACTGGATGGGAAGATTTTTGCAGGCTGCCATTCCGCCGGCGCGGAGCTTGGCCACACCGTTTTGGTGAAGGACGGGGAGCCCTGCACCTGTGGGCGGCGTGGATGCCTGGAAGTGTATGCGTCCGCAAGCGCGTTGATACGGCAGGCGAAGCGCGCCGCGGAAAAGAACCCAGATTCCTTGCTCTGGAAGCTGTGCGGCGGCGATCTGGAGCGGATGGACGCGCGGATCCCGTTTGAAGCGGAAAGGCAGGGTGACGAAACAGCGAAACAGGTTGTGAAGGAATATGTCGCTTGCCTGAGCGAGGGAGTCATAAATTTCGTCAATATTTTCCGACCGGAATATGTGATTCTTGGCGGCGGTGTCTGCAACGAGGGTGCGCGCCTGCTTGACCCGATTAACGACTGTGTCCGCCGCCTCTGCTTTGGCAGCGATAAGGTTGAACCGCCGAAAGTCGTGCGCGCCAAGCTTGGAAACGATGCGGGAATCATCGGCGCCGCGGTTTTAAAATAATGCCGCAGGCTAGTAAATGTGAATAGAACAAATAAAAGCTCCCGTAAGACCGCAAAGCGGATTCTTACGGGAGCTTTTCTGTGGAAAAGGAATTTACATCTGTTCGTATTTTTCTCTCAGAAAGCGGGCAAGGGTGTCAATTCCGGCTGCCTTTTCGTTCTTTTTCAAGCTTACCTCAAAGACAGGCGCTTCCGAAACGGCTCGCAGACCCTTTACAAAATTGTCGCTGTCAAAGCCGACCGCTTCTTTCAGGTCGCATTTTGTCAATGCAACCACGTCAACATAGCTGAACATCGGGACATACTTAAACGGCTTGTCGTCGCCCTCCGGCACGCTGGCGGCCAGCAGGCGCACAGATTCGCCAAGGTCAAATTCCGCAGGGCAGATGAGGTTTCCCACGTTTTCAATAAAGACAATGCCGTCGTGCATGTCGATTTGATCGGCACCGTCCCGAATAACGCGCGCGTCCAGATGGCATTCCCCGCAGGTATTGATCTGGGAAGAACGCAGTCCCTGTTTCTCCAGATTTTCTGCGTCAATGGATGAGGAAATGTCCCCCTCGATCACGCCGACGGGAATATCCTTCAGCTCTTTGGCGATGGCGGAAATCAACGTGGTCTTTCCCGCGCCGGGAGCACCCATCAGGTTTACGGCAAGGAGATGCCGCTGTTTAAAATATTTCCGATTTTCTTCCGCCAGCTTTTCGTTGCCTTCGAGCAATTCTTTCATGATAATAACTTCCATTTTTCTTCACCTTTCCATCATTATTAACCTTATAAATCAGCATTTACTGTCCGTCAAAGGATAAAATATAAAATTCCCGGCCGGTTCCCTTGATCAAAATGGAATCGCCGCCGCAATCCGGACACTGAAAATCCCTTGTGTGAGGAAATTTTTTCCCGCAGCTTTGGCAGCGAAGCATGGCGGGCCTGTGCTCAAAAACCAGATCTGCGCCCTCACAGGGATGCCCTTTGGCTGCGGCTTCGAAGTACATTTGAACCGATTCATCAATAATGGAAGATAGCTCTCCGATGACCAAAGAAATTTTATTAATTTTTTTAATTTTATTTTTCTCCGCTTCTTCGTCCATTACGCGGATAATATCAAGAACTACGGGCAGTTCATGCATTTTTCAGCCCTCCAAGCCGGGATAGGAGTATCCCTTTTTCGCCTTCTTCAGGATATGAAAAGCCATGAAGTCAATACTCTCGCAGAGTAAACCTTCATGGCTTTCCTTACGGTTTGATAGAACCGGATTCCGTCTTAACGCTTTGCTTCAGGTTTTCATAACCGGAGCACCAATTGATCATACCACACAAAACCGCATACTGTCAATTGGCGGCGGATATTTTCCTTGTGTTTTTATAGGGCTGGTGCAGGGGCGAAATTCTCATTATTCTTCACCGCGATATAACAGAGCCGGTTCGGCTTCTGGCCCGGCAGCGTACTGTATACGGCAGTCATTGTGCCGGGAGCGCCGATGGCGGTGACGCTGAGATAATATTTATCGCCTTTGCGCTTTACCGAGCTTCGGAAGGCGTTCGCGTTACCAATCGTAAAGGCCGGGGCCGCGCCGACGGTTACGATAATCCCGAAGGTATAGGTTTTTCCGCTTTGGATACCCGTCGGGAAAACCGTATCGGAAATGACCGGATACGGATTCGTAGCGGCGTTCGGTAGGAGCACGTAATCAGAGTACTGTGCAGTAGAAAACGTTATATACCCGAATGTATCCACCGAATATTCGCTTTTTCGCATTTGCTCAAGCGATTTTTCCGTCGGGTTTAGGGAATACAGGAATACCTTTGCGTTCGCGGCGCAGCCCTCCTGATCGCCTACGTAAACCTTCACGCTGGCGGTACCGGGCAGCAGGCCGCTACCGGAAAATTTTAAAAGAACGCCGGAAGCCTTTTTGTCCTGCGTGTTTGCTTCCACGATCGGCCGGACAGCGGCGTCGTTCGCAGCCGGGACGGTATGCAGGGAAAGGTTCACATCATTGACGGGAGCGATGGAATTCTTTAAGCCTGCGCCGGAAAAGATCCAGGTGTAGGCTTCCCTGCCGGTTTCCGAATTCACAACGGAAACCGTAAGGTCCTTCTGCCCGTTCTTTGCCGCCTGTAAAACGGCTTGACTTAGGGTGATTTCCAGCTTTGCGTTTGGATTGGTGTTGTTCGCGACGGCTTCTGGTGCCAGTACCGTTAGGGCTGCCGCTTTTATCCCGTCGTTTTTCAACTGTTCCAGAATGGATGCAGCCGGCAGGGCGATTTTTATTCCCTCTGGCTTTTCCGCTGTTGCGGACGCAAGAATAGCGGCGATATCCGCCTGAACGGTGGTGGTAATCGTTGCTTTTTCACCGGCTATAGCCGGTGCCTCATCGGGCTGAAGAATGATTTCTTTGGGGGCGGTTGATGAACCCGGGCTTTTTACCGTATTGCCGGAACTGCCCTTTTCCGCAAGCATTACGGTGATTTGCGGTAGCTCCGCATTGCCGGACAGCGTATAATTGCCCTGTGGCAGCTTTGCGGTAAAGAGATAGGTTCCTGCGGTATTCGGGTCATATTGCGGGCTGGAAGTCCAGGTAATTCCCGCGATTGTGCCCTTTTTCCCGTTGATGGTAGCCGTAAGCGATGTCGGAAGCTTTAGCTTTTCCAGTGCAGTTCCGTACGCGGCGGTTTGGTTTTTTACGGCAGGATGCAGTTCGGCAAACGAAGAAATTTCGATTTCATAAGGGATAACGTCCGTCATATCGTAAAGGGAATGGCCGCCCAGCCGGTTGTAAGCCGCTAGGGCATATGCGCACTGGTCGGTGGCCATGGCGTCCGCTTTTGCGTTCAGTATGTGGCTGAAGCCTTTTTCCGGAATATAGAATCTTGACAGAGCGGAAAGCAGCCAGCTTCCGTCCGATTTAATAAAGCGGGAATCGCTTTTTGGATCTATGCCAAGCTCAGTTAAAGCGACGATGACCTGCGCCGTGCTTTCGGCGTTGAGCGTGCCCCAGCTTTGGTAGCCGCCGTCGTTCCGCTGCAGCCGGGAAAGGGTGTTAAGACCTCTCTCAATGGCTTCGGCAACGTCGGACTGCTGTTTGTATTTCGATAGTGCCTGCAGCGCCATGGCTGTGATGTCCGGGTCGGGAGTAGAACCGGAAAGCGCCCATCCGCCGCCGGGAATCTCTTTGGAAAGAATATATTCCACCATTTTCTCCCGCGAATTCTGTGCTTTCCCCTTCTCCGCCTCTGGCATGTCGTAATTGGCGGTGTCAAGGGCAATCAAAGCGAAAATAGGACCGTTGATGCCCTGGTATTTTACTTTGTCAAAATCGGCAAGCGGACGAATCAGGTTGTAGCTGCCCACGTTTCTGGGGTCCCGGCCAATGGCGGTAAGGCCAATAATTGCACGGGAATACTCGGTGTATTTACTGCTGGAAAGATTTCCCTCCTTTTTCTTAACATAGTTTACGACATTCTGATAGTACGTGTTGTAATAGTTCTTCGGAACCTGCGCACCAGAGCGGGCCAGCGCCAAAACTGTCCATTCCCCGGCGAAGGTGCCGAAGGAAGCGGACGGAACCGTTTTTAAAAGCACTTTGGAAACATCTTGGCTCATATCCTCCGCAGATACCTTCAGCGCTTTTGGCGTGCCGCCGTTCCCGAGCGGATGTTCGTCAACGCTTACGGTGATAACCGGGGCGGATGTGCCTTTCAAAACGTATTTTTCCGGAAGCTCCGCCCGGAAGGAATAGGTGCCGGCGGCCGTTGGGGAATAATCCGGCGTGGAATTCCACGAAACGCCGTCGACGATCGCAGATTTTCCGTTTACGGTTGCAGCAAGGGATGGGGGCAGTTTTAGCGCGTGCAAAGCGGTTCCAAACCGCACTTTCTGTACCCTTATGGAAGGCGCCAGCGATTGAAAGGAAGAAACCTCCTTCTTCGAGAAGTAGTCGGCATAGAGTCCCGACAGCGCTTCCGCCGCAGCGTCGGTGTCCATTTGAGAGGCCTCCATGTTTTCGGCGGTTTTCAGCGCGGCATCGTAAATCGCCCGGCCGCTTTGTATAATTTTGTCCTTGTATTTGGAACTGTTGATTTTGGCAAGCTGAGCGGTCAGCCGGTCTTTATTCGCAACCTTGACCATGGGTTCCCCCATAAAGGCGGTGCCAAGGTCGCTCCCATAGCCGTGCAGCGTAAACTGCCACCGGATAACGTCCCCGTCCTGGGGCTGGTAATCGGAACAGCCGTACGGCATACAGCGGTTATTGACAAAGTACATCCATCCGGACATAAAGCCATAATCAAACTCGCCAAGCCAGTCCGGATCGCCTTTTCCCTCGTTTTCCGTATTAGACGGCCCGCCGTTGTCTGTTATGTACTTCGGAATATGCAGGGGGTGCGGGCCGTCTTTTATCTTGGAAAGATAAAACCCGCTTTCGATTTCTCCCGTATGCCTGTAATTCCCTTCACCCAGTAGGCGTGTTAGGATGGCCGCGCCGTTGTCACCGTTGTAAAAGGGAACCACAGCCGGCTCAACCAGATAGCCCTGTCCCAATGTGAATTTTTCTACGTCAATGATGATGTGCCCCTCCGGCACGGGGCCGGATTCCTTTATACCGGTTATACCGGAATCCTTTTTACCCGAATCCATTACACCTGAATCAGAAACCGGGCTTCTGAACAAAGCCGGATGCACGCCGGCGGTTGCGGTAAAGCTTGCAAGCGCCAAAGAAAGCGCAAGGACAAGGCCTACCGCAGACCGGAACAATCTTTTCATGAAAAGTCCTCCTTTTTTTCTGTATATGGATGCGCCCTTTTGGAAACGCGGATTTGCAAATTGAGTTCGCTAGGAATCTTTGAGCAGTTCACTTTCGTTAATCAGGCCGTACTTTACTCGGATCCTTGTGATTTTTGCAATCATGGGTTCTTCTATAAAAAACAGGAACAGTACGGTTGACGCGGCGTGAACCAGATCGAATGGGATGCCGGAAAGATAGGCTGCAAGGAGAAGGTCCTTGTTGATCGTAGACGAAAACATCAGGACGGAGTCGAAGTTCATCAGCCCGCCGTAAATCAGAAAAGTGGACAATCCGCCGAAAACGCAGAGATCCAGCTTGCGAAGCTTTAAAATACCTTTCCGGTGAAGGACCCCCGCCCAAAAGCCGATGATCCCGAAGCTGAACATCTGCCACGGCGTCCATGGCCCCTGCCCGTAAAAAAAGTTGGAAACAAAGCCCGAAAGCGCGCCGACCAGAAAGCCGGATTCCGGCCCCAGGCAGACGGCGGAAATGATCACGATGGCGGCGACCGGCTTAAAATGGGGAAGCATGAAAAACGCTGCCCTTCCGATTACCGCAATGGCGGAAAGAGAACAGACCAGGATAATTTCACGCGCCCTCGGCCCCCGTTGCTCGAAAACAAGGAGGAAGGGCAGCATGGTGTAAATCAGGATGGCAATGCTGATAAAGTAGTACTTCCGATCGTGAAGGAACACCACGCCGAATGCGATAGTGAGCGGAATGGCAATCAGAATCAGGACGGAAGAAAGAATCAGCCTCTTATCAAATTTTCTCTGCATAATGCAATCACTTCCTCATAGGTGAGACAGTTTGGAAAGATATCCCGTACAATTCGGTTTAAAGGGGTGGTGTAGAAACGGTTTCCGGTAAAAAACTGTCGAACGGTATTTTCCGCGATAATCTCACCGTTAAACATCAGCGCGCAGACATCCGAACAGCCCGCGCAGAAATCAAGGTCGTGGGAGACCAGCACAATGGTTTTGCCCTGTGCTTTCAAAGCTTTCAACCATTGGGACAGCTTCTGTTTAAAGACCGAATCGATTCCTTTGGTCGGCTCGTCCAAAAGGAGAATCCGCGGGTTTGTCAGCATAACCTTGGCCATTGCCGCGCATTGCTGTTCGCCGCCGCTCAGATCAAACGGGTGGCGCGCCAGTAAAGGTCCCAGATGAAAGAATTCCGACACGTTTTTTATCTGCGCTTCGGCACTTTCCCGGTCGGGAGAAATCCGCGCCGCGAGCTCTTCCAAATCTAGGCGGACGGTTTTGCGCCGGAACAGGTTTTGTGGCACCTGCGGGAGGTAGCCAAACAGATCCCTGTACCGTTCTTCCGGCTTTATTTTAAACAAATCCTGCCCAAACAGCTTCACTTTGCCCCGGTACGGCGCATAGACTCCGCCGATCAGGGAAAGGAGGGTGGATTTTCCTACGCCGTTTCCGCCGACAATGCTGTACACAGTCCCCTGCCGGATTTGAAGCGACACGCCTTTTACAATGTCCCTTTCTTTTTTGTCGTATCGGAACCAGACATCGCTCAGGGTGACTGCAGGAGCGCCGTCAGGAAGGGGCTGCTTTTGCTCCGGCTTCGTTTCCGGTTCCGCTTGGGGCCGGACAGTTGCTTCCAGCCATTGTTTGGCTTCCTTCACATTGACCGGCGATTCGCCGCTGCAAAACGCGGTAAAGATTTTCACACAGTCGGGGAGCGCCGCCGCCATATCGCTGTTTATTCTGTTCATTTCCCTTCCGATTTCGCGGGGTTTTGTATCCAGTACGAGCCTGCCCCCGTCCATAAAAAGGACGCGGGAGCAGACCGGGAGGACTTCTTCCAGATGGTGTTCTGAAATCAGAATGGTAACGTCCAGCTCTTCGTTGATTTTCCGGAGCATCTGAACAAAATTGGCGGTCGCAATCGGGTCTAGCTGCGAGGTGGGCTCGTCCAGCAGAAGCACCTGCGGTTGCATCACCATAACCGAGGCAAGGTTCAAAATCTGCCGCTGCCCGCCGGACAGCTCGGTAACGGGTTTATAAAACCAGTCTTGTATTCCAAAAAAAGAAGCCATTTCGGCAACCCGTAAACGGATGGTTTTACTGTCGCAGCCCAGGCTTTCTAGCCCGAACGCGAGCTCGTGCCATACCTTGTCGGTTACGATCTGGTTGTCCGGATTCTGGGAAACAAAGCCGATGGCGGTGCTTTGCTCCCGGTGGGAAAGGCTGGTGATGTCCCTTCCGCAGAATTCGATGCTGCCTTTGCGCTTGCCAAACGGCGCGATGACCGGCTTTAACTGTTTCAGAAACGTGCTTTTGCCGCAGCCCGATCGGCCGAACAGTAAGATAAAGTCCCCTTTTTGCACGGACAGGTTCATATCGGAAAGCCCCGTGCCGTTTGTATTCGGATAGGAAAAGCTCAATTCGGTGATTTTAATTTGTTCCATACAATGTTTTCTCTCCTATTCACGATGATGGGAAGCAGGCAGAACAGGGCGTACGCAAGATAAAACGCGGCGCTTTTGCCTTCCGGCCATGCGATACGGATGGCCGGAAAGTAAACCGATTCAAACTTTCCCAGCCCAAGCCCCAAAAGAAGGGCAAAGAGCAGTGTGGCTTCCGTGGCCAAAAGGGTTTTGTCCCTACGCTTCCACGAAAAGACGGAAAACGAGGTTCTTCCTTTCAGCCCGAATCCTCTTGCCTTCATGGAATCCGCCGTTTCAATCGCGTTTTCCAAAGCCCACGTGATTAAAATTGAAAGAATCTGGATGCCGTTCTTTACGCGTTGCAGAAGATTCCCGTGGGAAGCGTCCATTCCGATGCAGAGCTGCGCGTTCGCTATTTTTTTGATTTGCGCCTTATATCTTGGCACAAACCGCAGGGTCATGGAAAACATCAGGGATAAAACGGGAATCAGCCTGCCAAACAGATACATTAGCTTATCGCTCGTCAAGATTTTGTTGAAGCAGGAAAAGGCGATGATTACCGTAATGAAAGCGCCGCCGGAAACAATGCCGAATGCAATCGATTCCAGCGTGACGGGATTCTCGTTCAGATAGAACAGGATGGTCACGCCGGCGTGGCTGAACAGCGGGTTGATCAGGGATACGATGACCGTGACAGGAAGCATGCAGAAAATGTTGAACCGGATGGCTTTCTGTCCGTTAAGCTGTACGGAATACAGAAATACGGAGCAGAAGGAAATGGCCAGCAGGACGGGATGTAGGAAGAACATGGTGAAAAAGAGTACAACACAGAAATACAGGAATAAGATGACCGGATGATAGCTTGAAAACGCATCCGGACTATTTTTTTGAAACATCCCAGTCACAGCCCACATCCCTTCCTAAATCACAGGTAAACCGCCAGTCCACAACGTCCCCGTCTTTTAATAGATAGCGGCTGCAGCCGTAATTCGGGTACCAGCCGTTTACCTTGTACATCCATCCGCTCAGCTCGCCGCAGTCAAATTCATAAAGATTGTGGATTCCCTCGATATAGTTGGAATTGTACATCGGGGTCGCCCGGTATTCCATCTGGATGGATTCTTTTTTCGTTTCCCGCAGCAGAATATCAAATACCGATTCACCTTCGTAAAAAAGGGCTCTCCGCGGTTTCATAATGATTCCGTCGGGCGGCATGACCGATTGCTTTTCCTTGTTCAGGCGATCCATGTTGTTCAGAATGGTTTTGCAGTCGATCGAAAGCGTGCAGTAGTATGCCTTTTTCGT
Organism: Caproiciproducens galactitolivorans; assembly: GCF_029266045.1. Taxonomy (NCBI): domain Bacteria; kingdom Bacillati; phylum Bacillota; class Clostridia; order Eubacteriales; family Acutalibacteraceae; genus Caproiciproducens; species Caproiciproducens galactitolivorans. Next base: position 110,280 of record NZ_JAJUFJ010000008.1, on the reverse strand, counting down.
GTTTTTCTTAACATCCTGCGGTTCAACCGGCTTTGGCTTTCCGGGCGGAGTGGGGTCTGTCAAATACCGGTCTTTTCCGGATGCTTTTGAAGAAGCATTCCCGCCGGAAGGGGAACCTGTTTTGCTTTTGGCTTTCCCGGAAGCGCCGCCCTTGTTTTGGGCGGGCGCGCCGGATACCGCCGCTTTTTGCTCCGCTTCGGAGGAGCCTGTGCCCTCTGGGCTTTGGTTGGCCGCCGCGGAAGCCGGATCGCCCGTCTTATCGGACGGGCTGGAAACAACCTGCGCGGCATCCTCATGGAATGAGGAATCGACCGCGGCAAGGTACAGGTCGTCCATGGTGCTGTCCATCGGGAGCAACACAGAAGAAGTCTTGTCGTTATTCAGCGGCGATTCCCGTAGCATTTGGATTGCGTCTGCGGTTTTCCGGTAAATGCGTACCTTTTGCACGCCCCATAATGTTGGAAAATCAATTTTCAGCGAGGTTTTTGCCTGTATCAGATTCTGCTCATGAAAATGCAGTTTCACCCGGTTTGAAGAAACCACCGCGCTGCCCAAATCGCTTCCAGCGTCCGAAATATCGACTTTCAGGTTCTGCGCGGCGGGTGAAGAAATGGATGCGCCGTCAAAGAACCAGGAATACGAAATCTCTCCGCTTTTCCCTTGGAACGTGAGAATCCGCGCGTCTTTTTTTGCGCTTTCAAAGACCGATTCCTTTATAATGCCGTCGCCGGGCAAGGCGGACGTGTTGGAAACGGAGCTGACGGAACAGCCGAAAAACAGTACTGCGGCCGTTGAAACGGCGAGGAACGCCGCCAGCATTTTTTTTAGTGTCCTCATAAATCCCCCTCCAAACTGCCGAATGTTTTCCATGGCAGTAAGCAAAAACCATTATATAAAAAGAACTGACACTTTTCATAAGCGTCAGTTCAATTCATAAAAACAAGCAGGTATGCCTGCGCGCATATCTGCAAACTATGAAAATCCCCTTTTCTTACCAAAAGTTGCTTTTCAAAGATTCCGGCAGGTCTCCCGACTTCAGATTATCCCGGAGTTTACCCTTCTCATGCAAAAGCACAATGGTTATGTAAACCCAGTCCCCGTTCACGGTAGAGTAAGCTGTTAGAGATTTTCACTCTATTCCCTTTTGATTCATGTGAAATGAAACCGAAATCAATATTCAGTTTTGTGATCAACAAGTGTTTTTTCTGATTTTATTATTATAGCATATTCCGAGAGATTTTCCACAATAAATTGCCGGGGAATGCAATCAATTTATTGTAAGGGAGCCTTCGGCCGCTTTATCGGACAGGCCTACCTTAATGGAAAGGGTATGCTCCGAAGGATACGCTAGAATTGGAAATGAATTTCCAATTCTCCGCAGATACGATATAATACTACTGAGGAATATCGTTTTCAATACAGCTTTAAAAGGGGAAAGGGGAACATTATGAATAGGGAAAAGAATCCGGAAGGGAAAAAGAAGCGCTCTTTGAAAACAAATGTGTTATTTACGGTTATTTTCTTTTGGGTGCTGCCGCTTTTGGTTATTATCGGGATCGCGGGTGTCTACACCTCGGATCAGATCCGGAATCGGATGATGGAAAATATTACAAATAGTGTCACCGCTTCTGCGGAAATCTGTGCGGCGCAGATTGATGCGTCGGTGAACGCTTCCTATGTCGCTACATATAATCCCGATATCTCCGATGCTTATTACCGTTATTTGAACCGGAAGATTATGAAATACAGTTCGGATGAGTTGTATGCCGATGTAACAAACTTTCTCAAAGTACAGTACGGCAACAGCAGCCAGTTCGACATGACCGTCCTTTACTACGATGATGACCCCGATACGCTTTATTATACGTACAACGAGACGTCGGGGATGACCTTTGTCCAATATCAGAAATACCATACGGATGTTCATGAAAAGATCTGTGATTTTGCCAAATCGCTCGGAAACCGGGTTGGCTTTTACAGCATGGACGGAAAATATTATTTGGTACGTAATCTGGTGAACAGTTATACGTTTGCGCCTTACGCGACGCTTGTTTTACAGTTGAATAAGGCAAATGTTTTTGGCAACCTGATGAATGTTGTGTATGGAACGGATTCTACTGTTTGGATTGACGACAGCGCCATGCAGATAAAAGGTTCGCTGATTTCAAAGGTTGAATACGAGGCTGCGGTAAATTCCCCGAACCGGTATCCAGCGCTTATCACCGGTTCAAAAAAGATGAATATTGGAACGCTAAACTATGCCATCCGAATAAATTCCTCTGAAATTATGGCGTCTCTTGCGCATTTTCAGTTGCTCCTGTTTTTGCTGTGCCTTTTGGTGCTCCCCCTTCTTTGCTGGGCTTATTACTTCTTTACCCGGAACGTAACCCGGCCGATTTCCAGATTTCTGGAGATGTATCAAAAGCTGGGAAATGGAAATTTCGGTATCCATATGGAAGAAGATTTTCCGAACCGGGATTTTGAACATCTTTCCAAGGATTTTAACCGGATGTCCGACCGCCTGAAAGCGCAGTTTGAACAGATTTATAATGATGAGCTGGCGCTGCGCGACGCAAAAATCATGGCACTCCAGGCCCAGATCAATCCCCATTTTTTGAATAATACGTTGGAACTGATTAACTGGGAATCCCGCATGATCGGCAATGAGAAGATATCCAATATGATTAATGCGCTGGCAACGATGCTTAACGCCGCCATGTGCCGCAAGAACAGCCGCCTGATTCCGCTTTCCGAAGAAATGAAGTACGTAAATTCCTATCTGTATATCATTAAACAGCGGCTTGGAAGCAGGCTGACGGTAAAAATGGAAATTGACGAATCCCTGTTAACCTGTATGGTGCCCCGCCTGGTGATGCAGCCGATTCTTGAAAACGCCGTGGAGCATGGGGTGGATTCCCAGAGAAACGGTCAAATCTTTATCCGGGTTTACCGGGTGGAAAATCAGCTTACCCTCGAGGTGGAAAACACGGGAATCATGACCGAAGACGACAAGCAGAAAATTGCCCGGCTGCTTACGGACGGCTACAATTCCCAGATTGAGCATTCCAGCAGCCTTGGTATTCACAATGTCTATCAGAGGCTGCATATCCTTTACGGTTCGCATGGAAATCTGGAAATCAGCACAGCGGAAAACGGGAATACCGTTGCAAAAATAACACTTCCTGCGGAGCAAAAGTCCTAAAAATCATATAATGAACAATATTATACAACAAATGGCAAGTTCATATATTGTAATAGAATTGTGAAAAAGTTATGATATTTAGCAGAGGACGAATACAATATTTATACAGTATGGAGGAAAATATGAAAAGGATTTTAGCGATGGTTCTGTCAGTCTTAATGGCTGCGTCCGTATTTACAGCGTGCGGAAGCAGCAAGTCTGCCGCAACGGAATCAAAAAGCGATACGCCGTCCGCTGCGGCTGCCGGGAAAAAGGTTTCACTCGACGTAGTTACTTCCTACGGCGGAGACGACGGCAACAGGAAAAACTATGAAGCGGCGGTAAAAGCCTGGGAACAGAAAACCGGCAATACGATCAGGGACTCTTCCGGTACCGGCAACGAGGACTGGAAGGTCAAGGTAATGAACAGCTTTGAAGTCGGTTCCGAACCTGACGTCCTCTTTTTCTTTAACGGAGCGGATTCCAATAAGCTGGTAAAAAACAAAAAGGTCGTCTCAATCGACGAAATCCGCAAACAATATCCCGATTATGCGAAAAATATGAGAGAAGATATGCTGGGCGCTTCTCCTGTGGATGGCAAGAATTACAGCATACCTGTGAACGGTTACTGGGAATCCATGTTTGTAAATACCAAGGTTCTGAAGGATTGCGGAATTACGGTTCCAATGGTGGGCTATACATACGACCAGTTCTTAAAGGACTGCGAAATCATTAAAAATAAGGGCTATACGCCGATTGCAGCCTCTCTTGCGGAAGTTCCGAATTACTGGTTCGAATTTTTAGCCTACAATTATATGAGCCCGACAACCTTTAACACCATGCCACAATCCATCACAGATGATGCCGGTAAGGCGTGGATTAACGGTTTAAATGACTTAAAGGAATTGTTTGAAAAAGGCTATTTCCCCAAGAATACCAATTCCACAACCGATGCGGACACCAACAACCTGATGGCAAAAAATAAGGCGGCCTTCATGATTGACGGTTCCTGGAAAGTCGGCTGGTTTGAGGAAAATATGAAAGAGGATATGGACGGAGACGGGAAGCCGGATATCGAGAATATTGATGTTGTTTTCCCGCCGGTAAAGGGTTCCACAAGAGCTTCCACAGATTACATCGGGGGCATTTCCATGGGTTACTTTATTACCACCAAGGCTTGGAACAACCCTGAAAAGCGCGACGCCTGCGTGGATTTCGTTTCTCATATGACGCAGGACGATGTTGTTTCCACCTTCTGCGCCGCCGGTTCGATTTCCGCTTTGAAGAACGGTGTTATCTCTCCAAGCACGGCATCCCCTCTGGTAAAGAAGGTAAATGAGATGAACAAGAAGGTTACCGGAATTTCTGCCGCTGTTGAAGATTTGATGGATAACAAGAGCGTGCGCACTCCATTTTTTGCCGACGTAAAAAATATGGTTACCGGTAAGCTGGATATTACGAAAGCCGTCGGCAATGTTATTGCCGCCCAGAAAGCTTTCCAAGCGCAGACCTCAAATTCTTCCGAGGCTTCCTGAGTCAATAAACGAAATCGGTTACGCAAATTTGCAGTATGATATGATAATTGACCTACCAAGAATTACACTGGATGAGCCGGGGAGAAAGCCTCTCCCCGGCTTTTTTGAAAAGAGGCAGTCACATGAATGCAATGATATATCGAAAAAAGGGAGCACTATTTTTATTCCTGATCCCGTCCTTGCTTTTTATGGCGGTTTTTTTGTATTACCCGTTTGTCATGAACGTTATTAACAGCTTTTTACATATTACCGCGTTGGGGGATAAGGCGCTCGGCGTCAATCAGCCCTGGTATGAAAATTACGTTAAGCTTTTTCAGGACCCGCTTATGGGCGTGGCCATGAAAAACACGTTTTTGATGATCCTTCTGACCATCGTTTTTCAGGTGGGCATCGCGCTAGTGCTGGCGCTTTTAGTCGACAACATTCGCTTTGGCACCCAGTTTTTCCGTACGGCGTTTTTTTTCCCGATCGTTATCTCCGCCTCCGCGCTCGGCCTGATGTTCAATCTGGTCTTTCTGTATGACGGTGGTATGATCAATCAGCTTTTGCAGGCCATTCACCTTCAGCAGGCCGACCTTCCGATTGATTGGAAGGATAAATCGCACGCGCTTGCCACCATGTTCATTCCGGTTTGCTGGCAGTACGTGGGTTTCTATTTCGTGATTCTCGCGACGGGCTTGAATAATATTTCACAGGAGCTGTACGAAGCGGCTGAAATCGACGGTGCGACCAAAATGCAGCGCATAGGTTGCATCACTCTGCCTTTGCTTCGCAATACGCTTTGTACCTGCCTGGTTTTAGCCATTACCGGTGCGCTGAAAGTCTTTGATCTGCCATGGGTCATGTTCCCTTCCGGAATGCCGATGGATACCACATGGCTGACCGGCACATATATGTACCAGCAGGCATGGAAACTGGGGGACGTAGACTACAGTTCAACAATTGCGATCGCAATTGTGGTTCTGGGAGTTGTCCTTTCTCAGGCCGCAAGCCGCATATTTAAAGAGAAAGAGTATTGAAAGGAAGGAACCAATGACTGCTCTGTCGAAACGGAAAAGCCCGGTCAGCGTCAGTAAGATCATTGTTTATCTGGTACTGATCGTGTGGTCGCTGACCACAATTTACCCCTTTATCTGGGTTATAATGAACTCATTCAAGAAAAATGCCTATATTCAGCAAAGCTCGTTTACCCTACCGGTTGGGAAAAGGTTCACGATGCAAAACTTTCAAACGGCTTTTGAGCGCATTGATATTGGAAGCGCCTATCTGAACAGCCTGCTGATTTCCATAGCGGTAACCATACTGGTGATTATTCTGGCCGGCCTCAGCGCCTTTGCGCTTGCCCGCTACCAGTTCCGGGGCAAAAAAATACTGGAAAGCCTGATTGTTGCCAGCATGATGTTCCCTGTTTTCGCTACCATTATTCCGGTATTCCGTATGGAATACCGGTGGGGAATCGTTAATAATGACAACAATCTGATTTCCCTGCTGAGCGTAATCCTTCCACAGGTTGCCGGGAACCTTTCCTTTGCCATTATTGTACTGCGCGGATATATTCAAGGGCTTCCCATTGAATTGGAAGAGTCGGCTTTTCTGGAAGGCTGCAATGTGGTTCAGATTTTCACGAAGATTATTTTGCCGGTTGCAAAGCCATCCTTTGCTACGGTTTCCATCTTTACGTTCCTCTGGTCTTATAACGACCTGTTTACGCAGATGTTCTTTTTGGATCGCCCCGGAACCCGCACGATCACACTCCTGCTCAGCCAGATTACGTCCCAGGCTGGAACAAACTATGGATTTATGAATGCTTCGGTCATTTTGGTTGTTATTCCGGTTTTGATTATTTACATCTTGCTACAGAAAAACATTATAAAGGGAATGACGATAGGTGCTGTGAAAGGCTGATTTATAGCGGAAACAGCTTTAAAAATACATCTTTTCTTCCTCTGCCCGTATGCGCACGGACATAGTAGCCTTTAGGTTTTTACAGAACGGGAGGTTATGGACTTGTATGACGTAATTCTCGTGGATGATGAATTGGTTATCGTGGAAGGACTGAAAAAAGTCGTAAACTGGAAAAAATACGGGTGCAGAGTGGTTGCAACTGCGGACGACGCAACCACGGGCGCGCAGAAAATCCGGAAATTCAAGCCGGATATCCTGTTTACGGATATCCGCATGGCGCATATAGATGGATTGACAATGCTTGCCGGGGTAAAAAGCGAATTCCCCAATATGCAGATTGCGGTGCTAACCGGATATCGTGATTTCGAATACGCGCAAAAGGCAATTCAACTGGGGGTCACCCGCTTTTTACTGAAGCCCTCGCAAATGGATGAAATTAACGAAACGCTGGAAGTGATGACGGCGAGGCTGGATCAGTTGTATTCGGATTCCGTTGTAAAAATGGATTTTTCCCCGGTGGATTCGGACGGAGAATCCGGCAATATGGTTGTGAGCGCGGCGCTCCAGTATATGAAAGAACATTATACGGAAAAAATAAAGCTGACCGACGTTGCAGATAAAGCTTATGTAAGTCAGTGGCATCTAAGCAAGCTGCTGAATAAATATACGCATCAGAGCTTTAATGACCTGTTGAATCAGATGCGGATTGAAAAAGCGAAGGAGCTTCTTTGCGACCCTTCCCTGAAAGTACATGAAATCGGCGACTATTTAGCGTTTAATGATGTAACGCATTTTTCAAAGACTTTTAAAAAATTTGTACATTGCACACCGCTTGAATATCGGAATTCCGGCTGTGGGAACCGGTCTCCGGCATAGTCCGGCAAGGCGGTGGGGAAAGGGGAGGATTCCGCCCTTTTGCGGCACAGCGGTTTCCCCTTCCAAAGTGCGCCGGAAATTTTATTTGGAAAGGGTAATTCAATGAAAATACTGACGAATCATCTCGGTTATGAAACGGCGGACTATAAAAAAGCGGTATATCAGGGAAAGGAAGGTGACGGCGCGGAACGCTTTTCGCTGGTGGATGAAAGCAGCGGCGAAACGGTTTTTTCCGGAACCGCGCTGTATGCGGGCCCGGTAGGACGCTGGAATACAGGCAGCTACTGGACGATGGATTTTTCCCCAGTTCAAAAGCCGGGAACATATGTTGTTGAATTGGAAACGAACCGCGGGAAGGTTCGATCCTTCCCGTTTGAAATTGCGGTGTGCCAGCACAGCATGCGCATGCTGAATGCAGTGACGTATTATTTTAAAGCGCAGCGCTCAACCGGCGAATGGCTGGAGGAGGATCGCTGCCTGCCTTTTTATGGAGAGCGCGAGGGGGTGCGGGACGTTCACGGAGGTTGGTTCGACGCGACCGGCGATTGCGGTATCCGAATGTCGCACTTATCCCACAGCACGACCCACAATCCCCAGCAGTTGGGGTGGAGCGCCTATGTTTTCTTACAGGCGGCGGATTTGTTGATGAAGTCCGGAAATAAGAATTATTCCATACTGGAGCGGCGTATGCTGGATGAAGGCACTTTCGGTGCGGATTTTATTATGCGCATGCAGGCGCCGTCGGGGTCGTTTTTTACCGCAATCCTGCGTAGCGATTCATTCGGATGCGTGCATGGAAACCGCGGGATCGGATTCGAATACCATCACTCCAGCAATCAGTTTTCAGAAAAAGCGGAAACCGCGGACGAAGAAACCATAGGCGATGAAAATTACGAAGTCAGCTTCCGTTCAGGAGGGGGAATGTGTATTGCGGCGTTGGCGGCGGCGTCCCGCCATTATTACCCCGGTACGGATTTTACACAGGGTCAGTATATTGCCGCGGCGAAACGCGCATGGGACACCCTGTACCATAATAACGAACGTTATACAAATGATGGCCAATGGAATTTGATTGACGAATACTGCGCGCTGTTTGCCGCGACGGAGTTGTATAAGGCAACACGCGAATATGCGTATCTTGTCCGGGCGGAGGAAATGGCCGGTCGCATTATGAACCGCATGCTCCCCCTTGGGGATGCTTTGGCATGGTTTGAGGTCCTGCCCGGAGAGCCGTTTTATTCGGCTACCGATGAGGGAATGCCGGTACTTGCGCTTCTTGCCTTTGCGGAAATTGAACCGGATGCGCGAGAGAAAGTGCGGGCGGAGGCATCTGCTGAAAAGGCGATGCGCTGGTGCCTGCACATGGCCTCCCAGTGTGTGAACCCGTTCGGCTATCCCCGGTATCAGCACCGTGACGCCGACGGGAGGATTGTTAATCGTTTTTTCTACTGCCATGAATCCTCGGCAAAGCCGTGGTGGCAGGGCGACAACGCAAGGCTGGCTTCCCTTTCCAGCGCAGCCCGCGCCGTTGCGGAACGTACTTCCGACCGGCAGCTTCAAGAGGATTTGCTGCGCTTTGCGCAGGATCAGCTGAACTGGATTATGGGGTGCAATCCGTTTGACGCTTGTATGATTGAAGGCTACGGCCGCAACAATATACAGTATTTCTTTAAAGGACGCTACGATTTTATGAACTGCCCGGGCGGCATTTGCAACGGTATTACCAGTGCTTTGCACGACGAGGAAGGAATCGCCTTTATCCGTAAGCCGACAGATGAAATAGATGATAACTGGCGCTGGGCGGAGCAATGGATTCCGCATGCGAGCTGGTTTCTGTTGGCCAATGCGTTAAAGAAGCGATAAAACTTGAAACCATAGAAAGGGGGGAGGCAATCGAGGTTGAATCTGAACCGTTTCCTGTTTTTCTGTAGGGGAGGCGAGAATCAGAAAGGAGGGACTCTCCGTGAGCCTCATTTCCCGGCCTATGACGACCGGACAAATCCAATAAAATAAAATAAGCTTATGCCGAAAAAGCCTGAATGACCATGAGAATCATTCAGGCTTTTCAACCGCTGGTTAATGGGAAATTCGCATTTTTAATTTCGTAACACATTTTTCTTATTACCTTTATAATATCTTCATTTTAATATCATAATTCCTTTGTATACTGAAATCAATCCAAGGGGATAACCGAAATACTGAAATAAATTACTGCTATCAGCCTATGGCCCAGGACGGAATACCGAACCATAGGCCGGCAGACCAAAAACTTCCTTTTTAAGGATTTAATATATAACTTTTTTTCATACCCCTCCCAATTGAAAGTGCTGTCAGCGTTTTGACGGCACTTTTTAATATTGAAAAAACAGAATAAACGGCGTATAATAAAAATTACCAATTCTTTACGGATATTATTCTATGGAAATAGAAGGAGGAGTAAAATTGATTCGATTACGGATGAAAAAGGTGCTGTCCCTTTTTCTTCTTATGACTATTCTGACGGGAGTTGTGCAGTATAGCGGCACAGCGGTTGCTTCGGCTGCAAAATCGGATTTCACCATCGTCCGCGGCGTGCTTACCAAATACAATGGTTCAGCGCCGACGGTCACCATCCCCAATACGGTTACTGCGATTGGCGACTATGCTTTTAAGGAACATACGGAAATGACCGCCGTCAAAATTCCGAACACAGTTACTTCTATTGGGAAATATGCCTTTCAGGAATGCTCTTCCTTAAAGAAAATCGTAATTCCCGACAGCGTTGAGTCGATCGGGATTTATGCGTTTGACCAATGTAGGGACTTAAAAAAAGTAACGCTTTCCAATAAGCTGACAAGCATCGGCGTCCATACATTCAGCGAGTGCGAAAGCCTTATGCAGATTACCATTCCCGACGACGTAACTTCCATTGGAAATTATGCGTTCAGCGACTGCACGGAATTAAAGGACATTACCATTTCAAGCTCGGTAAAATCGGTGGGAAAATATGCGTTCGACGGCTGTAGTGGTCTGACGATCAACGGCTACACAGATTCTTACATCCAGACTTATGCAGAGAAAAATAAAATCCCCTTTAAATCCATTGGCAATGGTACGCTTACCTTGGATACGAGGAGCTTGGTGTTCGCGCCCAGAAGCACTTATACAATCGGCGCGAATCTGGTTGGCTCCAATGTCTATGTCCGTGCGGCTTCCAACAACGGCAAGGTCGTTAAGGTTACAAAGATAAGCAACAAGACCTTCCAGTTAACCGCGCTGAAGGCCGGAAAGTCCGACATTGTTTTTACCGTTTATAAAAAGAATAAACCGATTGCTTCCACAAGCGTAAAGGTTGAAGCGAAATTCAAAGCGGAGACGCGCGGAAATTCTTCCCGGAAAACAATTAAGTTTTAGCATCTAAATTTACAGATAGAGCCCGCAAGCAAATTGCGGGTTTTTGTCATAATCGAATCTTGTTTCTCTGTTGTGAAAAAATAATTTTTTAACTATTTTATAAATTTTCACACAACACTCACATTTTCATGGTATAATGTGTGCGCATAAAACAACCGGGAGGAAATGGAAAATGAAATTTATCAGCCAGAAACGAATCCGCTCCGTAGTTGCGGGTGTTTTAGCTGCCGCAATGATGACGCTGCCGCTGTCCGGCTGTGGGCAAATACAAAATATTAATATCAATTCGGCGCTGGGTAGTGAGGTGTCTTCTCAAGCTGCTGCTTCGGTTGTAAATTCCAAAAGTTCCGTTGCTTCGAAAGCTCCGGAGGCTGTGCAGAAGGCGGCTGTTAAAGCGTCTTCCAAAGAGGTTTTCGGGAATTCTTCCATTAAAAAAATCAAAGAGGATTCTGCCGCGCAGAACAGTACGCACCTGAACGTTATCCGCACCGTGGCGCAGGCGCAGAGCGGCTACACACACATTGACCAGCGGGAAGGCTATAACTATCTTCCCGACATTGCCAGTCGGAATGTTTATAAACAGATTTTCCAGAGCGTTTATAAAATCGCGGTGAAGGCCACCGCCGAGGGATACTACCCCACGCAGAAAATCTTTGTTTCCGGAACGCAGCTTTCCGAAGCCCAGCTTCGTATCATCCTGTTGGCGTTCCTGAACGATAACCCGCAGATTTTCTGGCTCGCAAACGCGTATTCCTACTCTTACGGCAGCGGCGGCACCTATATCCAGCTATATTCGGTTGCGCCGCAGTCAACGTGCAACACCATGATTCAGAAAATGAACCAGAAAATCAGCGAGATTATAAAGGGCATGCCCTCGGGGTTGAACGAGTTTGACCGCGAACTGTACCTCTTTAAGTATATTGCGGACCATTGCACATACAATAACGACGCGGTTACCAATAACAATATCTGGCAGGCGTTTTCCGCCTATGGCGTGCTGATTGACGGCAAGGCCGTATGCGAAGGATACTCCAGAGCCATGCAGCTTCTTTGCAGCTATGCCGGCCTGCAGTGCATGCTTTTGACCGGGCAGAGCAACAATGTAAACCATATGTGGAATGTTATCAAAATCAACGGCAACTGGTATCATCTGGATATTACATGGAGCGACAGCAGCACCCTGGTTTACAATTACTTTAATATTAACGACGCGGTGGTTACCAAGACGCATACGATTTTCCCGAGCGCTTCTACCTTGACCGATGCCCAGATTGAGGGCAAGATTACCGGCAAGGCGGCGGAGTGCAACCTGACGGTTCCGGTCTGTACCGCAACGGCGGATAACTACTTTAAGGTAAAGGGCATTAAGGTCGGCAATCTGGATAGTGCGGACGACAATGCTGCCATAGCCGCTTTCACTTCCGCCATTCAGAGCAAGAGCGCTTCGGTTTCCTTCTATGTGGATGACAGCGTCGATTATGACCAGACCCTTGCGAAGCTGGTAACTGTTTCGCCGTATAAAATCCAGAATTGGGTATTGGATGCAAATACGAACAGTACCGGCAGCAAGATCAATACCAATAATTTGAAATATCTGACTGACAAGGATAACCGCGGCTTGACGATTTTCCTGTCCTATCAATAATCCCTTAAAAATGCCCCCGAAACGTTGGCTGTTCAAACACAGCGATGCCAGCGTTTTGGGGATTCTGTTTTTAGGAACGGATCATGCCCACATTCTGATTCCAGGGGAGCTGCCCGCATATCCATATTCTGTACGGTATTGGAATGGCACGGTTCGGAGCGTTTGCGGATCCTTTGCAAACCATTTTTTGATTTTACAGGGGAAAATTGTTTTGCTATAATATTGGCAACAAAGACAGAACAGGGGGCGGCGGGCATGATTATCGGTGCGGCGGAAATAACGCTGTACGCGCCATGGGTTCGTTCCCTCAAAGAGAAGCGCATGGTGGTAAAAAGTATTCTTAATAAAGTGCGGAACCGTTTTCCGGTATCCGCCGCGGAAACGGGTTTGCAGGACGTGCATCAGACGGCTGTCATCGGGGTTGCCTGTGTTGCCGGTACGGTTTCCCAGGCGGACAGTATTCTTGACCATGTGATCGGTTTTATTGAGGAGAACACCGATGCGCAAATTACGAATATTGCAAGGGGAATCAGGTGAACGGCATGCGCCTTTTTATCGCTGTAAATTTTAGTGAACCGGTGAAAGACCGTCTTACCGGGTGGATACAGAAGCTGAAGGAATACGGCGCCGGCGGGAACTTTTCCCGCCGGGAGAATCTGCATCTTACGCTTGCCTTTATCGGGGAAACGGACAATGTGGAGAAAGTAAGGCAGGCAATGGACAAGGTTTCCGCAGAGCCCTTTGTGCTGACGGTTGGTGGGCTTGGGTGCTTCCGTCGGAATGGCGGCGATATCTGTTGGGCCGGCGTGGAAAAGAACGACACTTTGCTTTCTGTGCACAGCCAGCTTTGCTCCGCTCTGCGGTTTGCGGGATATTCCATTGAAAACCGGGAGTTCAAACCGCACCTCACTCTTGGACGGGAAGTGGTTTTCCCTTCCGGCTTTTCCATCCGCGATTTTGAGGGACGGATTTCTCCCTTGACGGAGCAGGTGCGGAAAATCAGCCTGATGAAATCGGAACGTATCGGTGGAAAGCTGATCTATACGGAAATTTATGAAAAGCGGCTGGAACCACGGGAAAACAGGTGACTTATGGACGGAAAATGGAGAGCGAAATCTTGCGCTGGTGGATATTGTGCTGAAAAAAGATCAGCCGACGGGCAGGCTGACGCGCGGGCATGTAAAGCGGATTCTTACCCGCTGCCCCAGCCATCCGCATGGGATAAAGGTTATGCTGGCGGAGGGCGGTCAGGTTAGCCGTGTTCAGCAGGTTTTACCGGAGGAAGGAAAGGGCAAGGAATGAAAAAGTGGTTTTTCTATGATATGGATATTGGGAACATCGGGATTGGCTGTAAGGATACCGGTATCACCGATGCCCTTTTGCCCGGGGGACTGCCGGACGATACGGGAACTGTTGCGGAAACGCAATTGCACAGGGAAGCGTTCCGCCAGCTTAAGGAGTATTTCGCGGGAACACGCAGGGAATTTTCCCTGCCACTTTCTCCCGAAGGGACAGAATTTCAAAAAAGAGTTTGGAAATGCCTTTTGTCCATTCCGTACGGCGAAACGCGCAGTTATAAGCAAATTGCGGAAATGGCAGGGTGCCCCCGCGGATACAGGGCGGTGGGTATGGCGAACAACCGGAACCCGATTCCGATATTTATACCCTGCCACCGTGTAATCGGAGCGAACGGTTCGCTTGTGGGTTACGGCGGTGGGCTGGATATAAAAAAGAAGCTGCTTCGCCTGGAACAAGGTCGATAAAATTACTCCTTGCGCCACAATCGATTTTAAAATCCGTTGCATTTTCTTTTTACAATAAAGCTGATAAAAAGAATTGTCCATTGGCATAATAGTATTGTATAATAAAGGAAAATTATATTTTGCCGCTTAAAACGGTATTGGTGTAATTGCGCAGGACGAAATAAAAAAGCGGGATAAATTTTAGGCGGATGGGATGGATAGGATGGAATCAAAGCAGGGACAGTTTGAAGCAATGGAGCGGCACCTGATGGAAGACAGCTGCCCTTCCGAATATTTTAAAGGTTTGGACAAAGCAGGCGCGCTTCGGGAGCATCCGTTTTCCATGCTCCTTCATTTAAAGGACGCACAGCAGTCGCCGGAGCACCATCCGGAGGGAAATGTATGGAATCATACCATGCTTGTCATCGACGAAGCCGCAAAGGCGAAAGAAAAAAGCAGCGACCCGCGGGTGTTCATGTGGGCGGCGCTGCTGCACGATTTGGGGAAGCCGGGCACAACCAGAGTCCGCAAGGGCAGGATTACGTCGTATGACCACGATAAGCTCGGCGCAAAACTGGCATATGAATTTCTTTCCCCGTTTGTCCACGACACGACATTTGTTGAGAAGGTATGCGCGCTGGTGCGTTGGCACATGCAGATTCTGTTCGTGGTCAAAGGCCTTCCGTTCGCGGACATTCCGGCAATGAAAAGCCAGACTTCGATTGACGACGTTGCCCTTCTGGGTCTGTGTGACCGGCTGGGGCGTTTAAATCCCGACCGGGAAAAAGAGGAGAGGAACGTCCGGGATTTTTTAGAGAAATGCCGGACCAAATAGATTTGGAGGGGCGCTATGCAAAAAATAGCTGTCGTTTATAAATCCAAAACAGGATATACCGAAAGGTATGCGCGCTGGCTGGCCGAGGATACGGGCGCGGACCTTTTGCAGGCGAATTATGTAAAGGTAGAAGATTTGCTTCGTTATGACACGATCGTGTACGGCGGCGGACTTTATGCCGGTGGGATTAACGGAGTAAAACGGATTACCAGACATATGAAAGAACTGGGGAACAGGAAGATAATCGTTTTCGGCGTCGGAGTATCCCCCTGCCGCCCCGAGATTTGCGACAAGGTAGAAAAATACAATTTTCCTGCTGAAATACGGGGAAAAATCCGCTTCTTTCTGCTGCGCGGCGGTTTCAATTACAGTAAGTGCAATTTGGTCGATAAAATGCTGATGAATATGTTGAAGGTAAAGCTCAAAAAAGCGCCCGACACGGATAAGGACGCGAAGGGCATGCTCGCCTGCTACGACCATCCGGCGGACTTTACAAACCGCGAAGCCCTAAAACCAATCCTTGCATGCATCCGGAATGAGAAAACGGGTGAGGAAGCCTGATAATTGCGCCGTTTCGTCAAATACTATTGCTGAGGTGATAGTATGTCGAAGGCAAGCGTGTATTTTCGGCTGGATAATTTGTCCGGTAAAAAAGACGTAAAGAAAATAAAACAGGAGCTGGATTCCCTTCCCGGGGTCCTTTCCGTCAGCGTCAATGATCGGAATGATACGGTAGCTGTGGATTATGACAATTCCGGTGTGGAATATAACCGGCTTGAAGGCAAAATACAGGAAATGGGATTCCGGATTCTTTCCGAAGCAAATCAGACGCATAAGATGTAGGAGGGGCTATGGACAATAAGAGAGAGGATAACCAAAAAACGGTACGGTCCGATGATCAGGATAATATGCCCAATCGCGCCGGAAAAGCGGAAAATCAGAATCAGGGGCATAATGTGAAAAAGGTTGCTTTAGGCCCGAACATCAAACGGTGAAAGCAGGCTGCTCTGGGTGAATTTTGAACATTTTTCATCGGTCTTGTGGAATAATTTCCTGCGGTGGGGCAAACTATAGGATTAGGAAATCTTTTCCTTAAAAAGATAATTGGTCAGTTCTGACCGGAAAGAGGGATGTTTATGATAGCAACACTTGACAGAAGCGGATGCATTTCCTGCGGGCTTTGCCCGGAGACCTGCCCCGAAGTTTTTCGTATGGGCGACGACGGCGTAGCCGAAGTCTGGAACGAGAATGTTCCCCCCGAAGCGGAAGACAAAGCCATTCAGGCGCAGGAAGGCTGCCCTGTATCGGTTATCACAGTAGAATAACGCAGGGAAAAAGAAGGGGAAGCCCAAACGGGGCTTCCCTTTCTTTTAATGTAAGTCAATCTTGTCAAGAATGCCGGAAAGATAGGCGATTGCAACGCCGTAGTTTGTCATGGGTACACCCTGCGCGCGGGCGCGTTCAATGCGGGACAGCACATATTTCCGGTTAAACATACAGGCGCCGCATTGGATAACTAGGTCATAATACGTTAAATCCTCCGGAAAATCCGTACCGCTCACAACGTTCACCGTCAGTTTTTCTCCGAACCTTTTCCGCAGCATGCGGGGGATTTTTTCGCGGCCGATATCCTCCGCAAGCGGGGCGTGGGTGCAGGCTTCGGCAATCAGTACCCTGGAGTCCTGCGAAAGGAAATCGATGGCATGGGCGCTTTCCACATAGTAATTCAGGTCGCCCTTGTAATTTGCGAATAGAATGGAAAAAGAGGTCAGCTTGCTTTCCTTCGGCTTTTTCTCATAAACAGTCTTGAAAACCTGTGAATCGGTGATGATCAGATTCGGCGGTTCTTTCAGGCAGGCGAGGGACTCGTCCAGCTTGTCGGTCGTCGCGCTTAGCACGATACATTTTTTGTCCAGAAGGTCGCGGATGGTTTGTACTTGCGGAAGAATCAGCCGCCCTTTCGGGGCCTGAATGTCCTGCGGCATGACGAGCAGGACAATGTCGCCGTTTTCCGCAAGGCCGCCGGTAATGCTTTTTACGTCGTAATCCTCAGGAAGAAGGCGAATTAGCTCCTCGCGAATTTTCTCCATTCCGGTTCTTTCTTTTGCGCTGACAAGAACCGGTTTTAACCCGCAGGCTTTTTCAATTTCCTGAATGAGCTGTCCCGAATCGGGAAGGAGGTCCGATTTGTTCAGTACCGAGATGACGGGAATCTTCCGCTTGCGCAGGGTATGCACCCATGCGGTTTCCTGCGAAAAGTCCCGGCCGCTGAAAACAACAAGGGCGATATCTGTTCGGTCAATCACCTTTTTGGTTTTATCCACGCGCATTTGCCCCAGCTCGCCCACGTCGTCGAAGCCGGCGGTGTCGATAAAGACGCAGGGCCCGATTCCGTGGATTTCCATGGACTTAAAGACCGGGTCGGCCGTGGTTCCGGCCACATCCGAAACCAGCGCGGTTTCCTGCCGGGTAAGCGCGTTCACCAGCGAGGATTTCCCGCTGTTGCGCTTTCCGAAGATGCCAATGTGCAGGCGGTTTGCCCTTGGGGTATCCGTTAAACTCATCTTTCTTCCCTCTTTTCCTTTTTCTTTCGCTGCTTAGAAACGGAAATCGCGTTTCCCATGGTGCAGTTCCGTTAAATATTCCATGGCGGTTGCGCGGACTTTTTCGTTCGGAATATTCTGGACTTCTTTCGCAATCAGCGCTTCGCCCTTTTGCCTTGTGTCCGTCAACGCATAATCCTCCAGATATTCTTTCAGCGTCATCAGCGCGTTCGGATGGCAGCAGTTCGCAATCTGGCCGGATTTTACAAGCTGCATAAAGCGGTCACCCGTCCGTCCGGAACGGTAGCAAGCCGTGCAGAAGCTCGGTATGTAGCCGAGTCCCAGCAGCCAGTTGACGACTTGGTCCAGCGTACGGGTGTCGTTCACGTCGAACTGTGAGGTGTTTTCCTCTTCCGGCTCAGGCTCGCAGTAACCGCCGACGCTGGTGCGGGAACCGCCGCTGATTTGGGAGACGCCCAGATCAAGGACGCGCTCACGGGTTTTCTGCGATTCGCGGGTGGAAATGATCATGCCGGTGTACGGAACCGCAATCCGCAGGACGGCTACAATTTTTTCGAAGATTTCGTCCGAAATGGCGTTAGTAAAGTTGGCGGGGTCAATGTCGTCGGCGGGCCGGATGCGCGGTACGCTGATCGTGTGAGGGCCAACGCCCATGGCGGCTTCCAGGTGCTCCGCGTGCATCAGCAGCCCGACGAAGTCATAGCGGTACATATTTAGCCCGAACAGTACACCGATGCCTACGTCGTCGATGCCGCCTTCCATTGCGCGGTCCATTGCCTCGGTATGGTAGGCGTAATTGCTCTTTGGTCCGGTTGGGTGAAGCTCCTCGTAGCTTTTTTTATTGTAGGTTTCCTGAAACAGGATGTAGGTGCCGATTCCGGCTTCCTTCAGCTTGCGGTAATTTTCTACTGTTGTGGCGGCGATATTTACGTTTACGCGGCGGATGGCTCCGTTTTTATGTTTGATGTTGTAAATCGTGTGGATGCTTTCCAGAACGTATTCGATCGGGCAGTTGACGGGGTCTTCACCGGTTTCCAGCGCCAGCCGCTTGTGTCCCATATCCTGCAGCGCGATGACCTCGCGGGCGATTTCCTCCTGTGTCAGTTTTTTGCGGGTAATGGTCTTATTTTTATGATGGTAGGGGCAGTATACGCAGCCGTTGACGCAGTAGTTTGACAGGTACAACGGCGCGAACAGAACGATCCGGTTTCCGTAAAAACGCAACTTGATTTCTTTTGCAAGCTGAAACATTTTTTCGTTTTCATCCGGCAGGTCGCATTCAAGAAGCACAGCGGCTTCCCGGTGGGTCAGGCCCTTGCAGTCCTTCGCGCGTTCGAGCAGGCTGTCGATCAGCGCTCGGTTGCTCTTGTTTTTTCGCGCGTATTCGAGGGTGTCCAGTATTTCCTCGTCGTTGATGAATTCGGTTGCGATTCTTGATTTGCAGTCGTACATCGTGAAAACTCCTTTAATCGTTCATTTTTGCGGGACGGTAATCGCCGCGGTCCACCACAATTTCGTATCCGATTTTCCGCATACGGTTCTGAAGGCAGAAACGGCACTCGGCGGCTTCCTCCCCAGTACAGATTTTGTTGTCGTAAAGCTCGTACTTTTTCCGCACGCCCACCGGGGAAAGATTCGGCATGACTACGTTTGCTCCGGCTAAAATCCCTTTTTCCCGTCCTTCCGGATGAATGGTGCCAAGGGCGGTTGTGGCGGGGAGCAGGGCGTTCGGAAGCATCAGCCGTAAAATGCTGATTAAATGCAGCGTCCTTTCCAGTTTTCCCGCCGGGAAATCGGCAAAGGGCGTGTCGTGATGGGGGACAAAAGGGCCGATCCCCACCATCTGCGGGTCAAATCGCTTGATAAAAAGCAGGTCTTCGGCAAGGTTTTCCGTTGTCTGGTAAGGCGAGTCGACCATAAAGCCCGTGCCGGTCTGATAGCCGAGCCCTTTCAGCTGTTCCAGGCAGCGCATGCGGTTCGCAAGGGAAAGCTCCGGCGGGTGCAGCTTTCCGTAATGCTCCGGGTTTGCCGTTTCGTGCCGCAAAAGGTAGCGGTCGGAACCGGCTTCGCGGAATCTGCGGTAGGCTTCTTCGCTTTTTTCCCCGATGGAAAGAGTTACGGCGCAGTCGGGGTATGCTTTTTTGATGGAGAACACTAGGTCGGCAATCTTGTCATCCGTATAGAACGGGTCCTCGCCGCCCTGTAAAACAAAGGTGCGGAAGCCGAGGGAATACCCGTTTTCGCAGCAGGATAAGATCTCTTCCTTGGTCAGGCGGTACCGTTTGGCGTTTCGGTTGCTTTTCCGGATTCCACAGTAGAAACAGTCGTTCTTGCAGTAATTCGTGAATTCAATCAGCCCGCGTACATAAATCCGGTTGCCGAAATTCCTGTTTGTAACGCTCCTTGCCTTTTCAAAAAGGTAGGGGGCGCTTTTTGCCGTCAGATTGTCCAGCAGAGCGCAAAGCTCGTCTTTACGCAGTATATTTTGTTTATATAGCTTGTCAATTAATTCTTTCATTGGCAGTTGTCCTTACTGTTGCGCTTCCGAAGCGGGCAGCTTGGAATAAACGGTTTTCGTGCTGACATGGGGCAGCATGCCCAGTTTGCCGGAGAGTGCGCTGATGACGTTGTTGGGCGCGTCCATGACAACGCTGATGACGGAGATATGGCGTTTATGGTAGGGTACACCCATCCTGCCGATAATGTATTCTCCGTACTCGTGCAGAATCGCGTTGATTTTTTCGACGGAGTCGGTGTTTTCGACCACAATGCCAATAAGCGCGATTCGTGAATCCATTTCCATCCCTTCTTCCTATCGAAATTTTGTGAAGCCTGAAAAGAAAAAATCCCTGTGCCGGTAAGGCACAGGGACAGCAAAGCAAGACCGGGGCACGACAGTTCCCCGGTTTCATTACTATTCACTCGCCTTTCCATTTGGGACGAACCCTCATGCAGTCAGTACGATTTCTTTTTCAAGTACACAAGGTTTGCCGTAAGAATTCGTCTTTCCGACTCACCTATAGTATTGTCAAAATTATATCATATTTTAAGCCGGAGTCAAGATGCGCAGGAAAGAATTCGCCGTACAAATTTAGGAAAAGCCTCCGTATGGTGGTAGCATACGAAGGCCAGGGGAGAGAACTATCTCAAATAGAGGGAGATTTTCAAAGGTTCTTTTCTAAAAAATCACGGATTGCCGCGGCGGCGTTTTCTTCGTCGGGGCCGTCGACGGTTACTTGAATGGTTTCGCCCTTTTTAGCGGCCAGGCTCATGACGGAAAAAATGCGTTTCGCGTCCGCGGCTTTTCCGTTTTTTATAAGCCTGATGGAGGAGGTGAATTTTCCGGCTTCTTTCACAAGCATTCCTGCCGGCCTTGCGTGAATCCCTTCCGGGTCGGTAATAACATAACAGAATTCTTTCATTACAGCTTCCTTTTCTCATGATTTATATGGTTTATTCCTGTTCATCGACAGGTTTTTTCAAAATAGCCAGTAAAAGCATTCCCGCGACGGAGCCTGCGAGAAGGGCAACGATATACAACAGCGGGTTGCCGACCACGGGGAATACGAAGATGCCGCCATGCGGCGCGCGCAGAGTGCAGTCGAAAAGCATGGAAAGCCCGCCGGCAATTCCGGAGCCGATCGCACAGGCGGGAATCACCCGCAGGGGGTCGGCGGCGGCAAAGGGAATCGCGCCTTCCGTAATAAAGGACAGGCCCATCACATAGTTAGCCACGCCGGACTGGCGTTCCTGAGCTGTAAAACGGTTTTTAAAGAAGGTTGTGCAAAGGGCGATCGCAAGCGGAGGAACCATTCCGCCGACCATAACCGCCGCCATAATATTGAAATTGCCCGATGCGAGGGACGCGGTGCCGAATACGTAAGCCGCCTTGTTGATCGGACCGCCGAAGTCAATGGACATCATCGCGCCAAGAAGGATGCCCAGCAGAAGCTTACTGGCACTGCCCATGCCGTTCAGGCTGTCTGTCAGCCATTTATTGAACGCGGAGAGGGGTGGGTTGACGATAAAGGTCATAAGCAGGCCCATCACCAGCACGCCGAAAAACGGATACAGCAGAACGGGCTTGATCCCCTCAAGGTTTTTCGGCAGGCCGCTGAACAGCTTCTTCAGGCCGAGCGCCAGGTATCCGCCGATAAAGCCCGCGAGCAGGGCGCCCAGAAAACCAGAGCCCCCGGAAACAGCCAGCGCGCCGCCGACAAAACCGGCCACAAGCGCGGGGCGGTCGCCGATGCTCATTGCAATGTACCCGGCAAGAATCGGAAGCATAAAGCCGAACGCCGCGCCGCCGACCGTATTCAGAAAAGCGGCAAGCGGGGTGTTGCTTCCGAATTTGGAAGGATCGATTGCATAGTTGTCAAACAGGAAGGAGAGTGCGGTTAAAATGCCGCCGCCGATGACAAACGGGAGCATGTGGGAAACGCCGTTCATTAAGTGCTTGTAAATCTGCCGCCCAACGCCTTCGTTTTCCAGAGCCGCTTCCTCGGATTGTCCGTCGGGACTGCTGTGGAATACGGGTGCATTCCCGTCCAGCGCGCGCTGAATCAGTTCCGGGGCGCGGTTGATGCCGTCGGACGCCTTTACCTGCAGAACCTTTTTGCCGTTGAAGCGGGGCATTTCGACCTGCCGGTCCGCCGCAATAATGATGCATTCCGCCTGGGCGATTTCCTCTTTGGTCAGGACATTTTCCGCTCCGCCGGAGCCGTCGGTTTCCACTTTCAGGCTGACGCCCAGCTTTTTCGCCGCTTTTTCCAGGCTCTCCGCCGCCATATAGGTGTGGGCGATGCCTGTCGGGCAGGCGGTTACCGCGAGAAGGCGGTATCCTTCGGGCTTTTCTTCTTTCTGCTCCTGTGCAAGCTTTTTTGTTTCCGCGTCATTAATAAGTTCAAGAAATTCCGCCTTGCTTTTTGCCTGAATCAGATTTTTGCGGAAAGCGTCGTCCGTCAGCAATGCGGACAGACGGCCCAGCACGTCCAGATGGATGTTTTCCTCTGTCTGCGGCGCGGCGATCAGAAACAGGAGGCGGGCGGGTTCGCCGTCGAGCGATTCATAATCGACCCCGTCTTTAACGACCATCGCGCTTAATCCGGCCCGCGATACCGCGCTTGTTTTCGCATGCGGGATCGCTACGCCTTCGCCGATTCCCGTCGTACCTTCTTTTTCCCTGTCCAGTACGCGCCGTTTGTATTCTTCTTTGTCCTTCAAATTTCCGTTTTGATCCATCAGATCGACAAGCCTGTCGATCGCGTCCGCTTTGGATTTCGGATTTGCATTCAGATCAATGCCTTTTTCGCTCAACAAATCGGTAATACGCATTTTAACTCCTCCTCTGAATTGTTTCGATTTGCCTTAATAGTGCCTGAATATCTTCTTTTGAAGCGAGATCCTCACTAAATGCGCTTGCGCTTCCCGCGGCAATGCCTGTGCGGAAAGCTTCCTGATAGTCCCTGTTGGCGAGATATCCGGCGAGGAACCCGGCCACCATGGAATCGCCCGCGCCTACGGAGTTACGAACAACGCCTTTTGGCGCCGGGCTTTTATACGTCTTGCCGGTTTCTTCTACCAGAATCGCACCTTCGCCCGCCATGGAAACCAGTACGTTCCGCGCGCCCCTGCTTTGCAGCTCTTTCGCGCACCGGATGATGTCTTCGTCGTTTTGCAGTTTCCGTCCGAACAGTTCGCCCAGTTCATGGTTGTTTGGCTTGATTAAGAAGGGATGGTATTTCAAAACATTTACAAGCAGGTTGCGGGTTGCGTCCACAACCGCCAGAATGTTTTTTCCTTTCAGGCGGTCCAGGATTTTTTCGTAGATATCCTCCGGAAGCGTGTTGGGGATGCTTCCGGCAAGGACCAGCACGTCACCGTCTGAAATCCGGTCAATCCGGTCGAACAATTTTTTTATGTCCATTTCGCGAATCCGGGGTCCACGCCCGTTGATTTCACTTTCTTCGTTTGATTTCAGCTTCACGTTGATTCGCGACAAGCCGCTTTGGAGGCGAATAAAATCTGATTCACAGCCGAAGTCGTTCAGGCGCTTTTGGATTTCGTCCCCGGTAAAGCCCGCAATAAAGCCCATGGCAACGCTTTGGATGCCAAGGTTTTTCAATACGATGGATACGTTGATTCCCTTTCCTCCGGGAAGCATTTTTTCCGAGTAGGTGCGGTTAACCTCCCCCAGCCGGAAGGAATCTACTTTCACGATGTAATCAAGGGACGGATTGAAGGTTACCGTGTAAATCATGGTTTATCAGTCTCCAATACATTCGTATATTTTTTGTACTGCTGGTCTTCTAACACCGTTGTAATGATCGCAGCCGATCCAAGGGTGGCGAAAGTGATAGGGGAAATGCTGTTGAATTTGCTCGGGTCCGCCAGAATGTATTTTTCACTACATTTCGAAAGCGCCTCGGCTTTTACCAACGCTTCACTCACATCCGGCGTGGTATAGCCGCTTTTTGTACTGATTCCGTTTGTGCCGAAAAAACCCTTTGTAAAGTTGTACTTTTGAAGGCAGGCAATCGCTTCGTTGCCCACAACCGCGTCCGTTGCCACTTTCAGCTCTCCGCCGAGGATAAAAACCTTGCAGCCCTTCTGCGCCAGTTTTTTCGCAAGGGCCGCTCCGTTTGTTACGTAAACTGCGTTTTTTTCCGTTATATAATTAATGAGCGCTTCCGTTGTTGTGCCCGCGTCAATATAAACAAAGTCGTTTTCCTGAATGAGAGACGCCGCGTATTTCCCGATGGCGTTTTTCTGCTCCGTATTGCGGGACTGGCGGATAGAAACGTCGTCGTCCTTTGTGCTATAGAAAACGTCGATTGCGGTTGCACCGCCGTGGACCTTATTTAACTTCCCGATATTGTCGAGCGCAGCCAAATCCCTGCGGATGGTGGATTCGGAGCTGTTAAGCGCTTCTGTCAGTTCCGATACGGTAACAGCCCTTTTCTCTTCCACCATTTTCAGTATGGCAGCGTATCTTTCTTCTGGTAACAACGGTATCCCCTCCTTTTACTTTATAATACACTCAAATACAGTCAGAGTCAATCAAATTCAACCAAATAAACAACCAAAATCAGTCAATTGAATTTTAGCAAAATGACAAATCCGATATATCTTTTTCTGTTTTTATTATTTTATCCGATGAATTCTCATATACTATGGGGGGTGATATTCATGGCAGACATGAAAGGGCCGGCCGCCTTAAAAATTCTGAATACGGCCGCATTTGTTTTTCTGGTAATTATCAATATCCTCGCAAACCTTCTCCCAATAAACGGAGTTACTACGGGGGAGGTATCCGAAGCCTATCCCAATCTTTTTACCCCGGCTTCCTGCACATTTTCGATTTGGGGGGGCATCTATTTTCTGCTGGCGCTGTTTGTGCTTTACCAATTCGGCGTTTTTAACGGAAGTGAAAATACGAGGGACGATTACATAATGGAAATCGGATATCTTTTCGCGGCGACTTCTTTGGCCAATGTTGCGTGGCTTTTTGCATGGCATTACCGGATGATTTTCCTTTCCGTCCTGCTTCTGCTTGCGCTGCTCGCCGGCTTGGCGGTGATCGGGTCTCGGCTTGACAAAAAGGAATTTTCAGGGAAAGAATGGATTTTTGTAAAACTGCCGTTCAGCCTTTATTTCGGATGGGTGACTGTTGCCGCCATTGCTAATGTCATCGTGTGGCTGGTCAGCATAGGGTTCACCGGGTTTTCCAACCAGACATGGACGGCGATTGCAATGGTGCTGGCACTTGTCGCAGGCGTCTGCGGTGTGGTCAACCGAAAGAATATAGGGTACGGACTGGCTGTACTGTGGGCCTTTGCCGGGATTTTCATGAAACATATTTCGCCTGATGGATTTAACGGGCAGTATCATGTGGTGATTGTCGTAGCCGTTTTCAGCATGATTGTTCTAGTACTTTCGATCCTTTTTCTATCAGCTGCCAACAGAAAACACCCAATTAAGCTCTAAAGTCTGATTCAACATTCTTACATAAGTGGAAAGGCGCCTGCGGCAGGAAGCCGCCGCGGGCCCTTTTTTATATTTCAGCGGTTCTTTCCGGATAGGAAACGATTGTGTTTGCCGCTTTTTACAAGGTTTTACCCTTATCGGGAGTTGTTCGTTGACTTTTTTCAAACACCAATTTATAATAAATTTATGAATGGATAAAATATCCATGTTTTATGCAAAATTTTCCATAGAAATATAGCCGGTTTTCGAATCACGAAATCCCGTATAGAGAGGATGCGAAGCTATGACCGGTCAAAAAGTTCTTATTATAGACGATGATAAAAACAGTGTCCGTTTTTTGGAATTGGAATTAAATCACGAAGGATACATCGTGGAAAAGGAGTACGATGGTTTCAGCGGTCTTGAACGTGCCTTAACAGAAAAATTTGATATTATTCTGCTGGATATTATGCTTCCATCAATGGACGGAATGGAAGTTTTAAGAAGATTTCGGAACGCTTCAAAAACGCCGGTCATCATGCTTACGGCGAAAGACGCGGTTGCAGACAAGGTTTCGGGTCTGGACGGCGGCGCAAACGATTATCTGACGAAGCCCTTTGCCATTGAAGAACTTCTCGCTCGTATGCGTTTGGCGCTGAAAAAAGCGGAGCCCCCGGAACCGCCCCAAATCCTGACGGCAGGAAAGCTGGTCGTTGACGTAGCGAAACGCTCCGTTTCTTACGCCGGAGAACCGATCTATTTAACAAAGCGGGAGTTCGACCTTTTGTTTTATCTTTTGAAAAATCACGACATGGTCTGTTCGCGCGATCGGCTGATGGAACAGGTGTGGGGATACAATTTTAAGGGGAAAACCAATCTGGTGGATGTCTACATACGGTATCTTCGCAATAAGATCGATTACCGCTATCATGTGGAGCTGATCCGTACCATCCGCGGGGTAGGATACATCATTAACTTAAATGAAAAAAATGAACCTGTTAAAAAAATTCGCTGGTGACAGAAAAAACATTAAATTCTCGATTGCTTTAAAGGCAACCGCGATCTACACTTCAATGTTCGGACTGCTTCTTGCCGCCACGGTGGGATTCCTTTCATGGGCAATTACGATTCGGGCGGTTCACATGCGGCACCTGGACAGCGTCGCTTCGATGGTAGAGGAACGTCTGAAGCATGGGAGAGGACAAGATTTTGATTTTGATGCTTTTGCAAAGGCGAACAAAGTTTATATTGAAATCCGGTATGAGCATGAAGGTACGACCCTCACCTTTGGGAAGAAGCCGGGCGGGAAGGGAAATTATGCCAATACCGTAAGGAGTATAGACCGCCCCTGCAGAAAAGCTACTGTTACGGTCGTCGACTGCGAAAGCATTTCGATTGCGGGGAACATTTCCGCAACGGGTTTTTTAGTGATCTTATCTGCTCTACTTCTGGTTATTTCCATCAGCGGGGCACTCCTTATACGGAAGATGATGCGGCCGATTTACAATATGACCGCAGCGGCGCGATCAATTTCCGCGAAAGACCTCAGTAGGCGCATTGATACGGTTCACTCGAACGATGAACTGAAAGAATTGGCGGAAACGTTTAATGGTATGCTGGACCGGATTCAAGCCTCCTATGAGCAGCAGAAGCGGTTTGTTTCCGATGCTTCCCATGAGCTGCGCACGCCGCTTTCGGTTATTTCCGGCTATGCAAACCTTTTGCGCCGCTGGGGCAGCGAGGACCCGGAAGTAAGGGACGAGTCTGTTGAAAAAATCGTAGAAGAAACCGAAAATATGAAGCAGCTTGTAGAGCGCCTGCTGTTTCTGGCGCGGGCTGACCAGCAAACCCAGCTAATCAGCTTTGAACGGTTTAACGTGAGCAACCTGATTGACAGCATTGCCGAGGATACCAAGCTGATCAGCAGGGAGCATGCTGTCGTATCGGAGATTGAACCGGGTGTTTTCCTCACAGCCGACCCGGCTTTGATAAAAGAGGCTGTCCGCGCGGTATTGGACAACAGTATGAAATATACTCCTCCGGGGGGCGAAATCCGTATTTCTTGCCGCCGGGGGCCGGGCTGTGTAGAGATTGAAATTGTGGATACGGGAATGGGAATTGCGGACAAAGACCTTCCGTATATTTTCGATCGTTTTTACAAAGCCGACGCGGTGCGCTCACGCGGAACAAAAGGCTCGTCCGGCTTGGGTCTGTCCATTGTCAAATGGATTGTCGAACGCCACAGCGGAGAAATCCGGTTGGAAAGCAAGCTGGGCAGCGGAACAAGATTCACATTTATTTTCCCAGATACACGAAATACAGAAACGACGGAACGTCCGGCCTGACATAGGCCGGACGTTTTTTTCATCAAATTTTCATCCAGTTTTTTGCAATCCATCACATTCCATAATTATCCTTTAATAGTTAGCGAATATATGGAATCGGAGGTTTGCTATGAAAGAAAAACTGGAAAGTATCCGGAATTTTACGCAACTGCATAAGAAAATAACGATTTTTGTTACGGCGGGGGTATTAGTGTCCGCCATTTCGGTTGCAGCAATTTTTGCTGTATTGAAACACAATGCACCCCAGAGCACAAAGACCTACCGTGAATACAGCGTCGCAAAAGGGGATGTGACGGTTGGCACAACGGAATCCGGAACCGTGTCGCTGGATACGCAGAACATTACCTTTCCCATTGCGTGTACCATCAGCTCGGTATCGGTAAAATCCGGACAGACAGTAAAAAAAGGAGACGCGCTGCTGCGACTGAACCTAGACAGCGTAAACGATAACAGTTCCGAGACACGCCAGAAGCTTGAGACAGCGAAGGTTTCCCTTCAGCAGGCGCTAACCGACCAGAAAAGCAAGCTTGCCGCTGCGAAAATTACCTATGAATCGAGCAAAGCACTTGCGCAGACCGCGCCGGTTACAAGGGCATTAACAGAAGCGTCCATTCAGAACGATATTGCGGTGGCACAGGAAAATTTGGAAAAGGATCGGAAAGAGCTTGCAAAATATCAGGCGCTTCAGAAAACGTGGGCGTCCGATTATGCGAAGCTTCAAAAGCTAAAGCAGTGGATGGATGACGCCAAGACAAACCAAACGAGCTATAGCAATCAGCTTTCCGTCTTTAAGACGGATAATAACGCGATTATCAGCGCATATGAGAAACTAAAGGACGCTGTGGAAACAGCAAGGGCAAATTATATTTCGGCAAAATACGGCTCTGATTCGAACGGGGAAGATGAGGATACGGCCAAACTCGAGTATGATTCCGCAAAGGATGCCTTGGATGCTTACTATAATAACGTAGCGGGCGATATCATCCAACAGCAAGAGAATTTGCAGGCAAAGCTTGACCAGGCTGAGGCGGAATATACGAACTATTCGAAGGCTTACAATGATTTTAAAGAAACTTATTCGGACAAATATCCCGTTGCGGGAACGGATCTTGACGCAAAGGTAACGTCGCTTCAGCAAAGCGTTAAATCGGACGAATATGCCCTTTCAAAGGCGAAGAAGACTGCGCAGATTACCTCGAACGAAGCGAAAACAACCGAGGAAAAGGACTTGAATACCGCTGCGTACGCTGACGATACGTATAACCTTACGGTGAATCAGTTGGCTCTGGCAGTAAGCGAACAGCAGGAAAACTGTGACAAGCTGCAAAGGGAATTGGATGAAATCAACAATGCCCTGGACGGGAACGGTGTAATTACCAGCCCATGCGACGGGATTGTGGCGACCGTTTCGTACAAGGCGGGCGACACCGTGCCGGCCTCGACGGCCATTATGGAGATTTCCAAGCCGGATTCCGTGTCGCTTTCCGTCTCGATTTCCGAAGATGACATTACCGGTATCAGCATCGGGCAGGAAGCTTCCATTACCCTTTCCGCCTATGACAACCAGTCCTTTGACGCGATGGTGGAAAGCATTACGGCGGAACCCGCCCGCAGCGGCTCCTCTTCCGTAACCTATACGGTGGTTGTAAAAATGACCGGAACCGACAACGACGTTGGCACCGTTTATACCGGAATGAGCGGGGAAGCAACCATAATTCAGAAGCGGGTGAAGAACGTGCTGTATGTAAACAATAAGGCAATCCGTTTTGATAACGGCGTTTCTACCGTTCTTGTGAAAAACCAAGACGGCAGCACTACGGAAAAAAGCGTAAAGACCGGATTTTCCAACGGAACGAATGTAGAGGTTACCAGCGGCCTGGCAGAAGGAGATACCGTGCTGGCGGAAAGTACGGTGAGCGCAAAATGACGCAGGATACGGGTTTGTACGGCAAAATGCGTTTTACGGAAATTCTGCATCTTGTCTGGATCAATATAATGGAAAATAAATTTAAAGTGATTCTGACTTCGCTTGGCATCATTGTCGGCTCTGCAACCATTGTCATGGTAATTGCCGTCGGGCATGGGGGAGAGGTGGATGTTCAGAAGCAGTTTAAAACCCTAAATGCCGGATCCATTAACATCTCCGTCAGTACGGAGGCGGAAATGCGCGATCAGATGATGCAGGGGAGCTTCGGCCCAGGAGGCGATATGCCGGGTGATATGCCCAGCGGCATGCAGGGAGGAATGCCTGGTGGAATGCCCGGCGGAACAGCAGGGAACCGATCCGGCAGCCGAAGCGGCTTTGGAGGAAATCTTGCGAAAAAACAATCCGCAGTCCTTTCCACCACCGATGTGGATACGATTTCTTCCCTCGTCACCGGGCTTTCCGACGTGTCCATCTATACCAGCGCAACCGCGAAGGTGGAAGGCGGCGATTTAACTGAGGAAACGGAATACACCACGGTTGGCGTGCAAAGCAACTATCAGAGCATATGCAATCTGGAACTGCTGCAGGGCGATTTTATCAGCGATGACGATCAGGACAGCAAGAATAAGGTGGCGGTTATCGGATACACGCTGGCGCAGGATATTTTCGGAAGCGCCTATTCTGCGGTGGGGGAAAGCCTTTCCATCGAAGGGAAAACGTACGAGATTGTCGGGGTGCTTTCCAAAATGGGGTCGGTTTCCTCCGGGATCAGCCCCGACAATTCGATTTTTGTTCCTTATTCTACCGCCCTGAAATATGTGTTTGGCAACAACGCGGTGTCGCAGATTACGGCGATTGTGTCCGACGTAAATCAGGTCGCGGAGAAAATGGAGGAAATCAAATCAATCCTGATGGAAGACCATTCCAACGCGAACTTTACTGTTACGGACGCGGGCAGCAGTATGGAAGCCGCGACATCTTCTGCAAAGACCCTTTCCCGGCTGTTGATAGCGGTTGCCTGCATTGTCTTTATTGTAGGAGGAATCGGAATCATGAATGTGCTGTTCGTGTCCGTTAAGGAGCGCACGCAGGAAATAGGGATTCTGAAAGCGCTGGGCTGTTCGAAACGGGAAATTCTTCTGGAGTTTTTATCCGAAGCAAATTTTATCAGTATTTTTGGCGGGGTTATGGGCGTTGCAGCCGGGTTTGCGCTTGTTCCGGTTGTCCGGCTGAGCGGCATGACTGTTGCCCCGCTTGCCGTCAGCGGCATTTACGCCATGCTTTTCGCGGTTTGCACGGGAACGCTGTTCGGCTTTTATCCTGCGTGGAAAGCAGCTTCCTTAATGCCGATTGAAGCGTTATCTCAGAAATAACGGGAGGTTGATATCATGAGGAAAAAATTATTGCTGTTTACAGGGCTGGCCGTTTTGTTGGCTGCCGTTTTTGCGGTTGGCTGCTCGCAGCAGAATGGGAACAGCGGTTCGCAGGGCGACGGTTTCAAAAAATTCGGTGCCCAAAGCGGGCGTGAGGAAAAGGATACGTCCCAGATCCGAATCTACGGAAAAGTCAAGTCGGTAACCGGCAACCAGGTAGTGCTTTCCATTGGAACGAGCAACAAAAGTGGACGCTTCGGATCGGGTTCCACGCAGGGACAGCAGGAAAGCTCGTCTTCTTCCGCGCAGGAAGCTTCCTCGGCAAAATCGTCGGCCTCCGGTTCCGATTCTTCCGATATCACCCTGACGGGGGAAACGCAAACCTTTTTGATTCCGGTCGGGCTGACCCTTTCCAATGCGGGGCAGGACGGCTCGAACGCATCGGGAAGCAGCAGGAGTGCGCCTAATGTGGGAGCAATGGGCGCTGGCGGAAATGCGGCCGCTTCCAAGGATGCAGGGTGTTCGTCCTCCGGCATGGGAACGGTTTCGACCAGACGGGCTAGCGATTTTTCCAGTATTAAGGTGGGTATGGTTCTTGTGATTACGGAGCAGACGCAGAGCGACGGTACAAAACAGATTACGCGTGTAAGCGTGCTGTCCAAATAAAGTGTCCTGAGGGGTTTGCTATGGAACAAATTATCAAAATTAAAAATTTGAGAAAATCCTACGGCCAAGGAGAGAACCGACAGGAAGTCCTGAAGGGGATATCCATTGAAGTTGGGGACGGCGAATTTCTTGCGATTCTCGGCCCGTCCGGTTCCGGAAAAAGCACGCTGATGAACGTCATCGGGTGTATGGATTGCTTCGACGAAGGCGAGTACTGGCTGACGGGGGAACCGGTTTATAAAATGAACGACGCGGAGTTGACCCGCGTCCGCAACCGGAAAATCGGATTTATTTTCCAAAGATACCATCTGATTCAAAAATATACAGCTCTGCAGAATACCATGATGCCGCTTCTCATCCGCGGGGTATCCCGCCGGGAGGCGGCGGAGCAGTCTATGGAAAAGCTGAAGATGCTTGGAATCGGGGAACAGCGGATAAACCACCGGCCGAACGAGCTTTCCGGCGGCCAGCAGCAGCGTATTGCAATCGCAAGGGCGCTGGTGGGTTCCCCAAAGCTTCTTTTGGCCGACGAGCCGACCGGAGCGTTGGACCGGGAAACGGGGGAAGAGGTGCTGGCGCTGTTCCGGCAGTTGAACGAAATGGGAAATACCATCGTTATGATTACCCACGATCTGCATGTGGCTAAGAGCGCGAAACGTATTGTAAAAATCATTGACGGCCAATTGTACGAAGGCAGCAAATCCGAACTTCTTGATTAAATGCAATGAGAGGAGAAGCATTATGAAACGGTTATGGAATCAAAAAAGGATAGGAACCCTTCTGGCGTTGGTGGTGGGGATTTTTGCGGCTTTTCATTTTGCTGTTCCGGTTTCCGCCGGCGAAGAGATTGCCGCTTCCAACCTTATACTTGGGAGCATTACCTTAAAAGAAAACTCAAGCTATGTTTCGGAGGAGTATGCAGGCGTAATCAATCTTAACGTTAAGAATACGGATATTGTCTGTGCCTCCATTGACAGCCAAAACCGCGTAGTGATTACTGCGGTGGGCTCTGGCAGCACCACGGTCAGTTACTGGTGCAGGCATTCGGTGTCGGAGGGATGGGTCAACACGATCGTACCGGTTACGGTTTCCGGGCAGTCCTCTTCGGCCGCCACGGTAAACGCCGATGAAGCGGGCGTTGTATTTGCGCAGCAGAATGTCAATGTGGGCCGCGGCGCTTCCTATACCGCAAATGATATCAAGGTAAATGGAATTTCTACCGGTGCGGCAAACCTTCTGTGGGTTTCTTCCTCGGATGCGGTTGCATCTGTGAACAAAACGACCGGGGAAATTCAGGGCGTATCAGCCGGTACCGCGACGGTTTACGCAATTGACCCCAATACCAAATATTGCGGGTATTTAAATGTTACGGTTTCTTGATGCGCTTTTATTGTTATTTCAATGTCAATGTAGGTATAGAACATAAAAAGGAGATACCTATTATATTCTTCATCCGCTACAGGTTCGCGCCATTGTGTAAAGGAGTCTTCCGTTGGAACAGACAAAGACAGATGTGTAAATGTCTTATCCCGTGCCGCTCCCTGCCAATGTTTAATTTCCGGTGCTATATACACGATATCACCGTTTTTAAAAGGCGGTGCTTCTTTTCCGAACTCCTGATACCAGCCACGCCCTTTAACACAGAACAATGTTTGCCCGCAGCCATGATGAATATGCCAATTGTTACGGCAACCCGGCTCAAAAGTAACATTAAATCCGATGAAATATGGAGGAAAATCAGATATGTTTTCGAATTCCTTTCTTTCCATGATAATGGCTCTCGCTCCCTTTTTTTAGCCTTCGAAAGGTGTGCGTTTTTCTGGAAGAAAATCACTACATTTCCATTCTGAGTATGGTTGACGAGAGCAACGTCGAAGCACGCCCCGCCGACGCTGCATTTATTACCGAAATTAATAATACCGTTTAGGATGGACGATACTAATGAAAATTAGCAATAAGGGGAATAATGCCATGAACACAAATAGAGTACCCAACCGGTTGATAAATGAAAAATCTCCTTACCTGCTCCAGCATGCCTATAATCCCGTGAACTGGTTCCCTTGGGGAAAGGAAGCTTTTGAAGTGGCAAAAAGGGAAAAGAAGCCGATTTTCCTTTCCAGCGGCTATTCAACCTGCCATTGGTGCCATGTTTGTCATTAACAGCAAATTTAACATATTTTAAAGCGGCTTATTTTCAATAATTTAAGCCGTTTCTATAGATATTCTATCTCGAATGTTACTGTATCTCGTGTTCTATCATAGTAGATTTTCTTTACTATACTTCGTAATAGATGATTTTGTTCTTGTGCTGTAGTGGCTTTATGCCAGTTCTTTTTGAAATTATCAATCATTTTTTCCAACTCTTTATCGGTATATATATATTCGTTTTCATTTTCTAATTCTGCAATCTCTTTCTTTAATTTTTGTATTACCGGTTCCCTTTCCTTTTTCGCATCAGTAAAATCACTTATATTATAAACCCCTTCTTCTAAGAACCTTCTTGCTTTTTTCAAAGCCTCTTCTTCTTTTTGCAATTTAGCCTTTTTTTCTTTGATAAATTTTTCTCTTTGTTTTTTCTCCTCTTCATTCTCTTGTAACTTTTTAATTCTTTTTGCATCTATGTAATTATTAATTATAGTGTTGTATAGCGCATTATAAAAATCCTCATTCATTTTAACACCTTTCTGGCTACATTTTTCTCCGAATTCATTTTTGTAATAACACTTTGTATAGTGATAAAGTTTACCTGTCTTTTTTTCTACTCTTCCAAAACTATAAGCCATTGTTCTGCCGCATTTCTTACACACTAATAAACCAGAAGTTGGGAATACTCCAGCACGGCTTTTGCGAGGGATTTTTTGGTTTCTGCTCATGATTTCCATTATCTTTTGATGTTCCTCTTGCGTTTTTAAAATAGGGTGATTTCCAAAACCTACGCTCCATTCGCTTTCATCTCTTGCTTTCACTTCTAATTTTCCAGAAAGCGGTGTTTTTGTCCATTTATATTTACCATAAATTACTTTCCCCATATGAAACTCATGCCGTAATAAACGGTTAATAGCAGTAGAACTCCACATTTTGCCATAAGGTGATGATATACCTTCTTTATTCAGTTGAAACGCTATTTTTTCTGTATTTATGCCTTGTAAATACATTTGCTTAATACGTTGATAAACAGTATTTTTTTCCTCATAAACCTCGATGGTAAAGTCTACCTTTATGCGTCCTTTTTCGTCCTGTACAATATTTCTTACTTTTATATACGGGTAAGGTGGGTTCCCGTTCGTCAAGCGTCCTTGTTTTGCTCCGCCTTTTTTACCATTTAGAAGTCGCTCTCTAATGATGTTTAACTCTGTGTTCGACATAACAGATTGTATTCCAAGTAGCGTTAAATCAGCATTATCATTCAAATCAAATGAACGCTCAGGAGTTAATATATATGTATTTGCGTATTGAAAAACACTTTTAATAACGCCGAAATCTGAAGTGTCTCCGCGGCTCAATCTGTCCCAATGAACTACAAGTACAGCATCGTATTCTTTATTTTCAATTTTTTGTAATAATTCCATTATAACAGGCCTTTCAATCAAACTTTCTCCTGACACTACATTTTCATTGTATATTTCATATCTCCATTTGTTCTTTTGTGCATATTCAATAAGTCTTGCTCTATGCTTTGCAACTACGTCAGCATCTTCATCTCCACGACTCTTACGAAGATATATAGCAACTTTATTTACTTTACTTAAATCTGCTGCCATTGCATTCACTCCTTCGGACAAGTTCTAACTATTATTGAGTATAACATATAGTCAAGAAACATGAAGTTCTGATTTTTTCCTTTAACCAGACGAAAGTAATGTATCTGCAAAAAATACTGAAATACTTGAAAATTTAATGAATAATTTTGTACTTTATAATTGCCTCCTATAGATAAACATACCTGTTTGATTGAGGAAAGAGGTATTACATACATTGCCTCTTTCCAACGAAGGAAATTTTTAATTGAGCCCTATATCATATAGGGCTTTTTTATTAGATTTGATACTGCAATTTTCGCTTGAGCGCGCTAAAATGTATAAAAAAGTATCTCATTATTTTTGTACGTTTAGAAAGTCGATTTTTGACTTTTTTCAACAATAATAAAGGCTGTTTTTATAAGTTTAAAAAGGTATACTTTTTTAAACATAAGGAGGATAAAGTTAATGCAAAGAAATTACGCATATATAAGGGTATCTACAAAGGAACAAAATCTATCAAGGCAATTAGATGCTATTAAAGAATGTGGCATTGAAATAAATGAAAGAGACATTTTTGTGGATAAGTGCTCCGGTCGTGATTTTAATCGTCCAGAGTATCTTTTGCTTAAAAGAAGTATTAGAAAAGGAGATTTACTTGTTGTGACAAGCCTTGATAGATTAGGAAGGAATAAAACAGAAATTCTGCATGAATGGGAATGGATGATTAATAATGGAATAGACATTACAGTTCTAGATATGCCAATCCTTAATACCCGTAAATACCGAGAACTTGATGGAATCGGTGAATTGATTTCAAATCTTGTTTTACAAATACTTACATGGTTATCGCAAGAAGAGTTAAAAAATATAAAAGAAAGGCAGAAAACGGGCATAGAATCTGCCAAAAAACGTGGAGTAAAGTTTGGACGTCCCAAAATAATACCAAATAATTTTGAAGAAGTTTATCATCGGTGGGTTAACGGGAAAATTACGGCTGTAAAGGCAATGGAACTAACTGGATTAAAGAAGAATACTTTCTATAATAGAGTTAAGGAATTTAAAGTGAAGAATATAAGAGATAAATATAAGAGATAATTAATAAGAGAAGATGGATAATTTTAGAAATGATGCAGAACAAAAAGTCTTTGGGCATAAACCTATAACTCTTTCTAATTGTAACGCTATCTTGTTACACTCTTTTTACATAGATTATAGTGAGTAGTAAGGTTAATATGGTATAAATAGCAAGTATAATTTTAATGGTTGGATTTTGGATAGTGACTTGGAAACTAGCGATAGCAATATTTGTAAGCAATAATATATAAATATACCCCTTAATCCGTTCTTTCAAACTTCTCATCCCCTCTCCTATGCTCTTTCCAATATTTTAACCTTTATTCGTTATTAGGACCAGATTTTTTTACAAGTTAACGTTATACTTATAAAACGGAATAGGAGGGAAAATAATAATGAAATATATGGAGTTTACAAATCGAATAATTCAAGATTTAAAGAAAGAATTCAACGAAGTTAGACTAGATGAAAAAGACAGAATATACATTGGTAGCGAGTTTACTAATGCTTCTCTGCCAATAAGAACAATGTATCAAGAATACCAGATTGTTGGATATCAGAAAAACTTACAAAACTATATAAAAATAATTTCTGATATTTTAAATTGCTATAAATTTAAATTGAGTTTAAGCAATGTTTTTCCTTTTGTAAAGACGAAGGAATTTGGAGAAGATATTCATCATAATTTTGTAAAGGAAGATTTGTTTTGCAATTTATCATTATTCTATGTAGTTGATATGGGAGAGGTTTTCAGATTTGTTCTGCATGATGATTTAAAAAATGCTAACATAGATTTAAAAAGATTAAAGAATGAAAGTATGAAAAACCTAAACAAAATGACAAACCTTCTTAGTAGACTCGATGATAAACCTCATATTTATACCCTGCGCTTTAATTCCGATTTTGGAGCATCTCTATTTCTTACAGAAAATATACAACAACAAATTAAAAAAAAGATAGGAACAGATATATTATTTTGTATGCCATCATGTACTCGTTTTATTTGTACAGCATATGATGAACATATGTTAAATACTAATTTATATATACTGCGTCAATTAATAGATGAAGATGAGGATATAAACAAGATATCAAAAAATATATACAGAAGAGATGCACAAGGGGACTATTCGATTGTTAATTAAGAATAATTGTATTTAATTCAAATATTATCCCCTATAAAAATATTTACAAGCATTCTTGAAGAAAGTATTATAGTTATGATAGTATAAAAGTGTAGTTGGTAAATACGAATTTTTTTAAGGATAAATGGTTTTGACGGAGCCATTTATTCTTTTTTTGTAACTCTGTATTAATAGCAGTTGTTAAAATAGGAGCAAGTTTGTTTGAAAATATACTCTAAATGTTTTAATAAGGGCTGCGTAATCTTGCAATATACGTTACACTAATAATATATAAAGTTAAATAGGAGTGATTAGGTATGAATAGAAAATTGTTATTAAATATATTTCTAAACATATTTCCATTTGCTTCAGCATATGGGGTATTCTATATCCTACTTGCCATAATAAAACAAGTTCCTGTTGTAGGTTAGAAAGTATCTGAAATATGGTATATTCCATTTTTTATAGTAACTTCTTATTTAGTTTATTCAACCATAAAAGAATATAAACTATTGAGACAAAAAGGAATTTAACAGATTTGATTATAGAAGAGTGCTTCAATAAGGAGCACTTTTTTTGTTCCTAGATAAACTTCACTTTTGGGAAAACTTATGATAAAATTGCTTTACAGATTGACAAACTTCTAAGATTTGATTATAATCATAAATTTACTCAATATAAGGAGGCTCAAATATGCCTACAATAAATTTTAAAGGTAAAGCCTTTGTGCAGAATCATCATTTAACAGTTAAATATCATCAACTTGTTCCAAATAAAGAGGCTAGTTTAACAGATAACATAAGTTTAAATGATAATTTAATTATTCACGGTGATAATTTGCTTGCGTTAAAGGCACTGTTACCAAACTATGCAGGTAAAATTGATTGTATTTTTATCGACCCGCCGTACAATACAGGAGAAGAAAAATGGGTTTATAACGATAACGTTAATTCTCCCATGATACAGGAATGGCTTGGAAAAGTTGTTGATAAAGATGATTTAACACGGCATGATAAATGGTGCTGTATGATGATGCCGAGGTTAAAGTTACTTAGAGAATTATTACATAAGGATGGAGCCATATTTATCACAATAGATGATAATGAAGTTCATCATCTGCGTATGCTAATGGATGAAATATTTGGTGAACATAATTTTGTAACTAATATAGTATGGCAGGCTAGGAAATCCGTGCAAAATGACACAGATATTAGCCAACAGCACAACCATATTCTTGTTTATGCTAAAAATAGAAGACAGGAAGAAAGAAGACTAAAGGAATCTAATGCTCATATATGGTATACAATGGATGGTTTTGCATTTAAACCGTTAGAATTAGATAGGTCTAAGTTTTCCAATCCAGACAATGACCCTAGAGGACCGTGGAAGGCTGACCCATTTGATGCTCCACAAATAAGGGAAAATTTAACTTATCCAATAGTAAATCCAAATACAGGAGTTGAATATTTACCGCCAAATGGAAGGCATTGGCGAACAGAAGAAGATAAATATAAAGCATTGTTGAAAGATGGAAGAATTATTTTTGGTACTACTGGGAGAGCAAAACCTCAACTAAAAGTGTTCTGGGAGGAAAAGAAAGACTTTGGAGAAGTTGAAAGAACATGGTGGGGAAATGGTTCTGTTGAAACTTTTCTATATGATGAGGAAACAGAAGAAGAGATACTAAATGTGGACCAAGAAACTGCTGAAGAGTGGACTAATTACGGAACAGCAACCAGTGCCTCTAAAATGCTACAGCAGATTTTTGAACAAGAAAAAGTTTTTGATACACCAAAGCCCGTTGAACTTGTAAAACATATTTTAAAGTTAGCCACCAAAGATAATGCTATCGTGTTAGATTCTTTTGCTGGAAGCGGTACAACAGGACATGCAGTTTTAGAAATGAATTATGAAGATGAAAAGAGTAATAGAAAGTTTATTCTTATTGAATCAGAAGATTATGCTAATACTGTTACTGCTGAAAGGATAAGAAGAGTTATTAGAGGTGTGCCAAGTGCATCAAATGAAAGAATAAAAAATGGTATAGGAGGAACATTCTCTTATTTTGAGTTAGGTAGTGCTATTGAATTGGAGGATATTCTAAAAGGTGAAAATCTGCCAGAGTATAAGGAGTTGGCAAGATATTTATTTTATACTGCTACAGGAAACGATTTTGATATCTCTAAGGTTGATGAAGAAAAGAACTTTATTGGAGAAAACGACCAGTATGAAGTTTACTTGTTTTATAAACCCGATATGCAATATTTAAGAACTACTGCCCTAGATTTAAGTTTAGCAAAAAGCCTTGGTGAATATAAGGGGAAAAAGAGGCTTATTTTTGCTCCCATGAAGTACTTAGATAATGAGTATCTTTTGCAATATAGAATTGAATACTGTCAATTGCCATTTGAAATCTATAGATTTAAGGAGTAATCGCAATGGAATTAAAAGACTATCAAAAAAAGTGCTTAAAAGATATTAAACTATATCTTCAATCTCTTGTAGAATATAAAGATAAATATGATAAATACATAGAGATAGATAAAGAAATGGCTTTTGATTATGATTTTCCTAAAAAAGCGTGGGAGCAGTGTGAAATAAAAAATAATGCCGGTGAACCTGTAGTATACAAATCAAAGAAAAATGGAATAAATGAACCTTTACCAAATTTTTGTATAAAAGTTCCAACAGGTGGCGGTAAGACTTTACTTGCTACAAGAACTGTAGATTTAATAAATACCATATATCTTAAGAAAAAAACAGGTATAGTCTTATGGATTGTTCCAACTAATCAAATATATAGACAAACAATTAATAGTTTAAGAGATAGAGAACATCCATACAGACAAGTGTTAGATTTATCTAGTGGTGGGCGTACATTAATCCTGGAAAAAGGAGATAGATTTACAGTTCAAGACGTGAATGAAAACTTGGTAATAATGTTGTTAATGCTTCCTTCTGCCAATAGACAAAATAAAGAAACATTAAAAATCTTTCAAGATGCAGGAGGATTTGATTCCTTTTTTCCACCTGATGATGATTTCAAAGCCCATGAAAATTTGATAGATAGATTCCCTAATCTTGATTATTTTGGTGATAAAGATTCTTTTTTAGGTAGGCAGGCAAAAACATCATTAGGAAATGTATTGAGAATTTTAAGACCAATAATTATTATAGATGAAGGTCAAAAGGCCTACAGTGAAAATGCGCAAAAAACTATAAGAAATTTCAACCCAAGTATTGTAGTTGAACTTTCTGCTACCCCACCTGTCGGTAGTAATCCTATTAGTCATATAACAGGACAGGATTTAAATCGTGAAGAAATGATAAAACTAGACATTCATGTGGTAAACAAAGCAACAACAAACTGGAAAGACGTAGTTTTGGCAAGCGTTGAGAAAAGGAACTCACTTGAAAAACTAGCCAAAGAATATGAATCACAAACTGGGAAGTATATTCGTCCAATTTGTTTAATCCAAGTGGAAAGAACTGGCAAAGACCAAGTTAATAATGAATATATTCATGCAGAGCATGTAAAAAATTACTTGATGAATGAATGTGGGATTTCGTCTGATGAAATAGCAATTAAATCTAGTGAAAAAGATGATATTGAAGGTATAGACTTGTTAGGTAAGGAGTGTTCAATACGCTATATTATTACTAAACAAGCATTACAAGAGGGCTGGGACTGTTCCTTTGCATATGTTTTAACTGTGTTAACTGATACAAGTTCAGAGATGAATATTACACAACTTGTTGGAAGAATTTTACGACAACCTTATGCAAAGAAAACAAAAATTACTGATTTAGATGAGAGTTATGTTTATTGCTATAGGCCTAATACCAATGAAATATTAAATAATATTAAAAAGGGGTTAGAAGGAGAAGGCTTAGGAGATATAGCAGGAAGAGTAGTCCCAGAATCTGATAACACAGATTCCGCAACTAAAGCCAATACAACGGTTATAAGATACAGAGAGAGATTCAAGAAATTTGAGGGTAAAATATATTTACCAAGATTTATTTTAAGAGAAAATTATTCCTATAGAGAATTAAATTATGAGATGGATATTCTAAGTCGAATTAATTGGGATGATATTTCTTTAAAGGATATGGAGTCTCTTGTATTATCACCTGAAGTTAAAAGTGATGTTGTAATTAGTATCGCTTTGAGTGATAATACTGAAGATTTATTAGAGAAAAAGATTAGTGTTATGAGAACGACTGGCTTTGTTGCTGATTATCTCTTTATAACGAGACATATTCTTGATATAGTTCCTAATCCTTGGATTGCATATGAGATTTCAGAAAAGACATTGAACATATTAAGGAAAAAATATTCTGATGACTTAATAAATGCCAATATTGTTTTTATAATTCAAGAGTTGAAAAAAACTCTGGAAGACCAGCGCGATATTCTTGCTCATAATATATTTGTTGAAATGATAAATAACAAAGAGATATTGTTTTTCTTACAGTGCCATTCAAGTTTTGCACTACCTACAAAAATGATATTAAAGAGCAATGTTAAAAAACTTACAAGGGATACTGGTGACCCAATTGTAAAAAGTTTATTCGAGTATGTCCCAGAGGAAGAATTAAATACATTAGAGCAATCTGTTGCTGTATATATTGACAAACAGCAAAAATTGCTATGGTGGTATAGAAATTTATCAAAACAGGATTATTATATCCAGGGTTGGAAAAAAGCAAAAATATATCCAGACTTTATATTGTCTAAATCAAATGAAGAAAATGATGACTATTCAAAGGTACTTGTGGTTGAAACAAAAGGACTGCATTTAAAAAACGAAGATACTGCTTATAAAAAGTCAGTTTTTGATTTGTGTAA
Organism: Caproiciproducens galactitolivorans; assembly: GCF_029266045.1. Lineage (NCBI taxonomy): Bacteria > Bacillati > Bacillota > Clostridia > Eubacteriales > Acutalibacteraceae > Caproiciproducens > Caproiciproducens galactitolivorans. Next base: position 67,538 of record NZ_JAJUFJ010000008.1, on the reverse strand, counting down.
TGAACTTGGAAAAGAAATTGGCTGGAAAGAATTAGGAGAAGAATTTAAAGATAAAACGGTTGAGTTCCAAATTATCTACGATAAAGAATGGCAAAGAAAACTTAATGAGATATTTGATTATGCTTGAGAATACAATAGCATTTCTGTACAGAGTACTACAAGCACAAATAGGCCATTGTGTATTTGCCTTTAAAAAGAAAATACAAATGACCTTATGTTATTAATATTAAATGTATTTAACACGTGTTAAAGGTTATTGGTCAAAAATTGAAAATTATATCGGTTATTGGTTATTTTGAATAGAGATTAATTTTACATATGATATATAAGTACTATGCCCTAGCCTCCCCCATCCTCCAGGAAAAACGCTTGAGGAGTAAATACCGAAGATGCTGTTATAGACTTTATATAATTACTTCTTTGTTGGTTGAGATATTCTTTTACCAAAGTAATCAGTATCAATATTTTAAAAAGAAGAAATTTAAAATCTAATTTATCTGGTTCACTAAAATCGGTAAAATCTATTTTCCTGCTCACTTTATTTGGAAGGCATACAGGATTTATATTCTTTTCCCCTAATATTCTTAGATAATTGTTTTGGGTTTTTTGAGGATATTTCTCATCTATAAAGTCTTTAGGTTTCTCATTAAAATCAATAATAAATTCTATCAGGTTACGTGCTTTTATTTTTCCGAACTCATTTTTAATTCTATCTATGAGTTCGGCTTTGTACAGGAAAGGGCTATTAAGATTAGTGTTTTTAATAATACTTAGAAGCATATTCTCACAAAATTGTCTTGTTAAAACACTTCTTACAGTTCTACTATGTTTAAAATGATACCTCAAGTAAGTCTTCTTTATTTGATATTCAAATCTCAAGACATTTTTGACATTATTCATTATAGTAAAGTCTTCATCTGATATAGCCAAAGACCTATTGCTAGCCCTGGATTTTATTTCATCAACTTTACTATAGATATTTAAAGCGTAACTTCCGTTTCTTGCTTGTATGCCTGTAAGATAATTATGTCTTTTTAACCTGGGATATCGTGTCTTTTTGAAGCATTTCAGATAGGTGGTTTTATCCTCTTCATTATCTGCGTAATAATGGACAAATGGATGTATTTCGGTACATATCCAGTTTTGGAAGGAATCAATGTCTATATTTGGAAAGAGTGTTTTAACTCTGCGGTTAACTAACTTTATAATTAAATTAGCATTATTAAGGTCAAATAATTTAGCATTTGTCCCATAAAAAAATTTAGTAATTGAAAATTTAATCAGGAGTATCCCTGTTGGGAAGTACCAAAACAATAAATGTCCGTCTTTCTTAAAATATGATACGGAATTATCTTTTTTGTTTATCCATTTTCTCCAACCATTTTGTATAAGGTAATTAATACGAATATTTGCGTAAGTATATGCTCGAATTGTGTCGGCGGATACCATGTAACTCACCTCCTTTCCCTAAAAAACTTTAAAGGGATGTTGGAGGTCATTTTACGTAGCATCTGCAAGAATTCAAATTTTGGGGCAAAAAATTTAATTGGAAAATTTTTTAATCAACTTCATACCCCGAAGTCTTAATCTGCATTATTGTATGGGTTAGTAAAGGTTAAATAGCAGGTAAAACCGATTTTAGAAACGATTTCCTAATTAGAAATGTAAAAAGATTGAATAATTAGAAATGGACATAATTAATATCTATAATATAGAGAAACGGTTCTAAAATGTTTTATGTGTGGCAGAAACCATTTTTTCTAATTTAGTTCTCTTTTACAGTTTCTATTGTATTAAGATTGGAAATAAAAAGAGAAATAATAAAGTCCGATATAATCAAATAAATTGCTTATGATAACTATAATTTCTGATGTTATACAATCAGCAGTAAGATTTATTAAGGCATGGTATTGTAGTAAAAAGGATGTTAATTTTAATTGAAAAGGTAGAAGTTGAATGACAGGTTAAAAAACTATATGTGTAAAGAATTAGCAAAAAAATAAGGGTTGTTTTATATACAATCCTTCTTTTTTATGCTTCTTTTAGAATGGGTAAGACAACTCTACACTTTTAAAAATTTTTATAAAAAAGTAGAAAAAAGTTTGCAAAAGTATAAAGTCCTCTTACCCACCAATAATATTAAATTTTTATTATATCTACTTGTCTACCCCCTGTTTAAAAGCCTCCAAAAAATTATGTGTTATGCTAAAAATAACACAGAGAAAATTGGAGGTGCTTGTGGATGGCGAAAATTACATTCGTTGTAAAAGAATTAAATAAACCGTCTTCCCTTGCACTGGAAAATTTGAGCCAAGTAGTCTTTAAGACTATTATGGACACTTGCAATGATAAAAATGAGAATATTGCTACGAAATTTGACAGTGCTGATAAAAAAGAGATGGAAAAATCAGCCTAAGGAATTTACCAACACAAAAGGCTACCGAAACTTAACGGTAGCCTTTTAATTTTGCGAAATATGGATATATTATATTAAAATACAATTATAAAGGAGGTGGTGCTATGACAGCGAATAAAAAGCGAATACCCAATAGATTGATTTCTGAAAAATCTCCCTACCTGCTGCAACATGCTTACAATCCTGTTGACTGGTATCCTTGGGGACAGGAAGCCTTTGATAAGGCGAAACAGGAAGGCAAACCTGTTTTTCTTTCTATTGGGTACTCGTAAATGCTGTTAATAACCGACTTGCCATTGGTGCCATGTTATGGAACACGAGAGCTTTGAGGATGCGGAGGTCGCTGAAAGGCTGAACCGCGATTTCGTTTGCATTAAAGTGGACAGGGAAGAACGCCCCGACGTGGACGCGGTATATATGGAGGTATGCCAGGTTTTAACCGGCAGCGGCGGCTGGCCTTTGACAATCCTGATGACGCCGGAGCAGCAGCCCTTTTTTGCAGGCACCTATTTCCCGAAAAAGGGATGGTTTGGCACCGTGGGGCTGCTGGATCTGCTTGATTCGGCCGCGCAGCAGTGGCGTGAAAACCGTGAAAAGATTATCCGCTCTGGAAAGGAAATTACGGACGCAATCCGGGAGAGAGAGGAAAAGAAGGCGGGTCGGCCGTCCAAACAAATGATACACCTCGCAAAGCAGCAGCTTTCCCAAAGCTTCGACACCCGCAACGGCGGTTTCGGCAGAAGTCCCAAATTCCCCTCGCCGCAGAACCTTTTGTTTTTGCTTCGTTTTGCCGTGATGGAAAGCGATGAGCAGGCGCTTTCCATGGTGGAAAAGACCTTGCGGCAAATGTACCGCGGCGGCATTTTCGATCATATCGGCTACGGCTTTTCGCGTTATTCCACAGATGAAAAGTGGCTGGTTCCGCATTTTGAAAAAATGTTGTATGACAATGCCTTGCTGACGATGGCCTATCTTGAAACGTACCAGATTACCGGAATCGGCTTTTATAAAATGGTCGCCATGAAAGTCATGGATTATGTCTTACGCGAAATGACCGACATCGGCGGAGGGTTCTATTCTGCGCAGGATGCGGACAGCGAAGGGAAAGAAGGAAAATACTATGTCTTTTCCCCTGGGGAGATTCTAACGCTTTTGGGGGAGGAAGACGGGCAAGCGTTTAACCGCACGTTCCATATCACCGAAGAAGGGAATTTCGAAGGGAAAAGCATTCCGAATTTGCTTGGTCAGGAAGAGGCTCAGGCAACGGAGGAAAGAATCGCAAGCCTGATTCCGCGCGTTTATCAGTACCGAAAGGAACGTACTGAGCTGCGCGTAGACGACAAGATCCTTACCTCATGGAACGCGCTGATGATTGCCGCCTTTGCAAAAGCCTACCGTATTCTTGGCGATTCGCAGTATCTGGACGCGGCGGAAAAGGCCATGCGTTTTTTAACGGACCATCTGATGGATAAGAACGGTAATCTGCTGATCCGCTGGCGGGAGGGCGAAGCCGCTGGAACCGGTGGGCTGGATGATTACGCTTTTTCCATCTGGGCGCTGCTGAACCTGTACGAAGCTACATTTGACGTCCGTTATCTCAAACTCGCCGTGGACCTGTATCAGAAAATGACCGAGCGCTTTTACGACCGGGAAAACGGCGGCTTTTTCCTTTCCTCGAACGAAGCTGAGCCGCTGATTTACCGACCGAAGGAAACCTACGACGGCGCGATTCCTTCCGGAAATTCCGTTGCCGCGGTCGGGTTGCTGAAGCTGTTTGCGCTGACGGGCGACACAAAACTGCGGGAAGCGGCGGAAGAACAGCTCCAGTTTTTAGCCGCCACCGCACAGGATTATCCCGCCGGATACTGTTTTGCCCTGCTTGCGATGATGTCTGCGCTGTATCCTTCGAAGGAGATTGTCTGCATTATCCGGGACAAAGCGGAGATGGAACCACTAAAAGCCCTGCTCCGCAAAAAAATCCTGTTTAACACCACAGTAATCGTGAAGAATGCCGAAAACGCGGAGCAGCTTGAGCAGGTTGCACCGTTTACGAAAGCATACGCGCTGGATAGAGAAAAAAGCGCATACTTTGTTTGTGAAAACAATGTATGCGCTCCTCCCGTCTATACGCTTGAGGAATTGGAAAAATTACTCTGACACAGCGGCTTTCACGGCGTCTTCGCATGTCCGCATGGCCAGGATGGTATGCTCGATCAGCTCGTCCAGCTCCCAGCCGAGCATTTCCGCACCGTTTTGGATGACGTCCCGGGAACATCCGGCGGCAAAGCTCAGGGTTTTGAATTTTTTCTTAACGGATTTTAATTCCAGATCCTGTACGCTTTTCGATGGCCGCATCAGGGCAACGGCGCCGATCAGCCCGGTCAGCTCGTCCACGGCGTAAAGCACCTTTTCCATGGTGTGCTCCGGCTCGATGTCCACCGTCAGGTTATACCCGTGGCTTGCCGTCGCGTGGATGATATCCTCGCTGATTCCTTTTTCCCGCATGATTTCCTGTCCGCGGATGCAATGCTCTTCCGGGTAACGTTCGAAGTCCAGATCGTGAAGCAGGCCGACAATCCCCCAGAAATCCAGGTCCTCCTGAAAGCCGAGTTTGTCCGCAAAGTACCGCATGGTGCCTTCTACGGTCAGGGCATGCTTCAAATGGAACGGATCCTGATTATATTTTGTGAGCAGGTTCCACGCCTGCTCACGGGTTATGTTCAGCTCCATGTAAATCCTTCCCTTTCCTTTTTTACTGTTTTTTTTATTATCATACTGTGGCGGAGGGGAAAAGTCAATTTATTACTATCATGATAGGAAAAGTAATCTATTTTTAGGAGAACTATTGTAAACTCCTTCCCGTTACGCTATAATTTAGAACGAAATAAACGGGGCTGTTGGGCGGGAGGCCGCCCATGCGGCGCATACGGGTGGGAATTTTATGCTGAACGAATTTTCAAGGGCGGAGCTCCTGTTTGGAGCGGCCGCCATGCAAAAGCTTCACGAAGCGGCCGTCGCGGTCTTTGGGATCGGCGGGGTCGGCTCTTATACGGTGGAGGCGCTGGCGCGCGGCGGAGTTGGGCATATCGCGCTGATTGACGACGATAAGGTTTGCCTTACGAATATTAACCGCCAGCTGATTGCAACAAGAAAAACGATTGGAAAACCAAAGGTCGAGGTAATGCGCGACCGTATTCTGGATATTAATCCGAATGCGCAGGTCGAAATTTACCCGATATTTTATACGGCGGAAACCGCAGACGAGTTGGATCTGACCGGTTTTTCCTATATTGTGGACGCCATTGATACGATTTCCTCCAAGCTGGTGCTGATTGAAAGGGCAAAGGCGGCCGGCGTGCCGATTATCAGCTGCATGGGGGCGGGCAATAAGCTTGACCCGACGAAATTTGAGGTGGCGGATATCTACCAGACATCGGTCTGCCCCCTTGCCCGCGTAATGCGAACCGAGCTTCGCAAGCGTAAGGTGGAGTCGCTGAAGGTCGTGTATTCGAAAGAGCCGCCGCTGCCCCCGATCGAGAGTGAGTCAAGCAGCTGTAAAAATTACTGCGTCTGCCCGCCGGGAACAAAGCGCAAATGTTCCATCCGGCGCCAGGTTCCGGGAAGCAGTTCGTTTGTGCCGCCGGTTGCCGGAATGATTTTGGCGGGTGAAGTAATAAAGGATATTATAAAATAATCCGTTTTGTAAAAAACTCGATATTAGAACAGCTTTTTGCAAAATGATTTTATTATTTGAAAATTATGCAAATTTAGCTGCAGACTTTCTGCAAAATACAAAAATTAATTAACATTTACAGGATATCTGCAACTTTCCTATTGCAAACTTGCAGATATAATGATAAAATAAAGACGTTTTTAAGCAAAGGCGCTTAACTTGAATATGTTGGGCGTCTGTCTTTTTATCCCGGACGCTTTGTTGCGTTAAAGCATTTTGGTGTTAACACGAAACATGGATAAAGAATTGAGTAAAAATATAGAATAAAGAAGAGAGGGTTATCAATGAAAAAGAGAACAAGACTTCTGTCGTTTGTACTCGCGGCAGTAATCGCCTGTGCCGGCCTGACGGCCTGCTCCGGCAGCAAAGGCAGCACGGCATCCGGTTCCGCATTAGCCTCCGGGACCAAAAGCCGCGCGCAGGACACGCTGATTTACGCGCAGGGCGCGGACCCGAGAGGATTGGATCCGGCGTTGGTTGACGACGGCGAATCGGCAAAAATCATGGTAAATATTTACGAAGGCCTTTTAAAGTATGACAAGGATTCCACGAAAGTGGAGCCGTGTCTGGCGGAAAGCTGGGACGTCAGCGACGACGGGCTCACCTATACCTTCCACCTGAGGAAAGGCGTGAAATTCCAGGATGGTACGGATTTCAACGCGGACGCGGTCAAGTTCAACATTGAACGCCAGCTCCCGCCGAAGGTAACCGAGGACATGGGCTACGCCAGCTTTGTCTATGGTTCGGTAAAGAGCGTGGAAGTGGTTGACCAGTATACAGTAAAGATCAACATGAAAGCCGCCTGTACGCCGTTCCTCAATAACCTTGCCATGTGCCTCGGCGCGCCAATAGTCAGCCCAAAGGCGCTGCAGGACAATAACAACAACGTGAACGAGCATCCCTGCGGAACCGGTCCGTATAAATTTGTGAGCTGGACCAAGGGGCAGAACGTTGTTTTGACCCGTAATGATAATTACTGGGGGACCAAAGCGGTTACCAAAAACGTTATTTTCAAATTTATTAAGGACAATTCCGCACGCGTGGTCGCGCTGAATAACGGCGAAGCAGACATTATTGACGGAATCGACGCCACCGTTGTAAGCCAGATTGAGAGTGCTGGCAACAAAATTTACGAAGCGCCCGGCATGAATATCAATTATATGGCTTACAACACCACCAAAGCGCCCTTTGATGACGCAAAAGTACGTACCGCGATTTCGCAGGCGGTAAATGTTCCGGAGCTTGTAAAGAGTCTTTATCAGGGGTACGCTGACGCGGCGACTTCGATTCTGCCAACCTTCATGCCCGGCTACGACGCTGGAATCAAGCAGGCTGCTTATGACGTGGAAGCGGCGAAAAGCACTTTGGCCAAGGCTGGCGTGAAGTCGGTGCATATGATTACCTATTCCAATCCGAGACCGTACAATACAGCGAACGGGCAGGCGCTTGCCGAAGCGGTTCAGGGGTACCTGAGCAAGGTCGGCGTGAAAGCCACGATCGATGCGTACGACTGGACTACATACAAAGAGAAAGTAAAAGCAGGCGATTATGATATCTGCTTCTACGGCTGGACGGGTGACAACGGCGACCCGGATAACTTTATGAATCTGTTGGCTGACAAGGATCCGACCATGAACGTCGCGCGTTACAACAACCCGGATTTCAAGGCGCTGATCGACAAGGGTGTCGCTACGCCTGCCGGGGACGAGCGCAACAAGATTTATACCGAGCTTGAAAAAATAGCGGCGAAAGATGCCGTATGGCTCCCGATTTCCCATGGAAAGACCCTTTGCGGTTACAGAAGCAATGTGAAAGACTTCTACTACCACATGACCGGCGTTGTGTTCCTTTCCGGGGTTTCCAAAGGTTAACCGGTATTAGACAACGCAGAAATTTTCTGAATCGGTTCTGTAAATGCCGGAGGTTGTACAACACGACTTCCGGCATTTCTTGTTCGGATGAGCGAAAGGTTGTTAATCATGTTCAAATATATTGTCAAGCGCATTTTGATGCTGATCCCTGTCTTGCTGGGTGTTTCTATTATTGTGTTCTTAATTATGCGGGTCTTTTCACCGGACCCGGCCCCGATTGTTCTGGGACAGCACGCAACAATAGAGGACGCCAACGCATGGCGGGCGGCAAACGGACTGGATAAACCGCTTTATATCCAGTTTGTTGATTTTCTGAAGGGTGCCCTTACCGGCGACCTGGGGACTTCCTACTACACGAAAACACCGGTAACGCAGGAGATATTCTCAAGATTCCCGGCCACCATCGAGCTTGCGCTTGCCGCAATTATTTTGGCCTCGGTTTTTGGAATCTTCATCGGAATTATTTCCGCCGTGAAAAAGAATTCCATCATTGACCACGCCGGGATGTTGCTCGCGCTGGTGGGCGTTTCCATGCCGATCTTCTGGCTGGGCATTTTGCTGATCATTCTGTTTGCCGGCGTCTGGCACATCCTGCCCTCCGGCGGAAGGATCGATCCGCTGCTGCAGCCCGTTGTGTCGAGCGGTTTTTATATTTACGACACGATTGTTTCCGGGGATACCGAAGCGCTGGCCGACGCGCTGCGGCACCTGATTCTTCCTGCGGCGGCACTTGGCATGTACTCGATGGCGATTATCACCCGCATGACGCGTTCCAGCATGCTGGAAACCATGAGTCAGGATTACATACGCACGGCGCGCGCAAAGGGTATTTCTGAAAACCGGGTGGTGACCCACCATGCCCTGCGCAACGCGATGATTCCGGTTACAACGGTCATCGGTTTGCAGCTCGGTTCCCTTTTGGGCGGCGCAGTATTGACGGAAACCGTGTTTTCTTGGCCGGGAATCGGCAATTATACGGTGGAATGCATCCTGAAATCTGACTTTCCGGTTGTTCAGGGTGTTGTTCTGCTGATTGCCTTTATTTTCGTACTGATCAACCTTGTGGTCGATATCGTTTACGCGCTGATCGATCCCCGCATTAAATTTTCAAAGAAGGAGGGCTAGCCGGTTATGAGTATGCAACACGTGGAACTTCCAAAGTCTGAATTTCCGGAGCAGACCGCCGACCTCCTTGAAAAGCCGGAGTCCAGGCTGAAAGAGATGTGGGAGTCGCTTTGCGAGGATAAAGCCGCGCTTACTGGCCTTTTTGTCATCCTGTTCCTCGTTCTTGTCGCCCTGTTCGGACCGCTGATTATGCCCTATGATCCCAATCTTTCCAATATGACAAAAAGCTTTATTTGGCCGAATTCGGAGCACTGGTTCGGTACAGACCAGCTTGGCCGCGATATTTTCAGCCGAGTAATTGCCGGCACGCGCATTTCCCTTACCGTTGGGCTGAGCGCGGTTGCCATTTCCCTGACCATCGGCGTAGTGCTCGGTTCCATCGCTGGATACCGCGGAGGCAAGGTGGACACCGTAATCATGCGCTTTATGGACATGATGCTTGCGATTCCCTCCATTCTTTTGGCAATCGCCTTCATGGCGGCGCTTGGTAAGGGCCTCGACAAGGCGGTCATTGCCATCGGTTTTGTTTCCATTCCGGAATACGCGCGCATTGTGCGCGGATGCATCCTGTCCGTTAAGGAAAATGATTATGTACAGGCGGCGCGCGTAATCGGCAATAAAAGCAGCCGTATCATTTTTAAACATATCCTTCCCAACGTTCTTTCCTCCATTGTGGTCCGGGCGACGCTGGGTATCTCCACCGCCGTGCTCGACACCGCGGCGCTCGGCTTTCTGGGTCTTGGCGTACAGCCGCCGGCAGCCGAATGGGGCGATATGCTGGGCCGGGCTAGGGGCTTTGTTTTCACCGCGCCCTACACCCTGATTTTTCCTGGCATTGCCATTACTCTGACGGTTCTGGCGTTCAATCTGCTGGGTGACGGCCTGCGCGACGCGTTGGATCCGAAATTGAGAAAGAATTGAGGGCGGTGAGTTTTCATGTTGCTTGAAGTAAACCATTTACAAACAGAATTTCAATTAAAGCACGGCACCGTCAAGGCGGTGAACGATATCAGCTTTTCCATTGAGAAAGGCGAGATCCTAGCGATTGTTGGCGAATCCGGTTCCGGGAAAAGCGTTACCTCGCTTTCCGTGATGGGGCTGGTGCAGAACCCCGGGAAAGTGGTCGGCGGCGAAATCCTCTTTAAAGGGGAGGACCTTCTGAAAAAGAGCAAGGCGGAAATGCAGGCCATCCGGGGCGACCAGATTTCCATGATCTTTCAGGAGCCGATGACCTCGCTGAATCCGGTTTATCGGATTAAGGATCAGATTATGGAAAGCATTATGACCCATATGAAGCTCTCGAAAAAAGAGGCTTGGGAAAGAGCGGTACATATGCTGGAGGTTGTTGGCATCCCTTCCCCGCGCGAGCGTGCGATGGATTACCCGCATCAGATGAGCGGCGGTATGCGGCAAAGGGTCATGATTGCCATGGCGCTTTCCTGCCGCCCCGAGCTTTTGATCGCCGACGAACCCACCACCGCTCTTGACGTGACGATTCAGGCGCAAATCCTTGACCTGCTGTACCATATGCGTGAAAAATTCAATATGGCGGTGCTGCTCATTACGCACGACCTCGGTGTGGTTTCCGAAGCCGCCGACCGCGTAATCGTCATGTACTGCGGCCAGATTGTGGAGGAGGCGGACGTGCGTTCCTTGTTCGCAAACCCGATGCATCCCTATACGCTGGGGCTTTTGAAATCCATTCCCCGGCTGGAGGATGAAAGCGACGGGCCGCTGTATATGATTAAGGGCATGGTTCCGAATCCGCTGAAAATGCCCGCGGGCTGTCCTTTTTCGGATCGCTGCGACCGGTGTATGGAGCGCTGCCGCAGGGAAGCGCCCGCGTTAAAGGAGATCGACGGCCATAAGGTTCGATGCTTCCTTTATGACTCGGAAACAGAGGAGGCGCAGGTATGAGCGAAGTTTTGGTTGAAGTCAAACATTTGAAGAAGTACTTTAATCTGGAAAATGACTTTTTTGGTCGCCCGACCACCGTTTTAAAGGCGGTGGATGATGTTTCGTTTCAGATTCACAAGGGGGAAGCGTTCGGCCTTGTCGGGGAATCCGGTTGCGGAAAGACCACGATCGGCAAAATGCTGGTGAACCTGTATACGCCTACGGGCGGGGAAATCCTTTTTGAAGGCACCGATTTGACAAAGCTGTCCGCGGAAAAGCGCCGCGCTTACTGCAAGGATATCCAGCTGATCTTCCAGGATCCGTACGCTTCGCTGAATCCCCGCATGACCGTCGGCGACATTATCGCCGAGCCAATTAAAATCAATAAGCTGCTTCCGAGCAATGAAATTGAGAAAAGGGTTACTTATCTGCTGAACTGCGTCGGGCTTGCCAGTCATCAGCGCAACCGCTATCCGCACGAATTTTCCGGCGGCCAGCGCCAGCGTGTTGGGATTGCGCGAGCGCTCGCGGTGCAACCGAAGCTGATTGTCTGCGACGAGCCGGTATCGGCGCTGGATGTTTCTATTCAGGCGCAGGTGCTGAATCTGTTGGACGAACTGAAAGAAGATTTCGGGCTTACCTATTTGTTCATCGCGCATGGCTTGAATGTTGTAAAGCATATTAGTGACCGTGTCGGCGTGATGTATCTTGGAAAGCTTGTGGAGATTGCCCCGAAAAAGGAACTGTACGCGAACCCGCTGCATCCTTACACGCAGGCGCTCCTTTCCGCCATTCCGTCCATCGACCCCGCGAAATCGAAGCAACGGATCATCCTGACGGGTGACGTTCCAAGCCCGATCAATCCTCCCGAGGGCTGCCGCTTCTGCTCGCGCTGCTTTAAGAAAACGGATGGCTGTGAGGAATACGTGCCAGAGCTGCGCGAAGTGTCTCCCGGGCATTTTGTTTCCTGCTATCTTTACAAAAAACAGAAACCGGATTTCCGTTCTATTTAGCAATTTCCAATCGAATCCGGAAGAATATGAAATTCATTTTTAGAAAGCGCTGTTTGGCTTGAAAACCGAACGGTGCTTTTTGCGTCTAATTTAAAATTTTTATTGACAATATTTTCAGCAAATGGTATCCTGTATCTGTACTAACACACATAGTACAGTTTATACGGCAGGGGGGTTGTTGGTGTTTACGCTGGATTATAAAAGCAGGCTTCCGATTTATGAACAGCTTTATAAATCCATTACGAAAATGGCTGCGTTGGGTGCGGTTGATAAGGATGAGCCGCTGCCAAGCGTTCGTGTGCTGGCGCAGGAATTGGGGGTGAATCCCAATACGGTACAGAAAGCGTATCAGATGCTGGAACGGGACGGAATTATCTATTCTGTCCCGGGAAAAGGCTCGTTTGTTTCCGGCGGGGAGGCGGCCATCCTCCAGCAAAAGGAAATTGCGATGAAAAAGCTGGAGGAAGCCGTTCTGGCCGCTGCCGACTGCGGCGTAAAGGCATCCGAAATTCTTGATACGGTTCATGCGATTTATAACGGGATGGAGGAATAGAGAATGATAGAAGTAAAGAATCTTACGAAAAAATTCAATTCCGTCAAGGCGCTGGATGGTATTTCGTTTTCCATCGGCTCCGGTTCGCTGTTTGGCTTGGTCGGTTCCAACGGAGCGGGAAAATCGACCTTCCTGCGCACCCTTGCGGGGATATATGCGCCGGACGGGGGCGAAATCCTTATTGACGGAAAATCCCCTTTTGAAAATTCCCAGGTAAAATCCAGATTGTATTTTATTTCAGACTATCCGTATTTTTTGCCGCAGAGCACCCTGAACGATATGGCGGATTTCTACAAGCGGATTTATCCGAACTGGAGCAGAAAGCGCTATGAAGAGCTTTGCGGGCTGTTTCCTATTAACGCAAAGGATAAAATCGGCAATATGTCAAAAGGAATGCAGCGGCAGGCTGCGCTGATCTGCGCGCTCGCCGCACGGCCGGACTATTTGTTGCTTGACGAAATCTTTGACGGGCTTGACCCGGTTATGCGACAGCTTTTAAAGCGGATTGTCTTCGACGAGGTTGCCCAGCGCGATATGACGGTGATTGTAGCCTCGCATAACCTGCGCGAGTTGGAGGACTTCTGTGACCATATCGGCCTGTTCCACAAGGGCGGGGTGGTTTTTGAACGTGATCTGGACGAAATGAAACTGGGAATCAATAAGGTTCAGGCGGTGCTGAAGCCGACGCCGGATATCCGCGATTTTGCCCCGCTGGACATTGTAAAAATGGAAAAACACGGCTCGCTGGTCAGTCTTGTCGTGCGTGGCTCAAAGGAAGAGATTTTAGAGAAAATCAATTCGTTCAATCCGATTTTTGTCGAAATATTGCCGCTTACGCTCGAGGAAGTATTTATTAGTGAAATGGAGGTGGCCGGCTATGACATCGACAATATTCTCAGCTGACAGTTGGAAAGAGTTTACCATAACCTTCCGGCTGGCGTTAAAAAAAGTCCGCGGCATGATGGGGTTGCTTGCGCTTCTCCTGTTTATCGTTTTCCCGATGGTTTTCATGGTCGCCATGTGGAACGTGCAGAACAATCATCAGGAGGCTTTTACCCAGGAAACGTTGGATAGCGCCTGTTTCGGTTACATTTCCTTTATCCTGATATTTATTATACCGCTTATCCTGATTTTTACGGTGGTTGTAGCCGTTATGCTGTTCTCTTACCTGCACCGGAAGCGCAGCGTGGATTTGTTCCATTCCCTTCCGATTCGGCGTACTCCCATGTTGCTCGGACGGTACTGCGCGGGGTTGACGGCGCTTCTTGTGCCGGTTATTTTGAATTTTGTGCTTGTATTCGCTATTGGATTTTCCTACCATGTCAACTTGCAGTACAGCTTCCATTTTGTCTTTAACAGGATGTTCTGGACCTTGCTGATGACTGCGGCGGCTCTGACTTTTTCCGTATTTATGGCTGTGTGCAGCGGCACTTCTTTTGATATGGTGCTTTCGATTATCGGTGTGAACGCCGCATATCCGCTTCTGATTTACGTGTCCGATGTGCTGGCGTCCTGCATTCTTCCGGGGCTGCGGGTTACTGCGGCGCTGAAATCCACTATACTTACCGCGTTTTCTCCGTTTGCCGCGGCGTTTCTTCCGTTGTGCGCTTCCTATAGGAGCGAATGGAATCCGGCAGACGGCGTTTCCGCCGGCTTTTATATCTGGTGGATTTTGTGCACGCTGCTTCTGCTTGGCGCGTCCGTTCTTCTCTGCCGCAAGCGCAAAAGTGAGTGTGCGGAGAGCAATTTTGCTTTTCCAATTCCCAAAATTATCATTCGGTTCATGGTAACGGCGGTGGCCGGCATTGGCTTTGGCCTGATGCTCATGTTCGCGACCGGTATGCAGGCCAGCTTCTTTATCGGCGTTGTTTCCGGTTCGCTGGCCGCGCACATTGTGGCGGAGGCGCTGTATTCGCGCGGTTTCCAGCATATGCGGAAAAGCTTTTCATGGTACGGCGTATTCGCGGCGTCTTTTGTGGTGTTCTATGCCGTGCTGGCAACCGGATTTTTTGGATACGATACCCGCATTCCAAATGCTGTCGAGGTACAGAGTGTTAGTGTGGCTGATTCCAAGGATCACGATATTTATTTTTACACTACAAGCGAAAGCGAACATTTCCGAAAAATAGGCGAGCTTTCCCCGACCATTCAAGAAAGGAAGAACATTGAAAAGGTTTTGACGGCTCACCGTGCCTTTGTGGAAAACAACCGGGAAACAAGATTTCCTTACTCCGTGAATGATATGGGATACAGCAGCTTTACCCTTACCTATCACTTGAAAAACGGCGGTGTGGTTGTTCGTTCTTATCCTCGTTTTCATATCCAAGGCAAAAAGGATACGGATCAAAACCCGTGGGATAAGATGATAAAGCAGATTAACGGAATTCAGGAATATCAAGAGACCGCAAATATTTTGTTCTATCTTGAACCGGAATATTTTGAAAGTGTAAGTATTTCGTCGGTTGCAAAAGATGACAAGTCACTTGCAGAAGCATCTCCCCTCGTTTTAACCCGAAACGAAAAGAAGGAATTGCTGGAAGCATTACGGCAGGATTGCCTTAACGGAGCCGTCGATTACAAGTATAATCCATACCGCGATGAAACGAACTATTTGCAAGTCAACTTCCGCTACGCGGATTCGATCACTTTGAAGGATGGGAAACTGAAAACGCTTCTCGGCGGATACAGCGGTAAAATCGATATTGCCGGAACGAGCAGCTTTGACCTTTATTCTAATGCAACCAATACAAGGGCCGTAATCGAAAAATACGGTTGGGATAAACCAACCTCTGCTGCAAAGTAAAGGCGGGCGCCAGATACAAAATGAAAATATAATGGAAACGAATAGAAAGGATAAAATCTCAAGGTATCTGCGTCCCGCTTTGCAGGATTTTAAAGTTGCATAAAGAAAAGGTGCGAATGAAAACTCGCACCTTTTTTATATCATTTTGACTATGTGTCTTGTTACGGCCACTTCCGCACGCTTTTGCTAATCTACAGACAGATGGCGTGTTCAATCCGTTTCTGAAATTCGGAGCTGCCGGCGGATAAAACAGTATCCTGTGCGAAAATAAGCTCCGGACTGTTCAGGCAATGCTTTTCCTCCAGATAGTGCAGCCAGCGCTTCACCGTTTTTATTTTGCCCTGCGAAAGGACGGGGATGACCGCTTTTCGGGCCGCCTTTTCCATAAGGTCCGGCCGGTCCGCCGAATAATAAAACTGGACGGCCTGCTTTGGAGAATTGATTCCTTCAAAATAATTTCCGGCTTTTACAAAGATTTCGCGGGGGTTGTCCACCAAGGACAGCAAAAACTCGCGGAACACCGCATGCAGGCGATAGGAAACACCGCCATGCCCGTCGTTGAAGGCAATGAAAAAATCCTTTCTGTGCAGATCGGAAAGAATGTCCGCGGCATCATTGGTTCCAAGCAGGAAATCGCAGGCTTTCGGCGTAAGATACTCCAGAACGGAGGTGTTTTTTAAAAAGTTCTGTATTTTTTGCGGCAGATTTTCATAAACATCTCGGAAGAAAGAATGAAACAGCGCAATGCGGCTTTTATAGAAGGTGTGCGGGAATTGCTGGGGGTGTGCATGTTCAAACGCAAGAAGGATGGCGAACAGCCCTAAAGGCCATCCCTTGATGCTCCGGTCAATATTTTTCAGGATGCTGTCTGTGCAGGAAAGGCCTTTTCCGGTACAAAGCAAAGCCTTCGTTTCTTCCAAGCTGAATGCCAGCTCATCGCGGCTGATGTCAAGAATTCTGTCTTGTTCGCGAAGACGGCTGAGCGGCAGATCCGGCAGGTACCGGCAGATAAGGACGGTATGGCAGCCGGACGGCAGGCCTTTCAGAAAGGCTTCCATAAAATTCAGAATTTCGGGTTCGTTAATAAAATGGAAGTCGTCGAAAACAAGGATGAAACCATCCTTGGCTTTTTGTTCCAGTTCGTGGATAAACTGGGGAAGCAGACGGTCAAAGCAATTTCCCGATGTTGCTTCCTCCAGACGGAAGCGCGGAATCTCTATCTGGGATCCCGGGATAGCGAGTGCGAAGCCGCTCGTTAAGTATTGAAAAAACTGCCCGGAATCATTATCGGTGGAATCCAACTGGTACCATAGGCAAGGGAGACCGGTATTGCGGACAAATTGCTGGGCCAATACGGTTTTTCCGTATCCCGCCGGCGCAACGATACAGGTTGCCGTTTTTTCATGGTATGACAGCATCTTTTGCAATAACCTGTTTCTCTGTATAATCCGCTCACCGAACCGTGGGATTTGGAGTTTCTCCAGCATTACATCGTTTTCCATTACAAACACTCCCTACAAAGATTCGAAACAGGTGGAACTCCTTTATATCAAGGATATTCTATACATAATATTATCCCAAACATATCCAAAATACAAGTTTATTTGACAAAAATATGGTGCGTGCCTTTTATTTTCCATATAATATGTATAAAAACAATGAAAGAAACAAAGCTCCCCCGAAACAGGGGGAGCTTGCAAACTACTTCTTTTTCCTTTTATCCTGTACCAGTTCGTCGGAAGATTCCATAGAAAGCCTGGAAAGGCCGGATGGAAAATCCTGCGCTTTCACGGGCTCGTTTTTTCGGCTGTAATGCCGCACGGCAAGGTAGCACAACGTATAAAAGGCGACCATAACCAGCCCGGCAATCAGCCCGGTTTCCTGTCCGGATACAAAGGGCATACTGAGAATGGCGATAATCAAAACGATTAGTACGAGCAGGGACGTAAACGGAAAGCCCCACAACTGGCATTTCCCGTTCGGGGGGCAGCCGTATTTCCTTCGTAGCCGGAGGTGGGTGGCCATAATCACGGCGTATGTGAAAAGAAGGGCAAAACCGCCGGAACTGATTAAAAACAGGTAGACGCGGGGAAATAAAAGGCCGAGCCCCAGTCCCAGCAGCATGGAGAAGCCCGAAAAAAGAATCCCGCGGTACGGAACGTCGCGGTTGTCTTTCAGCCATATGGGAGCGAGGCCGTCTTCGACAAGCGACCGCATCATCCTGCCCAGTCCGAACATCGCCGCCAGCATAGTGGATAAAATCGCGGTGATCAATACAAGATTCATAACCGCGCCCGCCCATCTGATTCCACGCCGGTTCAAAGCGGCCACCAGCGGGCTGATGCTGTCGTTGACCTGTGCAGTAGGGATGAGCGGCAGCAGTACCGCAATGGCAAGGATATATAAGCCCAGCAGGGAGGAAACCGTGTAACGAATCGCCTTCGGGACGGTTACAATGGGGTTGTCCGCCTCCGAAGCGGCTAATCCGATTACTTCGAAACCGGCATAGGAGAACATAACGATCAGCATGCTTCCTGCGATGTTTTTAATGCCGCCTGCCATAAAGGGCTCGCGGGTTACCTCCCCGGAGCCTACGGCGGCTTTACCCGGAAAGAACCCCAAAATCAGCAGCGCCGCAATTCCAATAAAGGACAGGATGGCCAGGAGCTTTACGGCGGCAAGCCCGCTTTCCAGCTTGCTGAGGCGATCTGCCCCCAGAAGGTTTAGTAGTGTGACCCCGATGATAATAGCACTTCCCAGAACAGGCAGGGAAAGGCCGGGGAACCATTCCCGTATGAGAATGGATGCTGCGGTAGCTTCGCTGGACATGGCAAGAACCATGCCTGTCCAGTAAACCCATCCCACAACAAAACCGGTTCCCTGCCCGAAAGCCTTTGCCGCAAAGCTTCGGAAGGAACCGGCTCCGGGATTGGCAACGGTCAGCTCCGACAAAGCGAACAGGATAAAATACGTCAGTACGCCCGCGATGATATAGGTAAGGATAATCGACGGTCCGGCGGCGTGTATGGCGACGGCGGAACCGAGGAAAAAAGAACCCCCGATTACTGTTCCCAGAGCCATCATGGTTAGCTGCCAGGCCGACAGCCCTTTTTCGTTCTTGTTCATCTTCTTCTCTCCAAGCGTTCATTTGCGTATTTTTAGTATGCCGCGAACGGTACGGAAAATTCTTTTATATCCGCCGGCGGAGAAATCTTGTTTTTTTCCTTAAAAAAACAAGAGAACGGACGATATATAAAATGAGATGAAAACTGGGATATGGTGAATCCGGCCCTTTTGCCGGAAAAACGGAATATAGGAAAGGGGATTAACATGAAAAAATTTCTTTCGATGCTTCTGTCGGTGGCGCTGATTGCCGTTTCGATACCGGTGGCGGCCTATGCGGCGGATAGCGACGGAATTGTGGATAAGCATGGCGCCAAAACGTACCTGGGGCCTTCTTCGGCCTGGGGGGCTGAATGGAACGAGGCCAGTTTTAGGGAAGTAACCAATAAAAAAGTTTCCTTCACAGGGAACCTGACGATAAAAGCGGGGGATATTAAAGACGTTGAAGTGATGGGAAGCGGCTCAAAGCTGACGGTTTCCGGCGGTACGATGGGGAAAATCGACTGCGACGGTACCGCGGAAATCAAGGGCGGAACAATGAGCGGCGTGAATGCCTCAAACGGATTGACGTTAACTTCAGGCACGATCAAAGGGGATGTTGAGACCGGCCAAAAGGTGACCGTGAACGGGAAAATTACGATCTACGGTTCCGTAACTGCGCAGGATATTGAAGTGACTTCCAGCAGCGGGGCTTATATTTCCGGCGCCCTGAAAGCGGGCAATTCCGTAAGCTTGAACAATCAAAATGCAAAAATAAAGGAAATCGACGGGCAGAATATGGCGGAACTGAATTTAAAAAGCTATAAGGGTTCGCTGCCGACGATTTCCAATATGCTGACGATTAATGTTGATGGTAGCAGCGCGGTTACCGCCAGCGGGAAAATAAAAGCGGGAAAACTGGTGATCGCGCAAAAGGGAGAATTTACAACCAATTATCCTCTGGAGATTGATACGCTCACCGGGCCGGGTACGCTTTCCTATACAGCAGGAAAGTTGACGATTCACAACGCAATAACCGATAAGCCTCTTTTTTCTTTTATCAACCCGGTTCGCAGTGGAATAACGGCTTTTAAGGCGGACCGCGGAGTGCTTACGGGGGACGAGCCCATGATTTACGATTACGAACTGGAAAAGAAGGCTTCCGGTGACTATGAAGATTTTGTCCTGACAAGCACCTTAAAGGAAGGCGTTACGCTGAGTAATTCCTCCCTGTACCTTGAAAAAGGCAAATCCGCTACGATACAGACAACCATAAAGCCTGCGTTTTCTGAGTTTGCGGACGGCACCAAATTGGTGTGGGAACTGCACGGAGATACCTCCGCGTTTACCATTAGCCCCAATAACGAGAAACGCAGTTGCACCGTAACAGCCTCGGGAAACGGGACCGGCAAGGCCACGCTTGTGGCGTATCTGGTAGACAGCCGGGGAACCAGGCTGGCTGATTATAAATCCGATTACTGTATCCTTACAACCGGCTCCGCTTCGCAGAGTTTTGGGGGAAGCCTTTCCCTTGATACCAGCGCGGTGACGGTCGGCAAGGGGAATGTCTATTACGTTTTGGCTATGACGGATTCCAC
Source organism: Caproiciproducens galactitolivorans (assembly GCF_029266045.1). Taxonomy (NCBI): domain Bacteria; kingdom Bacillati; phylum Bacillota; class Clostridia; order Eubacteriales; family Acutalibacteraceae; genus Caproiciproducens; species Caproiciproducens galactitolivorans. The sequence continues at coordinate 47,428 of NZ_JAJUFJ010000008.1, read as the reverse complement.
AAGCGCTCCGTCTGCTATGTCCTACAATTCAGAGATTGCCGTGGTTGGGAAACCCTCCGCATACAATAAGGACGGGAAAAAAGGGTGGCTGTATCCGGTCACCGGCGTTTCCAAAGGGCAGGTCACCATTGACATCGGCGGTCAGAAGATGATTGTAACGGTTGCGGCGGGATGCATTGTGGTGGATACTTCTTTCTACACTATGGGGCCCGGCGGCAAGTATTATATCGGAGTGAAATTTTACGGTTTGGATCGGAAAGGCCTGAATGTACATTCCGCAAACAGTTGTACCACGGTGAATTACGCCGGAAAGGACCAGAAGGGTACCGACCTGTATTTGGTTGAGGCGGGTGCCGAGGGAACCGGATATGTAATTTTTGAAACCAGTAGTGGTCAGTCCGTGCAAACGCAGGTCGTTGTGGCAAGTGGGGTTGTGCCTCACGGTGTGAGCGGCAGGATGGTTGCAATAACATAACGGATTTAAGAAAGGGCATATCGGAAAACCGCAAAAGGCTTTTCGTATATGCTCTTTTGTGTATCTGTCAGAATTTTTTGTGCTATAATAAAAGAAGTTAAATTTTAAGTTTTTAAGGAGTTTTTATGCTGGCATTTCAACCGATTGAAGCAGATAATGTTTCCGAATTTTCCAGATATTTTCAATGCCAAAAGTTCAGAACCTGTGACTATACACTCGCCGGTATATTTATGTGGAGAAAATTTTTCTACAGCGAATACGCAGTTAATCGTGATAAGCTGTTTTTTAAGGTGAGGTATGTAAACGGAAAGACCGCTTTTACATTGCCGACTGGATGCGGTTCCACAGAAGACGCGCTGGAAACGCTGGAGCACTATGCCCGTCGAAATAAAATGCATCTTGCGTTTTGTGCTGTGCCGGAGGAAGGGCTCGCCATCCTGAAGAATCGCTATGGCGATGCAGTTGCCTATACCCAAAATCGCGATAGTTTTGATTACCTTTATATTGCGGAGGATATGCGCAGCTTTGCCGGCAGAAGATTCAGCGGGCAGAGGAATCATGTGAATAAGTTCCAAAAGCTTTATCCGGATTTCCGTTATGTCACTATGAATAAGGACAATATCGGGCGGGTAATCGAATTTTTTGACCGTTATGCCCCAGAGCATGTCAAAGACAATCCCATTGCAAGGGAAGAAACCCTGCGCGCAAAAGAAATCTTGACGCATTTTGTACGCTTCGGATTGCTTGGCGGTTTTCTGGAAGTGGACGGGCAGATCATTGCGTTTTCCATTGGTGAAATTGTCGGGGATACGCTTTTTGTCCATATCGAAAAGGCGTTGAAGGAATACCAGGGCTCTTACCAAATGATGGTGAAGCAATTCGCCCTTCACGAAGTGACGGAGAATGTCCGCTATATTAACCGCGAGGATGATGCCGGCGATCCCGGCCTACGAAAATCAAAACTATCGTACCACCCGGTTCGTTTGTTGGAAAAATATTTTGTAACCGTTGAGGATTCCGCATGGCAATAAAATCGTTTGTTCCTAATAGAATGATACTAGGATAATTTTAATCTGCGAAATTTTCAGCGAAAAGCGAAAATAGGTTTCATATCCTATGCAGCCGGGCGGACGGCTGGCGGTAAGAGTACAGGAAAAGGCGGGATGATGAATGGAAGCCACGCAAAGACGTGAAGAAATACTCGACATTTTACGGGGGAGTACGCAGCCGGTCAGCGCAAGTACGATTGCGGGCCGGTTTAATGTCAGCCGTCAAATCATAGTGGGCGATATCGCTCTGCTCAGAGCAGCAAATCATGCCATAGCAGCGACGCCACGGGGGTATATTCTGGCGGATGCTGCCGCGCAGGCCGGGCGTCTTATAAAGACCATTGCGTGCCGGCACGGACGGGACAACCTGCTCCGGGAGCTTTATGTAATCGTGGACAACGGCTGCGGCGTTATTGACGTCATCGTGGAGCATGTGGTTTACGGGCAGATTTCGGGTCAGCTCCACCTTTTCTCCCGGTACGACGCAGATTGTTTTATGGAAAAACTGGAAAAGGAAAAAGCGCTTCCCCTGTGCGACCTAACGGGAGGGGTCCATCTTCACACGCTTTCCTGTCCTTCCGAGGAAGCATACGAGCGCGTTCTCGGCGCGCTTCGAAAAGACGGAATCCTGTTTGAAAAGTAAATCCCTTGACAAACGGCATTTTATCCTTTACAATACAAATGGCAAGTGTCAAGACATGTGTAAATATCTGCTTGCTGTTTGAATTGAGGGACGTATATGAGAGAAAAGGAAACAAAATTGATCAGCATGGTTATTGCGGCGTTGCTTTGTGCAATCGGGATTGTGATTCCCATGTTCGCACCGAAAATTGTTCTGGAACCGGCTTCGTTTACTTTGGCGAGCCACGTACCGACTTTTATGGCTCTTTTTATTTCTCCGCCTGTTGCGCTGGCAGTGTCGGTCGGGACAACGCTCGGGTTTTTCTTTGCCGGTTTTCCGATTGTGATTGTGCTTCGCGCTTTCAGCCATGTGCTGTTCGCAATGGTCGGGGCGTTGCTTTTAAAGAAGAATACAAGCCTGCTTTCTTCCTTTGCAAAAACCGCGGGCTTCGGGTTGCTGCTTGCGGTGATCCATGCCGTAAGTGAGATTACCGTGGTTACCCTATTCTATTTTGGCAACCGTATGCCGACAGATTATTATGCGCATGGCTATTTTACCAGCGTCCTGCTGCTTGTTGGTGTAGGAACCATTATTCACAGCATGGTTGATTTTGGAATTTCCATTTTTGTTTGGAAACCGTTGAGCCGGGTGATTCAGATTCCGGTAAATGCAAGGGAAGTCCTGAATAAGAAGGCCGCCGTTAAGTAAATCATTTTGCGAAAGCCCCTTTGCTTCGATTATACCGAGGCGTAGGGGCTTTTCTTTTGGTGCTTCGGTTCGGGTATTTTTTCGTCCACGGGGTTTTGCGCCTGGTTTCCGGATTCCGTCGCTTGGCCGCCGGAACCGCCGTTTTTGGATGTCCTAGTCCGGATTTCCGCACCGATCAGAATGATAATGGGCAAAATGATTTCAAATGGGAAGGCATAAATCGGATAGACGCTGAGGAACCGAAACAGTTCCTGCACATTCGACTGTGCCATCAGCGAAAAGGTGATTGTGATCAGCGCCAAAGGAATTATGAGCGGCTTGTGATCCTCCAGATTTATGACTTTTGCTAAACCCGAGGAAGCGGTATACAAGCAAACGCAGATTTTTATAAGTCCCGCCAATACCAGGTTCAGACCGATAATTACTTCGAACCGAGTGAAAAACTCTCCGACGGAAAGCAGGCTTACGGACGCATAAGACGGAAAGAAAAGCATGTTGGAGCAAGGAAACCCGATAACGGCGGTATTTCGGATATTTGCCAGCGTAGTAAGAAAAATAAAAAGGGAAGAACCTTTTATAAAGATTTTTTTAAAATTCGCGCTGCTGTCCATACACGAGAAAAACGGGAGGCAGAGTGGAATTTCAGCGAGAGGAAGCAGGCAAAAAGTGACCGCTCCACCGAGTATGGTTTTTAAGTCCACGCCCAAAATCGGTTTTAAGTTGTTAAAATCCATCTTTCTTAACCCGATAACAAATGTTAAAGAGATGGCTACGAAGATGAATTCCCAGACAACCTTCGACATTCTTGCAATATTCTCCGGGCCTTGTTTAACGCACATGATCGCAACAAGGGAGATGAGCGCAACTGTTGCAATTTCCGGTGTTTCAGGCATGTTCAGCATGCGGATAAACGAGGAAAAAATATACATTAAAATCGCAGCGATTTGAATCGTGAAAAGGACATATACAAAGCATATGATTTTTCCAATAACCTTGCCGAATACCATGCTCAGTATATCAAAAAAGTTTTTATTGGGATAAAGGGTAAAAATTCGTGTATAGATCAGGAAAAGCGGGATGATTAGTACGCCCGCAATCAGCATGGAAATCCAAAAATCCTGGTTTACATCTGAACTGGAAGTGCTTACCATCAAACTTCCGCCCCAAAATACGCACAGGAGGCTCCGAAGCTGTTTTTCTGTAATCGTTTGTTTTGTCATGGCGATACCTCATGAAGCAATATGGAAAACGGATGAAATAAATTCCGTGATAGCCTGATTTGGATTTACCAGGTTTGAACCAAAGCTGAACATCGTATCCAGCATAAATGTCAGGATGTAAACGGGAATTGAAAAAAAAAGGACTTTTTTTTCTTCTTTTTTAAAGCTGGGAACCAGGTCAAAGATGATAAAGAGGGTATATAAGATTAAAAAAACAATAAAAGAATCCATTTAACCACCAACTTTAATTTTTTCTTTTAAAAGCTCTGTGTTCTCAATTTTCACTGATGCACTTACTGTACATTTTAATTTCGGAAACTGCTCCTTCCATTTTAGCTTTTCTTTTTTCCAATATTCCGGATAGTTCTGGTAGAACAGGGAACCAAATCCAAAAATGTCGCTGCCGGTTTGGCTTTGAACCGATGTGATCAGATCGGAAATATTATTTGTCAACGTTTTCTCTGCGTCCAATTGGACTTTTTTAATACCATCGGAGGTGTTATGATCTGTTGAAGACTGATCTTCCGACAGCATGGCGCGCATTTTGATTTTGATATCTACCGAGGGCTCATTGTTCTCGATTTTTGGCGTCAGTTTTGTGACGTTTTCCACGATTTCAAGGGTGAGTTTTCCGGAATCCGTATCCACCAGTAGGAGCCCCCCGTCAATCTGATTTTTAATAAACAGCAGATATTTGGTCTTTTCACTATCAATATAACCAAAGAGCTTTTCGCCTTCAAAAAGCGCGGTGCCGTCCAGAACCAATGCTGTGGAGGTAGGAAGCTTTTCAATCCGAATTGTGGGGAGGATGAGCGAGGTTCCGTTATCGGAAAGCATGTTAATGGCCTGATATAATTCCACGCAGGGCACTTTTCCCAAATTGGTGACATTCCTATTTAATGCTTTCCAGATTTCCAAAGAAATCAACTCGTCTGTTATCGGCTTTTCTTGTAAAATTTTATTAGCAGTTTTTTCTTTTGAGATGATTAAATTCAGATTCATTCTGGGCTCATGGTCGCGGATAAACCAGTCCAGAAAAGGGGAAATTCCCTGAGCGGCCAAATCCTGGCTGATTATGATTACTTTACATTCGGTGAAATTTAACTTTTTTTCTCCTTTACTGGTAACATTCCGGATGCAGTCAAAAATCGAATTTCCGTCGGATTCGACGAGCTTGGACTTTATTTGATCGCCGGTAAGATCGACAAATTCAAAGGTAAGGTGATAGGTATGCCCAGATATCCCCTTATCAATGGCAACTCCGGTCACAAGGGACATATCCTCCAGTTCATGGTAATTCCAGCAACCGCCTAAAAGCATCATATTCATGATCAGTATGAGGATACAAAAACGTTTTGCTGTTTTCATTTATTGCTCCTTGTAGATTGTTGTCTTATGGGGTCCTCAGAAAGATACTTCGGCCGTTTTTTCATAAACCACCACGGGGCTCTGACCATGATGTCCTTTTTGTCCTGAAGTGTGTTTGTGTAGCTGCTGTTCATAATCGGTACACCGAAAGAGCTTATACTGTAAAGATGAATCATCAGAGCAAGCGCTCCAAACATAAAGCCATACAAGCCGAAAAAAGAGGCCATTATAAGAAATATAAAACGGAGAAGAATGATGGCACCTTTTAGACGAGGCGACATTACCCCGCATATTCCGGCGGTTGCAACAATAATGATCATTGGTGCGCTGATGATTTTTGCGGAAACTGCCGCCTGCCCCATTACCAGCGCGCCCACAATGCTCAGCGCCTGCCCCATTGAACCCGGCATTCTTGCACCGGATTCCCGTAGCATTTCAAATACGACCAGCATGATAGTCATTTCGATCGCCGTTGGGAACGGCACTCCCTGACGGGCCTTTGAGATACTCATTGTTAAAGCAAGGGGAAGCATTTCGTGATGGAAGGTGGTAAGGGCTATATAAACTGCGGGAATGCTGATTGCCATGATAAAGGCCATGTAGCGAAGCAGACGGTTTATAGAAGTGAAATAATAGTTCAGGTAATAATCCTCGTCACTTTGAAAGTTCTCTGTGAACAAATACGGAACCGTAATTGCGCTGGGGGATCCGTCGATCAACAGGGCAACCCTGCCCTCCAAAAGCTTCGCTGCGATAGCGTCTGGTTTTTCGGAGGTGCCGACTGTTTTAAATGGGGAGTATGGCGAATCCTTTATAAACTCATTGATGTAATTTGAATCCAGAGCACCGTCAATTGAAAACATATGGATTCTTTTTTTTAGCTCGGCCAGCACATCTTTATTTACAATGGAGTCCAAATAGCAAATACAGGCTTTTGTATTGGTCCTTGTACCAAATGTTTCGAATTCCATTTTTAGGTCGGATGTAAGGATCCTGCGCCGGATCAGCGAAAGATTGGTAATGATTGATTCTGTAAAGCCCTCGCGGGGGCCGCGTAAAACCTTTTCGTTTTCCGGTTCTGAGATAGAACGGCTCGTCCAGCCCTTCGTGTTAAGTATTAATGCATCTTCAATGCCGTCTATTAGCAAAAGAGTATCCCCGTAAACAATTGCTTGAATCAGTTTGTCATGATCGGAAGTCCGTTCCACGCTGTTGGACAGCATTACCTGATCCTGGATCACGTCGAGCGTTACGGTCTCATGCGGCTCTGGATGGAATTCCAGAAATGGCCGGATAACGTCCTGGTTTATTAATCGATTATTTACCATGCCGTCGATATAGACAATGTAGCTCTCGCCAACGTCGGGATTTTCCAGCTTTCGCAAAACCAGCGTTTCATCCTTTGCAAATTCGTTTTTTATTTGTCTGATATTTTCCTGAATCTGTTTGGTGAATTTGATCTTTCCCTGTGCTTCGTTTGTGTTTTCGCTGTTTCCCATGATTTCACCCTCTGAAGATAAATTATCACATCTAATATTTGACAAGATTGTGAAATTATGCGTTTTTGCCTGCAGAAAATGTACCATGCAGGTCTTGCAGGAAATTTGCAAACCTGTCCGTTCCGGGATACTCGGTTCGCCATTGTGGATATGCCTTTGTTCCTGTTTTCAAAAGCCGTATTAAGCATCGTTCAGGAAATATATCCCTTTTTTCTTCACTGTTAATACGTATTTAACAGAATCCGGCAAATATTGTATTATAATATTTTCAGTCAGAACAATTGGAATCATATTACTTGGAGGGATCAGGAGATTTTATGAAAAAAGAAACATGGTGTAAAATGAAGAAGACCATTTTCTGTGCGGCTGCCGCTTGCCTGGCGGCAGTGCAGATTACGGCTGCCGTTCCCGTGAAAGCCCTTGGTGCGCCAGATATATCCACGTCAATGGCGGCTTCCGTGGTCAATGAAGTGAAAACAACGATTGTTCCGGGGCTTACGCAAAAGGAATTCTCTTATAAAAGCAGCGACGGGAACCGGCAGGCATGCTTTGCTCTGGAATTTAAGCCTAGTGAGCTTGATATATCTCTTGCGGTGGGAACGCCGAACGACGGCAGCAAGATAGGTCTTGCGACGGTAAAAGAACAGGCAAACGCCGCGATCAGCAACGGCAAACGCGTTGTTGCGGCAGTTAACGGCGATATGTATAATATGCGGACGGGCGACCCCTGGGGTGTCGTCGTTAAGGATGGGAAAGAAATCCATAAATATGCTCCCATCCGGACATGGTGGAAATTTTTTGGAATAAAAAAGGATGGCACGCTGATTTACGGCGACCGTCAAACCTATGAAACCAATAAGGGTCAAATTCAGCAGGCTCTGGGAATTCACAGCATTCTTGTAGAGAACGGAAAAATCGTAAATCCGGACAAAAGCGATACGCGTGCCCCCCGGTTGGCGGTGGGCGTCCGCGAGGATCAGTCGGTTTTCTTTGTCATGAACGACGGCCGGAAGGATCCCTATTCCCACGGCATGACGCTGGAACAGATTGCACAGATGATGAAGGATATGGGCGCAGTCTGGGCAGGCAATCTGGATGGCGGAGGTTCCGCAACGTTCCTGACAAGAACCCCCGGAGATACCAGCATGACGATAAAAAACCATCCTTCGGACGGACGGGAGCGCCGTGTTGCAAATAGTTGGCTTTTCCTTTCCAATGCAAAGCCGGACGGGAATTTTGCGGCGGCTTATATAACGCCCTACGATAAATCTTATCTCCCTAGATCCGTTGTACAGATGAGCGCAAAAGGGCTGGATCGCTCGGGCGCTCCAGCAAAATTGCCGGAAAGCGGCCTTTCATGGGCACTTTCCGATGAAAGCCTTGGCACGATTGATCAAACCGGTTTGTTTACCTCCAACGGGAATGTGGGGCAAGTTCAGGTTCAGCTCTTGTACAACGGCTCGGTGGTTGGCTCTACGTATATTGAGATTGCGGAACCGGATGATTTTGTGAAAGCGAGCACATTTACGCCTTCCTTCCCGGCGGAGGGTTTAACGGCGACGTATCAGGGCAGGGAAGTTATTCTTACAATGCGCAGATAACGAACTCGCTGCTTCACGGCCGGTTTTCATGTTTACGAAAAAGGTGCTTTACAGAAAGTGTAAAGCACCTTTTCTTCGAAGTCTTGAAATATCAGCAGTTTATTCACCCTTTTTGTATTTTAGCCTGGTCGCCATTCCGCCCCTTATATGGCGCTGTGCTTTATTAATATCAAGCACCTGCTTTACCTGCCTGTATAGCTGCGGGTCGACATATTTTAAACGCTGCGCCACATCTTTATGTACGGTTGTCGCTTAAATGGACGGATTCCGGCAGGCCGGCCTCGCGCAGCACCTTGAGGTAAATATCCACGTTCCCGCTTTCGTCAACCCGAATGCAGTCCAGTACCCGGTGGAGCAGATTGTTTGAGGTGGTGTCCGCTTTGAGAATGGCGTCAATGTCGCGGAAGGTCTCGTTCAGTCCGTTTTCCAGCAGGTCGCTTTTGCTGATGTGGTTCCTTACCAGTTTCAGTTCCTTTTCCAGACTGGAAATGGAGTCGTTGAGCTCTTTTGTCTTATTACGCAACTCTTCCATCGTGATAATCTCGTTCTCATACATTTCCAGATACTTCTTTTTAGAACGCCTTTCTTTGTTCAGCCGGGCGGTAAGTTCCCGCTCGGATACCTGGTTCTGGTCTTTGGTACGATACTGGCGATTAAATTCGGCCACAATGCCGCGAATTACGTTGGGCTTGTCCGACAGGATTTTACGGAAATACGAGCGGATGGAATCCAACAGTTCCTGTTCGTCCAGGATTGTGCGGTTCGGACAGGTATCCACTCCGTTCGCGCTGCGCCCGGCGCATGACCATTTGATATAGGTATTTTTAAAGATACGGACGGAGCGCCGGAACGAGTTGCCGCAGCAGGTGCATTTAATCAGTTTGCTGAAAATGTTTTTTTGGCTGTTGCGCCTCCCGCTGTTCTTGAAAGTCTCCCGTTTCTGTGCGATTAGAGCTTGTGCGCGTCGGAACGTAGCGTCATCGATGATCCGTAGCTCTGGGCATTCCGTGACCAGCCATTTGCTTTCGTCCTGCCGCCGGCGCTTTCCGGTTAAGAAATCTGCTACTTCCTGTTTCCCGTTGACGATTTTTCCAATATAGATTTCATTGCTCAGGATGCGGGCGACCGCGTTTTGGCTCCAGTTGCAATTGCGCTTGGTTTTCAGCCCACGCCGGTTCAGCTCGACCGCGATGACCGTCTCCCCGTTTCCTTCCAGATAGAGATTGAAAATTTCACGAACGACTTTTGCTTCCTGCTCGTTAATATTTAGGTTGAAATAGTCTCCCGGAATCTTGTCATAGCCGTAAACAAGGTTGGGCACCCGGCCTTTCTCCGCATTCTGTTTTTTGCCGAATTTCACACGCTTTGAAGTATTCGAGCTTTCTTCCTGGGCAATGGCGGAAAGCATAGTAAGCATGAATTCGGAACTGTCGGAGGAGGTCTGATCGTAATTTACGAAAATGACTTTGATGCCAAGCGCTTTCATTTTACGGATGCTGGTCAGAAAGTCTACGGTGTTACGGGCTAGGCGGGAAACGTCCTTGATTAGTACAACATCGAATTGATGGGCTTGCGCGTCTGCGAGCAGACGGAGCAATTGGGTGCGGTTTTTCATTTTTGTTCCACTTTTGCCTTCATCGGCGTAGATTTTTACGAGATTGTATTGATTGTGCTTTGCGTATTCCAGAAAGAATTGCTGCTGGCTTTCCAGACTGTCGAGCTGCTCCTCTTTGTTGGTGGATACCCGGCAGTAGGCAACTGCTTTCATACGATCACCTTTCCTAATAAAATGCAAAACGTTTTTTGGCTTTAAAACGAAAGCAGAACGAAGTCGTTCGTTCTGCCCTTGTGCTATCATTCAATTTTAATCAAGACGCACGATACGTCCATAGCTTAATATTGATTACATTGTCAGGCTGACCGGGGAGGAGGGTAAGCTGGAATCGGCTGCGTATTGCCGGATTGCCTGTTTCTGAATGATCTTTTCCGCAATATTTTCCGCGATCAGCTTTGTCAGGTATTTGGCGGTTTCTTCGTCGGTATTCGGGTTATGGAACGTAATATGTAGAACCTGTCCCTGTTTCAAATTTACTCCCCCTCTTTGTTGGACTGGTAAATTCTATGAGGGGGATGGATCGAATATGTTTACAATCGTGGGACAGGTTTCGTCGCGTTGCCGGAATTTTTGCGGGGAAGAGGAGATTTTGAAGGAAAGCTTGGAGATAACCAGATTAAAATATCCCCGCTTCCTTTCCGTATTACGCTTATGACCGTGCAAGAATAAGAAAAACAGAATCTTTTAACAGTCAGACAAAAAAGTCCGTTTGAGAAAGTTCTCGCCGCTACCCACAATTTAATCCCGCTGCGTACTCCGTGATACAACGTCAAGTTTGAACTCGGCCATCGCAACGACCAGAGACATTTCTGTGGCTGGGAGAGGTTCGCCTGGGTGTGAACTTACCTTCATCTAGCTTGGAGCAACAACAAGGCGATGCGAACCCTCGGTTGGGAAATCCTATGGAGCGTCTGGAGCTTTTCTGGGTTCACACAAAGATTTAGGACGCACAATCTAGGATTGTTCTTGCTATTAATCGGATATTGAGGTAAAATTAGTAAAAATGATAACTATTGGATATGGTGAAAAGATATGAAAGGTATTATTTTAGCAGGTGGTAGTGGCACAAGGCTTTATCCGCTTACTCTTGTAACATCAAAGCAACTTCTGCCTGTATATGACAAACCGATGATTTATTATCCCCTTTCAACATTGATGCTGGCAGGTATTCGTGACATTCTGATTATTTCAACGCCTAAGGATCTCCCTGATTTCAAGCGTCTGCTGGGCGATGGCTCCAATTTTGGCATCCACCTTTCTTACATAGAGCAGCCTTCCCCGGACGGCCTTGCACAAGCTTTTATTTTGGGTGAAGAGTTCATTGCGGGCGATAGTTGTTCGATGATTTTGGGTGACAACATCTTTTACGGGAATGGTTTGGTTCGTCATCTGCGTTCAGCAGCCGAGAGGACGGATAGTGCTACTGTCTTTGGTTATTTTGTAGACGACCCGGAACGGTTCGGAATCGTGGAATTTGACTCGGAAGGTCGGGCTGTATCCATTGAGGAAAAGCCGCAGCACCCAAAGTCGAATTACGCAGTAACCGGCCTTTATTTTTATGATCACCATGTTTGTGAATATGCAAAAACAATCAAGCCATCTGCGCGCGGTGAGTTGGAAATCACCGACTTGAACCGCATCTACTTGGAGCAGGGAAATCTGAACGTTGTTACGCTCGGCCGCGGTTTTGCCTGGCTGGATACCGGTACGGTGGAATCGTTGAGTGATGCTGCAGAATTCGTTAAAGTCATTGAGAAGCGCGAGGGTATCGTGATTTCTGCACCGGAGGAAATTGCCTACCGAAACGGTTGGATATCAAAGGAATGTTTGATCGACTGTGCGAAACGGTACGGCAAATCAATCTATGGTGCGCACTTAAAAAAGGTCGCAGAAGGCAGAATCCTCTATTAGGAGTGAGACAATGAAGGTCATAAAGACAGACGTATTGGACGTTTATATTCTTGAACCACAGGTGTTTGGAGATAGTCGCGGCTGGTTTATGGAAAGTTGGTCAAAACGGGCAATGGAGGAAGCCGGTTTATTTTACGACTTCGTACAGGATAACCAGTCTTTTTCCGCGAAGAAGGGAACCCTACGCGGTTTGCATTTTCAGAAAGGGAAAGACTCACAGGCAAAGCTGGTACGCTGTACGCGCGGTGCGGTGCTAGATGTAGCCGTCGATTTGAGAAAAGGATCTCCAACCTATAAGAAATGGGCGAGTGTGGAGCTTTCCGCGGAAAACAAACGGCAGTTTTTGATTCCACGGGGGTTTGCGCACGCCTTTTTAACCCTGACTGACGATGTGGAGTTCCAGTATAAGGCCGATAATTTTTATGCGCCTGCCTCCGACCGGAATATCCGCTGGAACGACCCGGAAATCGGCGTAGAGTGGGGTGTTGACAATCCGATTTTGTCTGAAAAAGATCAGAAAGCGCCGTTCCTATCTGAAAGTGACGTTGATTTTGTTTATGAGGTGAAAAAATGAAACTGCTGGTTACGGGCGGCGCCGGTTTTATCGGCGGCAATTTTGTCCATTACATATTAGAGAAATATCCGGAGGACAAGGTCGTCTGTCTGGACGCCTTAACTTACGCCGGCAACATGGAAACGCTTGCCGACGTGATGGAAAATCCAAACTTTACCTTTGTAAAAGGCGACATCTGCGACAGAGATACCGTCTATCGGCTGTTTGAAACGGAAAAGCCGGATGTTGTTGTAAATTTTGCCGCGGAAAGCCATGTGGATCGTTCCATTGACAATCCGGGACTTTTTTTGCAGACGAATATTCTTGGAACCAGCGTGTTGATGGATGCTTGCCGCAAATACGGCATACAAAGATACCATCAGGTTTCTACGGACGAAGTATATGGTGACCTGCCTTTGGACAGGCCGGATTTGTTTTTTACAGAGGAAACTCCACTACATACTTCCAGCCCCTATTCCGCGTCGAAGGCTTCGGCAGATTTGCTTGTACTGGCGTATCATCGCACGTTTCATCTTCCCGTCAGCATTTCGCGCTGCTCCAACAATTACGGGCCGTACCATTTCCCCGAAAAGCTGATTCCGCTGATGATTGCAAATGCACTAAACGACAAACTCCTGCCGGTTTACGGCAAGGGGGAAAACGTGCGTGACTGGTTGTATGTAGAGGATCACTGCGCTGCGATCGACCTCATCGTACGGAAAGGTTGTGAAGGTGAAATCTATAACATCGGCGGACACAACGAGCGTACGAATCTTCAGGTGGTTAAGACCATTCTGAAGGAGCTTGGTAAGCCGGAAAGTCTGATTACATTTGTGACAGACCGTCCGGGCCATGATCGCCGCTACGCTATCGACCCGACCAAAATTCACAATGAGCTTGGATGGGAACCGGCAACCCAGTTTGAGGATGGAATCAAACGCACAGTCCAGTGGTATCTGGAAAACCGTCTGTGGTGGGAGCATATTATTAATGGAGAATACCAAAACTACTATCAGCATATGTATGGTAACCGCTAATAATACTACTGACTATCGTTAAGGAGATTATAGGAGATTATATTATGAAACTATTGGTAACAGGCGCACGCGGTCAGCTAGGCTCCTCACTAGTTGATTATTCCCGCCAACTCGGTATATCCTGCATTGGCGTCGGACGGGAAGATTTCGATGTGACGGACCAGAGGGCCACGATCGATTTTATTTCCGGCTGCTGGCCTGATGCTGTTATTCATTGTGCCTCTTACAATGCGGTGGATCGTGCTGAGGAGGAACATGAGCTGTGTTTTCGCGTCAATGTGGAAGGAACGGCAAATGTGGCGACCGCGTGCAGTACGGTGCACGCGAAAATGATGTACATTAGCACGGATTATGTATTTGACGGGACCAAGCCGGGTTTTTATGAAGCGGATGACCCCGTAAATCCCCTCTCTGTATACGGAAAGTCTAAGGTTGCCGGAGAAATTGAAGTCCAAAAAAGATTGAAAGATTTTTTCATTGTCCGAACATCGTGGCTTTTTGGGAAAAACGGAAATAATTTTGTAAGAACCATATTTAAATTATCTCAAACGGAAGATCGGATTCCCGTTGTAAATGACCAATTCGGCAGCCCTACCTACTCCGCTGATTTAGTGCCTTTGCTGTTGCAGATGATTCAAAACGAAAATTACGGGTTTTACCACGCGACAAACGAGGGCTTTTGTTCGTGGGCCGAGTTTGCAGAAGAAATCATGCGTATAACAGGCTCGTCCTGTAAAATAGATCGCATTTCAAGCGGCGAATACCCTTCTAGGGCATCGCGGCCGAAAAATTCGCGCCTGTCGAAGCGTTCGTTAACGGAAAACGGGTATCCGACACTTCCAAACTGGCGCGACGCTTTGGCGCGCTTTCTGAGCGAAATTCTATAGATGAAACAAATTTGAAAGGTGAAAAACGTGGATCTATTGAAGAAAATAATTTCCATGAGGCGCTTCTCCTTCCTGCTGGCGCAACTTGTGAGACGCGACTTCAAAATCAAATATCGGGGCAGCATCCTCGGTGTGCTTTGGAGCGTTTTGAATCCTTTGCTAAATATGATTGTTCTCAGCATTGTGTTCAGTCAGGTTTTCCGCGCAGTAGATAATTACAAAATCTATTTACTTTCCGGTCTTGTAATTTTCAATTTTTTCAGCGAGGCTACCAACACAGCGATGGGGTCCGTGGTCAACAATTTTGGACTGATCACTAAGGTGTATTTCCCTAAATTCATTCTGCCGCTTTCCAAAACGCTTTCTACGGCAATCAATTTGGTGATTTCAACGGTAGTCTATATCATTTTGGGCTGTTTTATGGGTGTGCCCATTTGGATTGGCGACTTGCTTATCCCGTTCGTTCTTGTGTGTGTTCTAATATTCTGTGCCGGAGTTTCTTTTATTTTATCCACCCTGCAGGTGTTTTTCCGAGATATGCAGTACCTATATGGGGTTCTACTTACGATTTGGATGTATTCCACACCGATTATGTATCCTCTGGATATTATTCCGCAAAATGTACTTCCAATATTTGAGGCAAATCCTTTGTATGTCTTTATAAATTTTTTGAGGCAGATCACAATGTATGCACAAATTCCATCATCAAAGTGTTTTTTGGTGTGTATTCTGTGGGCGGTAGGAACCTTTATTGCCGGCGGGATTGTATTCGTAAAAAACCAGAATAAATTCATTTATTATACCTGATTGTAAGGGAGAACAAAATGGTAACAGCAGAAGATATTGTGATGGAATTTGACCTGAATCGAGGCAAGGTCCGCACTCTAAAAGAAAGACTGTTTGCAAAAGTAGAAGACAACGTAAAGGAAAGGAAGCTTTTTCGCGCTCTGGACGGTGTCAGCCTTCAGGTACACAGAGGGGAGATCTTCGGCATTATGGGGAGCAATGGTGCAGGAAAATCCACATTGCTCAAGGTTCTCTCCGGAATCATGAAACCGACTTCCGGCGTGGTTCGGGTAAACGGAAGAATAGCCCCGATGATCGAACTGGGAACCGGTTTTGATTTTGAACTCTCCGCTTTAGAGAACATCTATCTCGGCGGTGCGGTCCTCGGCTACACTAAAAAATTTATTGAATCAAAAATTCCGGAAATCTTTGACTTCTCAGAATTATGGGATTTTAAAAATATTCCCGTCAAATATTTTTCATCCGGTATGGTGGCAAGGTTGGCTTTTTCGGTATCGACCATCGTAATTCCGGATGTGCTGATTGTCGATGAGATTCTATCGGTCGGAGATTTGGCGTTTCAAAAGAAAAGCTATGCAAGAATGAAAGAACTGATGACGGGAGGAACTACTGTCATTTATGTTTCACATGATGTGAAAACATTAGCCAAGATGTGCACTAGAGTTTTATGGCTGGAAAAGGGCAAGGTCAAAATGATTGGCCCCGCTCAAGAGGTATGTGAAGCTTATATGCAAACTATTTGAGTTGCGGAGGAGATTTCGTTGAAAAAGGTTTTGGTGACCGGAGCGGGTGGCTATATCGGCAGGCATGTTGTTTCCGCACTTCTTGATATGGGGGCGGAGGTATTGGCCGCCGATTTTGTTGCGGATGGAATTGACTGTAGAGCTAAAACAATACAAGCTGACATCTTTTCGGGAAGCAAAACAATTTATGAGGACCTCGGCTCGCCAGATGTCTGTGTGCATATGGCGTGGAAGGACGGTTTCGTACATAATTCGGACGCCCACATGGGATATCTGTCGAAGCATTATGAGTTTATTCATAATATGACGGACGGCGGTCTCAAGCAAATTGCCATCATGGGAACCATGCACGAAGTCGGCTATTACGAAGGAGCGATTGACGAAAATACCCCTTGTAATCCCGTCAGCATGTACGGTATCGCAAAAGATGCGCTGCGCCGGAGTACCTACCAAATGTTGAAAGATAAGGACGTTGTCTGGCAGTGGCTGCGTGCTTATTACATTTACGGCGACGATGAACGCAACCATTCCATATTCTCGAAAATAATACAGGCGGAAAAAGCCGGGCAAACTGAATTCCCTTTTAACACCGGAAAGAATAAATACGATTTTATAACGGTTGAAGAACTTGCCAAGATGATTGCTACGTGCGCAATGCAGACGGCAGTTGCGGGGATTATCAATTGTTGTACGGGGAAGCCCGTAAGCCTTGCGGAAAAAGTCGAAAATTTTTTACAAGAGCATCATTATAAAATTAAACTAAAATACGGTGCGTTCCCGGACAGACCGTATGATTCCCCGGCTATCTGGGGTGATGATACGAAAATCCGGGCGATTATGAGCAGGAAGATTGAAAGTTCTTAACTGCGGAGAATGGGGATGCACCATGATTCTCCCGCTGGGCACTAAAGTAGATTTGCGTGTTCAGGTGCAGAGCGATGATATTGCATCTCTTTCCGTTTAAATATTAAAAAATCGAGGAGTATCAAGGAGACTTATGATGGAAAATCGTGTTTTAAATGCATTGAATACGTTAAACCAGCGGTATCCGGCTCTAGAAGTTTGCAGAGATGAAATTTTGAACGCTTTTGAAATCGTGAAGGACAGCTATGAAAACGGCGGAAAACTTATGATTTGCGGGAATGGCGGAAGTTGTGCGGATTCCCAGCACATTGTCGGTGAGCTGATGAAAAGTTTCACGATTAAAAGAAACACGACACCCAAGGACAGGGAAGCGCTGATTTCCCTATATGGTGAGGACGGGCAGTTCATGGCGGATCGATTGGAAAAAGGTCTGCCGGCAATCTCACTTGAATCTATGGCCGGCATCTCGACTGCGTTTAACAACGATGTTGAACCGGTTCTGGTGTATGCGCAACTTGCCTACAACTGCGGCAAGGCCGGCGATGTGCTTCTGGGAATCAGCACTTCCGGAAATTCAAAAAATGTTAATTATGCTCTTAAACTGGCGAAAGCAATGGGTATTAAGACGATTGGTTTAACCGGGCAGAACGGTGGCGTGTTCAACTATAGTTGCGACTGTGTCATCCACGCTCCTTCACTTGTTACATATCAAATTCAGGAATATCATTTGCCGATTTATCATGCGCTCTGCATCATGTTGGAGGAGCACTTCTTCGGGAATGCAGAATAAGGAAAAAGCTGTATAAACAGGCGGCCGGCGATGTGCTTGTGGTTTCGGATGCAGGCCGCTTTTCGCAGAACCGCGATTGGCTGCAGATTTCTGCAATGTGGCGAGCAGGTGAAAGTTGTTTTACTAGATAAATACGAAAAGGAAGAATTGACATGAATCACTCCATTGAATCTATAATCGGCAAAAATGTTTTGATTCTTGGCGACTTTATGGTAGATAAATATATTATCGGAAGAGTAACTCGTATTTCACCTGAGGCTCCGGTCCCTGTACTGAATGTGGAAAAGATCAGCCGCCGGCTCGGAGGCGCGGGCAATGTAGCAAATAATGTTGCCGCCCTGGGGGGGCGCACAAGGGTTATGACTTGTTTGGGCGACGACGAAAATGCGGACTGGATTAAAAAAATGCTTGCAGAAATTGGGTGCAACACGGATCTCGTGTTCAAAAATCCGGATTTAAAGACAATCTGCAAGACACGTGTTGTTGCCAAGAATCAGCAGTTCATTCGCATCGACGAAGAAGAGATTAAGCCCATCCCGGAAGATTTCTGCCAAACAATCTCTAAACGGGAAGATGAGATTTTTGCGGGTATCGACGCCGTTATCTTATCCGACTACGGCAAGGGCTGCATTACGCCTTGTGTAGCGCAAGCGGTAATCCGTGCCGCAAAACGGAGAGCTATACCGGTCGTTGTTGACCCGAAGGGGAAGGATTACCGGAAATATACAGGGGCGACTATTTGCACACCGAATACTGCGGAGTTGAGCGCAGTGTGTGGCAGTCCCATTGAAACGGAACAGGATGTTCAAGCCTTTGGTGAGCAGCTTAAAGAAGACATCTCGCTGACCCATCTTTTGGTGACGCGCTCCGAAAAAGGCCTCTCCCTGTTCAAAAACGGACAGAAACAAAAAATCGACTTTCCGGTTGTTCCCAAAGAAGTGATCGACGTCACCGGCGCAGGTGACACCGTGGTTGCCGTTATCGCATTGGGGTTGGGTGCCGGACTTGATGTGGAAGATTGTTGCCGTTACGCCAATCAGGCCGCGTCGATTTCCATTTCAAAATTCGGTGCTGCAACGGCTTCGGTTAGTGAAATTTTGGCTCTGGAAAATATTTCCACAGGAAAAATCAAGGAATTAAACCATTTGAAAGAAATTTGCAGACAGCTTAACGCGCAAGGGAAAAAAGTGGTGTTCACCAACGGTTGCTTTGACCTTTTGCACGCGGGTCATCTGGTTTCGCTTCAAACAGCAAAGTCCTTCGGCGATGTGCTGATTGTAGGGCTCAATAGTGACCGTTCGGTTAAAAGCCTTAAGGGCTACAGTCGACCTATCATTGACGAGCAGAACCGCGCTAAAATGTTAGCTGGGCTGGAGTGTGTGGATTACTTGACGATTTTTGATGAAGATACCCCGGAAAATCTGATCCAGGAAATCTGCCCCGATATTCTGGTAAAAGGGGAAGACTGGGAAGACAAAAAAATTGCCGGAGAAGACTTTGTTCTTGCCCACGGAGGTAAAATCGAGTATATTCCATTAAAGCCGGGCTTTTCAACTACGAATATCATTCAGAAAATCAAAGAGCAGTAAAGGGGCGTTTCCCGAGTGGAGAAAGCAGTTTTTTTTGACAGGGACGGTACGCTGATCCAGGAAATGAACTATCTGCGCCGCATAGAAGATATTCACCCCTATGAAGGGGCTGCGGAAGGCATTCGTTTGCTGCGCCGGCTGGGATATAAAATCATTGTGGTTTCAAATCAATCCGGTGTTGCAAGGGGCTATTTCACGATGGAAACCGTAGAAACAATCAACCGCGCTTTCCAGGAGATTTTTCAAAGTCTTAACGCGCCCATTGACGCGGTGTATTTTTGCCCGCATCATCCAAAAGGAATTGTTTCCGAGTACGCAATCGACTGCGATTGCCGGAAACCGAAAATCGGTTTGGCGGAAGAGGCGCAGAGGGATTTTGATTTGGATTTGACCCGGTGCTTTATGGTTGGCGACAAGCAAAGCGACATTGAATTTGGTCAGAACTTCCACGCGCGTGCGAACGTGTTGGTAAAAACCGGCCATGGCGTAGAGCAGCCCGCGGAAATCGGAGCGGATTTTGTCGCGCAGGACATTCAAGAAGCGTGCCGATGGATTGATAAGCAGACACAGCGAAAGGGTTGCTATTAACTCCAATACCACCCGGCCATTACGGCCTATTTTTTTGCGCCTGTGTTGTTTCTCCTCGCATCACCCCAAATATCCTCGTAAACACAAGAAAAATTCACTTCCGTATTACCGGAAGAATAAGGATGTGCTGAGTATGGTGTTTTCATCGTCAATATTTTTGTTTGTTTTCCTTCCGGTCGTATTGCTGATTTATTATTTAATCCGCCCGGAGTTCAGAAATCCGTTTCTTCTCATTGCCTCTCTGAGTTTTTATGCCTGGGCAAATCCGATATACATCTTTGTTATCCTGTTCGCAATTGTCGCAAATTTTTTGTTCGGCAAAGCGATTGCGAAAACATTAAAAAAAGGCAAGGGAACCCGCAGATTCATTCTTACCCTCGGAATTCTGTCGAACCTTGTTCCGCTGCTCTATTATAAGTATTATAACTTTTTCTTTACGACGGTGAACCAAATCGCAGGAACGGATTTCCCAATGCAGAACCACATACTACCGCTTGGAATTTCGTTCTTTACATTCTGCGGTATCGCCTACCTGGTGGATATTTACAAGCGCAAGACAGAGGTACAGAACAGTCTGGTCAATTTTTCCCTTTATCTGTCTTTCTTTCCAAAGGTGTCGCAGGGTCCTATTACCCGCTACGGCGACATGGCAGGTCAGTTGGAAAACCGGACCTGTACGGTAGAAAAATTCAGCGGAGGAATCCGGCGTTTTTCCATCGGCTTAGCCAAGAAAGTTCTGGTCGCTGACGTTTTGGGGCAGATGGTGGATTCCATCTACAATCTGCCTGCAAACCAGAATACGGCTGCGATTGCCTGGATGGCCTCAATCGGCTACACCTTTCAGATTTATTTTGATTTCAGCGGCTACAGCGATATGGCAATCGGTCTTGGGAAAATGTTCGGTTTCGACATCATGGAAAACTTCAACTATCCTTACATATCGAAGAATATCTCCGAATTCTGGCGCAGGTGGCACATTTCACTTTCCTCCTGGTTTAGGGATTATCTATATATCCCGTTGGGGGGAAACCGAACCGGGAACGTCTATGTGAACCTGATGATTGTTTTTCTGGTGACCGGCTTATGGCATGGTGCTGCATGGAACTTTATTATCTGGGGCATCTGGCACGGAATTTTCATCTTGCTGGAACGTGTTTTCCGTGTACATAAGATTCAGATCAAAGTTCCGCCCGTTTTCAAATGGTTGTATGCCATGTTCATCGTCAATATTGGCTGGGTGCTGTTTCGCGCTCCGGATTTGCATTACGCGCTAAACTTCCTCGGAGTTATGTTCGGTGTTGTACAGCCGGTTGATGTCGGCTTTACAATCAACTGGTACTTAAGCGGAAAAATGTTGTTCGCTTTTGTCGTCGCGGTATTGGCAAGTATCCCGTGGAAAAAAGTATTTCCCTGCTCTTTCAGCCAAGTGGAAGGAACCTACCTGGCAGTAATCAGTAAGAATGTATGGGCGGTTGTGCTTCTCTTCTTTTCCATTATGGGCGTTATGACTTCCACTTACAATTCATTTATTTACTTTAAATTTTAATGGGGCGATGAAAATGGCGTTTAAGAGACGAATCGAAAAGCTATTGATCTTCTGCTTTATTGTTGCTGTTTTTTTACCTCTGTTGCTGTCCAATAAGGTAGGCGGGCAAGTATCGAGTGTTGAAAAACGAACTCTTGCAAAGTTCCCGTCCTTTTTCAATCAGGACGGTTCCGTAACTTTAAGCGGTACCCGCAGCGGCTTGGAAAATTGGATTAACGATAATGCGGCATTTCGGCTTCCAATGCAGAAGCTTAATGCGGATCTTACGTTTAACCTCTTTCATTCTTCCCCTAGCAGTAAAGTGAAAATCGGCAAGAACGGCTGGTATTATTATACCGGCGATAATAATCTTGAAATTGCGTCTGGAACGTATCCCATGACACAGGATACATTAGAAAAAATTAAAGAGGCTCAGGTTGCTATACAGCAGGTACTGAAGAAAAAGGGAATCACCTATGTTCTTGTCCTTACCCCGAGTAAAGTTAGCGTATATCCTGAAAACTTGGTTGGTGATTTTCAGGTAAGGCAAACGGTAATTGATGAAGTTGCCGATTATTTGACAAAAAATACAACAATTCCTGTCATCAATTTAAAAAATGATTTACTTAAGGCAAAACAAAAGCAAACCGTTTACTTTAAGACCGACACGCACTGGAATCAGGTCGGAGCGTATGTCGGATATTCCGCGATTATAAACAGGCTGAATGACTTGGGAATAATTGATTCTAAGCCGACCGATATTACGACATATCCGTCGACTCATAAGGGTGAGTTTTCTGTGATGATGGGCGATGCTGATTTACTCCCTGCAGAACCGTTTCAGGCAACTAAAATCATCTCTCCAAAAGCCGAAAGGCTGGAAAGTGGCGATTTATACAATGAAATTGATTCTCTAGATCAAACGAATTATGTATATAAGCCATTTTATTTATATCATAATCCCAGCGTACAAAATAAAAAATTGTTGATATATGGAGACTCATTTTTTGAAAAATGGAATGTGGACCAATTGTTCGCTCAAAATTTTTCAGATTTGACGTATATATGGTCTTATTGCATACGCAACAATGTTGTCAATGCAGTAAAGCCAAACATTGTGATTCTTGAGCAGACGGAAAGATATATTACTAATCTGGCCAATGATCCTGACCCGTATCTTCTAAACGAGCCGCTACAGAATCCTCAGGCTCAAATTGTCTCTACCACAACTCCCACACAGATCGAACGCGGCAAGATGTACGATATTGATATCACGGTGAAAAATATCGGTACGGAAAGCTGGAGCGAGAAACAAATGATCCGTCTCTGCATTTTCCAGGACGGAAAAGATTGGGGATACCGGGTGAAACTGCCGGACGGCGTTGAAGTAAAACCCGGTGAGCAATATACATTTACATTGCATGATTTTCGGGATCCGCCCAACAATACAACCTATCTGGAATATCAGATGGCGCAAGAAGGTATTCAGTATTTCGGCCAGAAGCAGCGTGTGGATATTACAGTGAAATAAAAAACGGGGAACCCAAAAGAGTGGGTTCCCTGTTTTTTATTTGAGTACTAATATTAATAAATTTCAGCGTCCGCGGTAAAGCTGAACTGGAAATATCCGATTCCTTGTACCCTGATCCGGACATTGTGTCCGCCGCTCATATCGGTCGGGGCGCTGTTAACATCATGGTCATCCCAAGCGCTGCTGCAAAAAAAGCCCGACCTTGCCGGCAGTGCCGCTCGGCGAATAAACCTGCATGCTCGCCGAGCAACGTTTCTGTGTACGATAGGGAAAGGTCTGATCAAACGAGGTCAAGGCAGGTGGCACCTTGATCAGGATATTATCCTGACGTTCGAAAAATCTTTGGCAGAGAAGCAGTTCTTCTGCGTAAGGGCGTGGCGAAAATGCCGTTGCCGTCCCGCCAAGCTCCAGTTTTGCCCAGTTGAGAATATCGCCTGCCGCGAGGAAAATGGAAATCAATCTTCCAGAACGCTGTTCTATGACACAGGCGGCGGCAGAAGTCTTTAAACCGTGATGGTGGTTGCGGATTTTACACGCCAGCGGTCAGCAGTATAGACGTATTTTGAAGCATCCGTAATAGAAAAGGAAGTTCCCCGCTGCCACACGCTGAAATCGTTCAGAAGGAGATTTGGGTTGCTTGCGCCCACGTCCGCGGCAGTCGGCATTTGGACAAGCTTTTTCTGTGCATTCAGCGACGCAAGACTGCCCGCGGCACCTTTCTGTGTGCCAATTTTGGTGGCTATGGCGTCATTGAGATTTGATGCAATCGTTTCAAAGGAAGAGGCGGCTGCGTTTGCTCTTTGTGCTGCAGTATTCGCTGTCTGGCGCTTTCCGTCGCCGCTTTGCCACAGTATTTGCGGCTTCTGTCGCACTTATGGCACCGTGGCTGCCTAAGTAGCAGTATTGGCAACGCTATTTGCGCTAGTTGCCGCCGTTGCAGCGTCCGATATTGCCTGACAACCGCAATTCAATGCACTCTCGGCATCTTTTAAGGTTTCTTCCACCTTGTTCAGCGTGAGATCAAGCGCATGAGATTCCGAAGTGCTTTCAATCGCATTTTCCGTGTCGGAACAGGAAATGAAAAGCTCGGGAGCAGAAAATTTCAAAACGCTCCCGTTATTTGCCGTGACGCGGATTTCGCTATGTCTGGTGATGCCGCTCGTAACTTCAATTAACCGCTTTTTACGTTAATATTTAGCCAAAAAGGGAAATCTTTAAAAATATAACTTTCCTGAGATTGTTCACAATCTCGTTAATAAATTGCAAAATCTTTCATGAGGTAATTCTGCACGTAGTCTTTAACACCGGCTTCCAGCGAATAGAAAGGTTCGGTGTAACCCACGCTGCGCAGTTTGTCCATTTTTGCTTGGGTGTAATATTGATACTTGGTGCGTAATGATTCGGGCATTTCCACATAGGTAATATTTTCTTTAATTCCCATCGCAGCAAAAGTGTTCTTGCACAAATCATAGAAACTTCTAGCAGTTCCTGTCCCTAGATTGAACAGACCGCTGATTTTCGGATGATTTATCATATACATTATTACCTTGCATATATCCTTTACATACACAAAATCTCGAAGCTGCTGCCCATCTGCAAAGTCACTCCGATATGACTTGAAGAGCCCCATTTCTCCGGTTTCACGAATCTTATTAAACGAATGGAAAATAACACTAGCCATAGAACCTTTAAAATACTCGTTGGGACCGTAGACATTAAAAAATTTAAAGCCACAATGCTGCGCCGGTTTTTCGGTCTGCTTTTGCGCCCAAAGATCAAGCAACTGTTTGGAATAGCCATATCCATTCAATGGACGTAGTGCGGTAATATCTGCCTCATCATCAAAGCCGCATTCACCGCCGCCATAGGTGGCAGCGCTACTGGCATAAATAAAGCTAATGTGCTCCTTAGCACAGAACTTCCACAGTGCTTTGGTGAACTCAAAGTTGTTTCGATATAGAAAATCAAAATTTCTCTCTGTGGTAGATGAGCAGGCACCCATATGGATGATACAAGTAATTTTGCCTGCAAATTCGGGTAATCTGGGGAGAAACTCATCCCGGTTAATATACTCCGTGTAGCTCTTGTTTACCAGATTACGCCATTTTTCCGTACTGCCGATATGGTCTACTACAATGATATCTTTATAGCCGGCATCATTCAATGTTCGAATAATGCAGCTGCCAATAAACCCTGCTCCACCAGTTACAATTATACTCATTTTCTTGCGCTCCTTCTATGTAGTAAATATTATTAAGATGATGGGTTTACCCTTCATGAGGTTTTATACCGAGCATTTTCTGCCCGATTCTTCTGAATGGTAACATTAATGCCCAAAAACGCGGATATTTGCGCCGCAAAGCCTTAGCCAAAAACTTTAAGCTTTGCTTGACACCATAGATTTGATTTTGGTCGTAATATTGAAGCACATCCGAACGAGTGAGTTCCTCTTCGGGTTTATTGAATACTTCTTCTATTTTTTTGTAGCCTACTGAGTCGAGTGCAAGTGTATCTACCCAAGCCCTCATTTCAGTTGAGCCGGTTTTATTAAATTCAAGATTGGTAAGTTCGATTTCCGTATATTTGTCATTATACAGATATACGGGATAATATCCCGCATCCTGGGCGAAATACGCATATGACCGTTCTATGGCGTGTAGTATTGTTAGATCAGTCCGGTTCGGTTCCCGCGGAAAGTCTTTATATGACCAGCCGGTGCAGGAATACCCCGCAAACAGCTTCTTTAAAGCCTGCGGTCTGAACCAAAAACAAGTACCAAGCGGAGCAACACATAATGTGTGTTCGTTTATTTTAATATGTATATCAAAATCATCAAGAAGCTTTTTGGTATTATTAAAATTACCGGTCCAACCGGTGCCAAGATTATATGCATACCCGCTATGATTTGGATAGGGCGGAAAAGCAATGCCCAAGCGGTGCTCTTTCTCAAATAAATTTATAATATTGGAAACATACTCTTTGGATGCAAATAAATTCTCGTTAATTTTATATGACCATGAACGCCCGACGCTGTGTGGCAGCACCTGAGTGGTTTTTTTATCATGCGCAAAGCATATTAAATCATAATGGAAAACAAATTCGGCAGCTCCAACCAGTAGGCTGGAAACATCTCGCCCTCTGTTTTCAATTACGATTACGTTGCCTTTGAGTCCGGCTGCTTTCAGCTTTTTTTCTAACAATTCTTTTTTTTCCTCGGTGTTTGTTGTTATCAATATGTCTGTACCGTCGGGAAAGTTTTGCATATATGAGATGTTTTCATCAAATAAATCCTTGTAATATGCGTGATAGACAAGCCCCACCTTGAGTTTCTGTGTATCTTTGGGAGCCACGAATATGTCCCTTGGCAAAACCCGGTTCAGCTGGGCGCAACGCACGACGTCCGAAAGGCTGCTTGTCCTGAGTATGGAAGCCCATACCAGATCCATATCATAATCCGTTTCATTCTCAATAAAGGCAATCAACCTGGCAGTTGCCTCGCCGGCGGTGTTATTCAACACATCGGTATAATGATGGAAAAAGCTGCGTTTCTTGAAAAGAGGCATTCGAAAATCTTTCAGTAAATGCACCGGATTGTGCAAAAGAGGATAGTTATAGTCGTCCCTGTCATCACAGTAAACATCACCCTTATAGCCTCTGTCCTCAAAATAACCGGGGAAGGCATACTCGTAAATAGAGCCGGAAAGCGCATAACTGACATCTTCGGGTATCTCATGAAAGAAATCGACCAACAATCTGCTGGCAAGCAACGGCTTTCGGATAACCAAAAAATACGATTGAATATGTACATGGCTGTCGTTGTAATGCAGATAATCCTTGGTGCCTAACCAATCCGTTTTTAATCCCCAGGTAAGCCCCCAAAAGTCAATATCACGCCATTTGGCCCAGTCGAACACCTCTTTAAATGGATATATGGGGCCGAAGCAGGTATTGTTCATCAATACAAGTTCGTCATAGTTGTTCAGTTTGTCCCAACCAATATACTCAATCGCAGCCTTGTACGCGCCGATATCCATCCCTTTGTTTTCGCGCACATACACTTCATCTACGATTGCCTCTAACTTTTTCCATCCTTCCGGATTCAGTTTGCCGTTTACTACGCAGTGCAGAAAATTTATATTTTCTCGCAAATCTTTTAGTTGGTAAATGATATAATCGTCAATGATACCATCTTTGTCATAGATGAAGTATATGCACGCGCGTGTGGGATTGTCACTCAGAATCATATTACTTCGTTCCTTTCAGTAAACGCTTGAAAAAGCTGAATACAGCTCTTAACGGCGCTGTAATTTTCCAGGATTTGGATTGAAGAAGTCTGTCTCGCTCCGCGAAGGCATTGTCGCGTTCCGCGAAGGCGTTGTCGCGCTCCGCGAAGGCGTTGTCGCGCTCCGCGAAGGCGTTGTCGCGCTCCGCAAAGGCGTTGTCACGCTCCGCAAAGGCATTGTCGCGTTCCGCACCACATTGCCTGATCTGCTCATCTCTGTTTATGATTTCAGACGACATATAATGTGAGTAGTACTTTATATTTTGCTCGGCCTCAAAAAGCGTTAATATACGCAATCGAAACTCTATTTCTATGAAATCCTTGCAAGGTGACGTAATGATATATTGCGGATCCGTAGTGAGAAACCGATCCTGGGAATCCACTCTCATGGATACTTCTGCCGCTAATGGAATTTGCCCGTCGGCACTTTTCGCCGATCGTATCTCCACTTCGCAATATCGGCTTTCGATTGGGTCAAAACGGATTTTTTGGATTGACTTAAATGCAGAAATATCAAATCGGACTTTGTGCCACTCATCCCCGAAAACATTATTAATAGCAACCAATTTGCTTTTTTCCGACCAGCCGTCACCCGTGTCAATGAATAACTGAGAAACAAGCAAGTCACCCGGCAATAGCTGAGTATCCCGAAATTTTTCCTCCGCAAGAGCGGCCTGCGTAACCAATTCATAAGTGTTTGGCGCGATGGCGTCAGGTTCCAGCCTGCTTTCAACAATACGCTTTACTTTTTCAAAAAAAGCATCGTTTTCAACGATGCACTCATCGAGCATATCATAAACCGGCGCGCTGTTAACACAGTCCGAAAAATCATCGGTTTCCTCGAAATACTGCGGCTTATATTTATACGAATAAAATTTGTTGCTGAAAGGGTTTGCACAGATTGTTTTTTTTCCCATCAACATGGACCAATAAATCATATGAAAGCTGTTCGATATAACGATTTCGCTTTCGCCGATAAACTGTATGATTTCATTAAGGTCCGCCCGGTTTGTTATGGTATCGAAGTTCAGCCCGGGAATCGGATAATCCTTATGCCGCGCAATACCGTATTTACGGCGTATTTCGTACTTCTTCCGCAACTGTGGCAGCTTACAGGTGACATCAGGAAGATACGCAATACCGTAATCATTGTTATAATCGCGGACGGTAATCAGGGCAAAACGGTCAAACTCTATTTTTGTATCAAATGTTATATTATATTCTGTATGCGTATTAAAACCGGGTGACCAGGCAATCACCGCAGCGCCGGTGTGAAGAACCCGATTGATGATTCTGTTAGTAAACTCAGCATAATCAAACATACCGCCGCCGCCGATGATGACCACATCGGTAGGGGAGATGCTGTCAAAGTCAACATACCGCATATCGTGACGTTTTATTTGATACTGCTTGAAGTAATCATAATAATGTAAAAGGGGACAGACAACTCGATCACCGCAGTTGGTGTCATCTAATCGATTTATAAAATGTAATGTATTTCCTTTTGGAATCAAAGCCCTACCTCCTGAATAACCTGATCAACCAGTTCAGTCATTTGCTCAACGGAAACGGCCTGAATGCACACGCATGGATGCCCATCTTTCAGGCATTCCAAGCATTCGGGATTTTTCTCACCAACAATATCCCAATCCCAAGTGCAATAATAGCATGGCATTTCCTTGTAGGCGACCAGCGGTAAGTGCTCGTCCGGCTTGACATCTTCTACGCCATACGGTAAAAAACGCTTAAAATGCCAACCGCCTACATTTACGACGGACGGCGTGTTTGTTGCCGCCGCGATATGTACACCGCTTGTGTCGTTCGACACAATAAACTTAGCGTTTCCAATAAGGTCAATTACGTCAGACATCGAGGTCTTACCGGTAAGGTCAATGATCGACATTTTAACAACCGTATTCAGATGGGACTTTAAGTTATCCGAAACCCATTGCTCGTTTGCGGCACCGAGAATAACACCGGTAAGTCCGGTCTTATCGTAAATATGCTCGGCAATCTTAGCATATCTGTCAGCCGGCCAGAATTTTCGAACAAGAGAGCCGCCCGGATAGAGGACATAATAATCACCGGATACGAAATTCTGCTTGCCATAAGGAAGTTTTGGCATGGTTATCTTATATTCCGGGCCGCAAATGCCGCGCACAAATGCGCCGTAATATGCAAATTCGCTCACTACACCGCGTGGATACGGAAT
Source organism: Caproiciproducens galactitolivorans (assembly GCF_029266045.1). Taxonomy (NCBI): domain Bacteria; kingdom Bacillati; phylum Bacillota; class Clostridia; order Eubacteriales; family Acutalibacteraceae; genus Caproiciproducens; species Caproiciproducens galactitolivorans. Next base: position 17,952 of record NZ_JAJUFJ010000008.1, on the reverse strand, counting down.
AAACTTATCGTATAGAAAGTTCGTCATTTTTATCCATTTGGGGCTGCTGTTTCCGTGCGGAGTAAGGGGCTCGATTGAAATACGTTTATTGCATTTTACAGCAGCGGCAATGATATCCGCTATTGGATATTTGGAAAGCTGTGGCTGCAAAAGGATATCATAAGTGTCGTCCTGTAACTCAGCAATCAAGGCATCCATCATATCCCAATTAATCGCTTCAGGTCTGAAATCGACGGTAATAATTCGATCAAACACGCCTAAGTGTTCATATACGGGGCGAGAAATTGACAAGCATACCATTGTCATTTCACGATCTTTATAAAACTCGCGAAGTGCAAGCGCAGCGCTTGTGAACATCGTACAATCACCAATTAAGTCAAGGCGAAGCATGATTACTTTACGGCTTTTGTATTTCCAAAAATGAAGCTTTGAGGGAATTGCATACTTCAAAAAAAACAGTTCGCTCCGCCTCCGGCGAAAAAAGTCAAATCTTTTTTGAATAAAAGTTTTCATTTATATCTATCACTCCGCGATCGTTTTCAATTACAGCAGTTCTTTCAAAACGTTTTTTAATTGCTCTATTTTCGGGGTTTGACTATTCACGTTCTCTCGATTTTAAATTATATCATATGAAAATTTACGAAACAATGAAAATAGTACATATTAGGAGAATTTTAGGAGAAACTATTTCCAATTTGCAAGTCTTAAACATAAATAATATGTGCGATTTTTCGCGCAAATGAATGTTTAAAGAAGTCCTCTTGAAATAAAGTCCTTATCCTTTGAAGTTTTGGTTGCTGAGGAAGGGCAACATATTTTTTTAATATTTCGATCTGATCTTCCGTCAACTTATCAGAATAGGTATCGAGGAAACACTGAGCTTGCAGATAAGTCCTATTTATAGCGGTTCGGATCTCATCAGCACGAAACATTTTGTGAATTTGGTATTTCAAACTTTTTACATCTGCGACGCCGACCGAATTATCACTATGTTGCCGATATTGTATCGTCTGCGTATTCAAACTGGAAACATGGCCAAAGCAGCTTGCAACCAGCATAATCCACCAGTCGTGCATCACACAGTATTTGGGTTCTTCTTTTATTAGATTACACAATGATTTGTTAAACATTGCAGTACAACCTGTTAGGGTGTTTTGGTTCACCAGGTGATTCAACTGTATCCTAGAATAATCCGCATCCAGCATTTTTTTAAAAGATGGGTTGATTACTTTTAATCCGCTGTCTACCACCGTCAAATCGGTATGTACTAAAAGGGGAGTTTCCTTACCGTATTGTTGTTGCATCTTTTTCATTTCATTCAATGTAATTTCAATCTTATCAGGATTCCAGACATCGTCCTGGTCACATAACATTACATAGTCTGCATCTTTATGAGACAGAAGCAGACTAAAGAAAGTATGTTTTGCGCTCCCCGAATTCTTTTCGCTTTTCTCAATAAATATTTTATTTGGAAACCTTTGGTGATAGTTTTGCAAAATTTCAAAGGTTCTATCGTTTGAGCAATCATCGCGGATAAATATCTCAAAATCCTGAACAGATTGGTTTAATAAAGAATCTAATTGCTCCTCGATATATTTTTCACCATTGTAAGTTGCCATTAAAATCGATATCATAGTGCATCTCCACCAGTTTAAGTAATGAGAATCCGATTACCTATAAGTTGTGATATTTCTTTAATCCATGAATAGCATAAAAACAAAAGTAATAAAAACTTGTAATCGGATTCATTTTGCAAAATTTACGGTAAATATTCCATCGGTTTTTTGCTGCATTGAGTTTGTTATAAGACCTACCTTTTTGAGAAATACGATATTTTAATAGTACATCCTTACATCCGATTGCTTTATAACCGGATTTTAGTAATTCAAGCCAGAAAACAAAATCTTCGTGGAAGAACTCGGATGTCATTTTGTGTTTTTGAGTCAATTCGGAGCGAAGAATAACGGATGAACAACATATAAAATTTTCTTTCAAAAGATCATTATAAGAGCAGGAATCCGGTATGATGCGAGGAACTCCGATTTCTTTTCCAATATCGTTGATGTAGGAATATGAGGAATAGCAAAAATCGAATTTGGTGTTTTGCAGGAGGGCGATTTGCCGTTCTATTTTTTGGGGTTCCCAAATGTCATCCCCGTCCAATAAAGCAATATATTCTCCTTGGGCGTTTTTAAAGCCGATGTTACGGCTTTGAGCAACTCCGAGATTCTTTGGGTTTTCAATGAGATGGATTCGCATGTCTTTTTCTGCAAGATTTTTTACAATATTTAATGATCCATCGGTAGATTGGTCATTAATAACTAATACTTCTAAATTTGCATAAGATTGGTTTAGCGCAGACCGGATAGTTTGTTCTATCGTTTCTGAACAATTATACATTGGTATGATTACTGAACACAATTCCTTGCCCATTGTAAATGCCTTTCCATCAGCTTTCCACTTTATTATAACTTATTTATTAAGTAAAAGCTTAATATAATTTATTATAACATAACAAAAAGCCGTTCGTACACTATTCAATAAAATAATTCAGAGGCAGGAAGATTTACTTTTCCCAACAACAAATAAAGCCAGAGATTCCGTTCTCTTCTTCATCGAAGAGACCCCCGGAATCCCTGGCTTTTTTCTCTGTCCTACCAAAATGTAAAATCGTTCATTTAAGCTACAACCATATGTACAGTACTTTTGCTCACACCAAACTTTTTGGCTGCGCCGCGCACGGTGGTTTTATTTTTGATTATGTACTCGCCGAGCTCCACGGCGCGCTCTTCAACAATGCCTTTCACGTTTCTTCCTCCCAACTTCCAATTGGTAATAGTTATGCATGGAGGGGGAGAAATAGTACAGATTCCGTAGGATGTGGGCAAAATTGCACCGGACAACAAGTCTTTTCAAAAAAGGCACTTCTTTAAGTGCCTTTTTTATTTTAAACAAAAATCCATATTTTTCTATATAAAAAAGTGATATAATGTCACCATGAAAAAATGGAAGCTTCCCTGTATTTTTTTTAAGATAGGCGCATTCCTGTAAGGGGTAAAAATGAGATTTGAAAAAAAGACAGCCTCACGTAAAATTTGAGCGGATGAAACCTAGCCGGGTGGAATCCAACTCAAAATAACGAGGGGCATCAATATGAATTTTACCCAGAATGAGAAGTTAAATCAAGTCACAATCGAAACAATCGTCATCGGAGTAGACATTGGTAGTGAAACGCATTACGCCAGAACGTTTGACTGGCGGGGCATTGATTTAGGAAAGGTATACCGCTTCTCCAATAACGGAGAAGGATTCGCGGGCTTCTTGGCCGAGGTCGGAGATTTGGGACGCTTCCGATCACCCAAACAGATTCAGAAGTTGGCGGGCTTAGCTATCTGTGAAAACAGTTCCGGTAAATACCACGGACAAAGCGGAATCAGCAAACGAGCAAGGCGGTGTCTTCGGGCGTTGCTGTTCCGAGCCGTTCTTCCGCTGGTAGCAACAAACAGAGAATTCGCCGAAATCCATAACTATTACACCAGTCGCAAGGGTAATCCGCTGAAGAAAAAGCAATCCCTCATTGCTTCGCCATCCAGTAGCAGTGGTAGCACCATTGATTGGCCCTTTCGGAAGCGTCACAACCGGGCTGAAGCAATGCAAGTCAATAAAAAAGAGCAGGTAGTCAGTCGGATATTAACCATCAGAGCAATGACGGTTTAGGAGCATTACTGATACCCATCTGCGGGTAGGCAGAACGAAGGAATTTAGGGCAATGACCCTGTTAGACATGGGAGGTTTGCTGCCGCAGGAAGAATGGGTTACCATGGCCCCCAAATCGTGAAACTGGCGACGCTTTGGTTCTTATACCCATTTTTCCATGGCCTACCGGATGCGGTGCTGCTTCGCAATTGCTCTTTTTGATTTGATGTAATCCTATGAAAACACGAGATAATCGAAGAAAATCGTTAGTTGTTATAGGGAGTGATAATATGTTCCTGTTGATGCTTGCCGCTATGGATGACAGCGATGACAAATTGTTTATGATGGAGTTATATAAGGAATATTACCCGCTTGTGCGCAAAACCATTTATCGTATTCTGCTGGACGGCAGGGATATTGACGATCTTGTAAATGATGTTTTTATTAAATTAATTGAAAAAATTCCGTTAATTCGCTCTTTAGACTGTTGCAAAACGGCCGCCTATGTTGTCTATACATCTAAAAGCGTAACAATCAATTACATAAAGCATCGGGATGTGCAGAGGAAACATGGTTTTTACGGGGGCGAATCCGATATGCAAGATGAAATAGCCGGAGCGGATAGTGTTGAAGATTTTATTATTCGTCACGAGACAATGAATTCCCTGTCAAATGCTGTTTTAAAGCTGCCTGAACGGCAAAGGGATTTATTGTACTTTAAGTATGTGTTGGGGAAAACGGATATGGAAATTGCCCAAGATCTTTCCATCAGTCCGGACAGCGTACGCGAATATTTAACTAGGGCCAGAAGGGCCGCGAAAAAATTAATAGAGAGCGGGAGTTCATCGGAATGCTAGACAGGGGCAAAGACCAGCTTCGGAATAAGCTTTACGAAGATTACGAAAACAGCCTGTTTAAACTCATCATGTTTGAGGCGGCGGAAAAAGAAGGAAGGGTATTCCTGGAAGAAAATGAGCAGTTAAAAAAAGATCCGGCGTATCTTCCGTCTGCAGATGAAGAAAATCGGTTCCGGAAACAGTTGAATCGCAATATTCGGAAAAGGACATATCCCTCCGGCGGAAAGCTGCTGTGCAGCTTTGCCAATAAGGTTGCCGTTGCCATGCTGGTCGTTGTTTTTGCGTTTACGGGAGCCGTTTTTACGGTTCAAGCTTTCCGCGCAGACGTATTGAATTTTTTAATCCGTATCGAGCCGGAATATACTTCCATTCAGCTTGACGGGAGTGAAAATAATAAGGAGCAAAACCTGGCGGTAAACTGGAAAAATGCATATGTGCCTGCGTACATCCCCGATGACTTTAAGGCCGACAGTCTTTACTATTCAGACCCTTTGAAAACCATCACTTACCATAAAAAGGGGAACAATAAAGAATTTATCGTTTATTCGGAATACGACGCTTCAAACGATGTGGAGCTTGATACCGAAAATGCGTCGCTGATTAAAATTATTCTGGTTCACGGGCATAAGGGGACTCTCGTTATAAAAAATTCCATAGTATCCGTTACATGGGAAATGGATGGGCACATTTTTACTGTAAAAGCAAAGCAAAACGAGGATGAAGTTATTAAAATTGCCCAAAATGTAAATTTTGTAAAATAATTTGTTGCAAAAATCCAACTAGGTTGTCTTATCAATATAAAAAATAAAAGAAAAGGAGTGTCCAGTATGAAAAAGTTGGTCAGCGTAATTCTTTTGGTTCTTGTAGTTGCTTTTTCATCCCTGCCCGCTTACGCGGCGGAGAAGAAAGCCGATGGTCAGTCGGGTGTGGTTCGTCCCAGCTTTGTGAACATTATGTCCTTAAGCGCGGGTCTTTCCATTAACGCGGCCGGTAAAGCCACCTGCACGGGTTCGGTTGATCTCTATGACAATTCCTATACAGTCAAGATGACTGTTACGCTTCAGAAGTACAATGGAAACGGCTGGTCCGGTGTGAAATCCTGGAGCAAGAACGGAAAGGGAAACGCCGGTGCCCAGTTGTCCGAAAGCTACTACGTTACCAGCGGTAAATACAGAGTTTGCACTACGGCAAGGGTTTACAACACGGCCGGGAAGCTGGTGGAAACGGAATCGGCGTATTCTGCTGAAAGGACTTATTAATCCGTCTAATCTACATACGGCCCTTAAAATGAGGGCGACTTCGTCCATTATGGAATGAAAAAACCTTAATATTTCGCGTATGGAATTTTGATTATTTTAATCTAATTTTATGAATTTAATCCACTTCCCGAGGCAGTCTCCCCGAATTCGGACGCCTTCCCGCATAGCGCCCCCGAGAAGGATTCGGATTTTCGCGCTGATATAAAGGCGCAACCGGTTCTTGCGGGGGCGCTAGTAAAATAGCTTCCGTGCCCCACACTAAGGTATGATTTCGGAAGAGAAGTAATGGACGGAAAAAATAATATTTTTGGAAAACGCAACGTATGAATACTGTCAACAGAAGTGTAGACAGATCCGGTAAATGGAAACGACGAACAGCAATGCTGGGAGCGAGAAATAATTTTTAACAGCAGTATTAAACGGTGAAATCTACACCAATTGGCGGTAAGGGCAACCAATCGCTTCGGGAATGCTATTCCCTAAAATTGCGCGCAATTAAAACATCTGAGAGCGGAGAAAGCTGGTCGTGGGTAAGAAAAGTCGACGTATCCTCTTGATTCAAACCATGAACTTGCATTCTTTTTTTACAACGCGGAAGCGTTAATAAGAATACTTCAAAGGCAAAAAAGGAGCGGCGGGGCATTCCCGCCGCTCCTTTTTTGGATTTCACCTCCTTAATTGACTTGTTCAGGGTATTGCTCCATTAAGTGCAGCCGCTCAAAGCTCGATCGACCTTCGCGTAGAAGAATTTTTACCGTTCAGCATCCTGCTCGTTTTGCCCGGCGCAAAGCCCAGAATTCTGGGTATGAGCAGGTAGTTTAACAGGAATGAGAACTTTATTTTTTGTTGTCGCTCACGTTTAATTGATGAATGGCTTCTTTTAGCTTATCCGGTAGAGGAAGTCCCATTTTGCCTGCGTTTCCAATGATATTGATTCCCTCGTTAGATAGGTAGAAAAGAATGATCATTGTGCGAAGAGAGCTGCCATAGCCTATTACATGCTGGTCAATGATATTCCCCAGAGAGGCTAGAACAAACATCATCATTTTTTTGGAAATACTTTTTATTCCGATCTTTTTTGTCACTCGTTTGTCGGTTACACCGAGCAAGACGACCGAGAGGGTATCCATAGCCGTAAACGCAATTAGTGCAAAAATGAGTGAGTCAAAACCACCGAGCAGCCAGTTTATGAGGCTGCCTGAGAAAATTAGAATTCGATTTAAGCTTTCGAAAAACGGATTCATATTGACCCCTTCTGTTTCCTGCGGCATGTCCGAAGCATTGGATTCCGCGTTTTATTAAGCGGGATTTTTTTTGGTTCTGACCTGCTGCAACCCAAAAACTCACGCAACTTTTCTGTTCATAAGCCTGTCCCATACTCTTTCCAAAAATGATGCTTCCGGCTTACTCCATGGAGATCAATACCCATTGCCTAAATTACTAAAAATACCATTGTTTACATTTATTTCCTCTCTGTTATGTAAGGACAACCATTCATATATTTTGCAACAGGAAAAAATGAAAAACCGCAAATTTTTTTTGTGAATTGCTTTTGTAAAAACAAAACTGACGCCGTGAAAAAACGGCGCCAGTTTTGCTAACCTCATATTTTTTGCCTGTTTGCTTATGACAAAAATTTTTTGATTTAATAAGATTTTTTTAATTCAAAAGACTCGCAGTCTGTACAGCTTTTCTGTGTCGGGTTTTGCTCATGCGTGCCGACTCTAATGCTGTCCAGCGAGCAGTATTGTTGATCTTGGCAGTGATATTCGCACTCAGTTACTGTGCATTCAATGCTTGGGTTCGCATTTGATTTTTCCATTTTCATACACTCCTTTCCATGGATTAGTTTGTCCACGAAGGGAGAAAATATAGCAAGAAAATAGAAGCAAAAGAACTTACCTGCAAAACGGAAGTATCTGTCGTGCTCTATATAAACAAAAACTGAGATTAGTACAAATTTAATTTTGCAAAGCTTTTTGATTTCATATACATTGAGAGCATCTAGAAGAAGGTAAAATTATATACAGACAGTATTAAAGCCTATTGGGATACAATTTGTATTCCAATAGGCTTGGCTTTATGCTTTCTCAGACTTTTTAAAAAGGATGAATATGAAAATGTTGGTGCCCCGCGCCTGGGTGGTGGTGATAATATTCGTCGACCAGATTTGTCCTGATCAGCAGGTCGACGTCCTTCAAAAGCTCTCCGGCGGGGCGGTCCGCGGCGATCGTATGGCTTTCGTCAAAGAGGACGGCGCGTTCCGCCATTTCCTGCACCATTTCCAGATTATGTGTAGAAACAAGCAGCGTCTTTCCGGCTTCATGCAGCTTCATAAGAAAAGAGACAAACCATCTCTGCGTGCGGGGGTCAAGCCCCAACAGCGGTTCATCAAAGACGAGCACCTCCGGGTTAAGCGACAGAACGCTGGCAATGGCGACTTTCCGTTTTTCACCGCCGCTTAAATGGTAGGGCTGGCGGTGCCGCAGGGCTTCAATGCTCAGAAGCGACAGGCAGTCCTCCACCCGTTTTTCCGTTTCGTCCTCATCCAGTCCCATCTGGCGCGGACCGAAGGCGATTTCATCGTATACGTCGGCACAGAACAGCTGGGTATCTGCGTTCTGAAAGACAAACCCGATTTTCTGATGAAAGCGTTTTGAAAACAGGGGATCCTGCATTTTTTTGTGCGTAATTTTCTCCCCCGCGAAACGGTATGTGCCGCTGTCGGGGAAGAGGATACCGTTGATCAGCTTTAGCAGGGTAGACTTACCGCTCCCGTTCATGCCCATCAGCGCGACGGATTCTCCCTTTTCAATGCGTAGTGTGATGTTTTTCAGCGCCGGCGTGCCTTCATAGGAATACGACACATCCGATAATTCGATCATGTTATTCATCCCAAATATAAGAATATCAGCAGAGCAAGAATATGGACCAGCAGGTACCCGGCATCCGCCCAATTCATGCGGATGCGGCCGCTTTTACGGTATTCGCCTGTAAAGCCCCGGCATTCCATGGCGGCGTTCATTTCCTCCGCCATTTCCTTCGATTTTATAAACATAGTGCCTGTAATGCCCGAAAGAGAAGCGTATTTCCGGTTGTTTTTTCCAACGGATCGGAGTTTCAGCGCGTAGAGCATGGGGAGCGAAAATTCCCCAAGCATAAAAATATACCGGATGGTAATATCGAGCACGAAGATAAAAATATCCGGAAGAAAAAAGGTTTTCAAAGCCCCAGTTATATGCCGCCATTGCGTTGTCCGCGAAAGGATATTCACGGCGGTTACGGCGGCGAATACCTTAAGCGGGAGCATGACGATGCCATACCGGTTCCCCCAGAAGGCAGACGGAAGAAGGATGACCAGCGTGAAAAGCGCGGCCGCAAATCCCGCTTTCAAGATATGGAAAATTTTATCGGCAGGCAAAAGGCTTGTCGCCGCCAAAAGGGCAACGTTGATTGTCAGGATAAAAAAGAGGCTTTTCGAAAGGGAAAGCAGGATAACGAGCAGAAAAGTGCATGCGACCTTGAAGGGCGCATGCACAAAATGTTTTCCCGACGGAATACCGCTCTGCGCCCGGATGCGCGACAGAATCCCCAGCAGGGACAGGATGCTTTTATCGATAAAGGAATCCCTGTCCGGTATGGGTTCGTACTGTTCTTCTTTCAGTAGCCATTCGGGCATTGCGGTTTCCTCCAGCTGGATTATTGTATTTCCTTATTATTTTTGGATTTTACGTTTTGGATAATTTTAAATACTATCATAAGGATAGCAACCCCCGCTACGGCAGACAGGATATACCCCGCGTACGGTGGAAGCCCGGCGATGGAATAATCGGGCATGGCGGCTTCAAAATTTATTCCGTTGAGCATACCTTCCGGAATAAAACCAAGGGGCTGGCCGCTGCTTGCGGGGACGGCCTGAATTTCTTCCGCGCTCCATTCGCCCCATGCGGTTCCGGTGGCGAGAAGCCCAAGGGGGGTAAGGCAGATAAGTGCTGCGAGCAGGCCGTAAACGGCCTTGTTCTTTTCTTTCTTTCCTTCATATATGGTTCCCGGGGATACTTTCTTTATAAAAGTGAAGATGGCAACCGTAAACAGCGCTTCCACGATCCCGGCAACCACAAGGTGGGGGATCATCATAGCGGGGATGGATACGGACAGGGGATACGGGCAGTAAAGCGCCTGCCCCGCCGCGTTTTTAAAAAGAAGGGGTTGAATACCGAATTCAATTGCCGTGCACAGGGCGGCCGCATTGAGTCCGGCGTAGGAACCGATAATGATACCGATGTATTCTCCCTTTTTACCTTCTGTGTGATCTTTGATGAATTTGTAGAGGAAATAACCGACAAAGGGGAGGACAAACGCCATGTTGAAGCAGTTTGCGCCGAAGGACAAAAGCCCTCCGTCCCCGAAAAACAGCGCTTGAATCAGTAGTGCCACCGAAACGGAAATACACGCCGCATACGGCCCCAAAAGGATTGCCAGCAGCGTTCCGCCAACGGCGTGGCCGGTTGTCCCGCCCGGAAGGGGAACGTTAAACATCATCATCAGAAATGAGAACGAAGCACCGATGCCAAGAAGGGGCATTTTTGCACGCGATACTTCTTTTTTCAGCTTGTTTATGGAAACTGTCCATGCGGGCAGCATGGCCGCGCCCATAACAGCGCAGGTAGCCGGGCTTAAATAATTGTCCGGAATATGCATTTTCATCTTCCTTTCACTGCAAAAAAATAACCCAAAAGAAACTACTTCTGTAGTGCCCTTTTGAGTCCATCCAAATTCCACATGTGAAATAAATTCCTTTAAAAAGCCTTCATGGCTTATTTTTATCATAGCATGGCTTTCGTGTTTTGTCAAACAGGAAAGCCATGCTTTTCGATCAGGCGTATCCCCGCAGAGAAATGTTTGCTAGTTTGTTGAAATCCGGTCGCCCGGCGGCGTTCAGCAATACAGCGGATTCGTCCGCGTTCTCCATCCGGTACCGGTTCAGCGCCTGGATAATTGTTTCCGGTTTTTGGATCCCAACCCCGTGCCCATAGAACATGCCGTTGCCCAGTTGGATGGCGTTTTCTCCCTGCCATTCCGGGGCGAGTGGATCCACGTCGGGGTTGTCGAAATACCGGCGGTCGCCCGGCAGGTATACTTCGCGCTTGCGAATATTGCCGACTTCCCACAGGAGCTTATCAATACGGTGCCAGTTCATCAGCTCGATTTTTAGGAAAGTTTTGTTAAAAAGTGTTTCGCCGTAGGTATTTAACAGTGCGCCGTAGTATACAATCATTATTGCGGTTGCACATTCGGTCTCGTATTTGGAGCCGTTGCGAAAGATGTCCGCGACGGCATCGGAAGCCTTTACGCCGTCCTTCAGCACGAAGCCGCCGTCCCGGGCCCTGTTCCAATAGGCCGGGTTACAGCGGGTTTCGCGGAAAACCGCAAACCCCATGCCGCTCCGGTTTAACGCGTAGGAGGCGGAAACAATTTCCTTACGCAGGCGCAGCTCGAATTTCAGGTGGTTCATCGTGGGGAAGGAGAAACGCGCACCGCTTTCGGCAAGCTTGCCGAGCACGATTTGCTCCACGCTTCCTTCCGGATATTCCGTTTGGAAAGCTTCCGGGGATACGGCGGTTCCGTTTACGTATATCATGTGAATTCCCTCCTGCCCAGTTTGGCAATTTCAAGCTGTTTTTCAAGGGGGTACCGCACCCATTTGTTCCAATTGGCAGGATTTCTCGCATGAAGATGGTGTGAATAGTTTGCAAGCACCGCTTTTTCTGCTTCACCTATGTCTTTGAATGGTTTGAGCACGGCCTGTTCCGGTTCCGACAAGGCAGACAGCGGCTCCTTTTTGCGGGTAGGAATTTGTTTACATAAATATTTTGCTTCCAAATTAACGTTACAGGGCGATGGACAGTTGGTTTGCATCAGGCTTTCCCCTGTAAAACAGAGATAGTGTTGATTTTCGTTCAGCCACGAGAGGTAACGGGCATATTGCTTCTGCCTATCCTCCCTAGTTTCAAGCGGCGTGTCGTGCGGAAGGTTGAGCAGCTGGCACGCAAGCGCTGCATCTTTCGGGTTGTTGGAACGAAGCCGTTCGGCAACCAGGCGCAAAGCGTAAACATCGCGAGAACTGAAAAATGCCCATACCAAATCATGGTAATAGCTCCCTTTTTGATTGCGTTTGAATATCAGCTCCGCGGCAATGGGGAGCACCAGCTTTTCACAGCATTTTTTAATAAGGATTGCCGCGGAGGCATCCAGAATGCGGTCAAACGCTTCGCTCAGCCCGTCGTCGGGGGCGCCGGTGCGTAAAATCCAGAGCAGAGAGGCATGGAAGGCTTCGTTGTTAATGGCCAGCGGAATTCCCGGAACGTCGGAAAGTGTTTTTTCAGGAAGAATTTTATCGCAAAAGCGTAGCGCGATCCGGTTGCGCTCATTAAGATCGTGAAACAGATTCTGCTCAAGAATCTCCGGGCGCAGGATGAACAAGGTTGCAAAATGCAGCCCGGCGTCATTCAAAATCCGGATGGTGCTTTTGGACTTCTTTTTTTCCATTATCCGAAATTGGTTTTTGCAGGCGTCGATTCCCCGTATCTGACGGATTCTATCCAACTGGTTTAATGAATTTCCTGCGTACATTTTACCCCGCCTCTTTCAGTGAATGTTCTTAATCCATAATATTGCAGAATGGAGGTTTTGTTCCGCATTTTCATGAAAGCGAACGGGAGAGAAAGATTGTCCACAGCATAAGCGGAAAGCGGGTGGGCGGATTTTGTATGTGCTTGCGTGGATGTTTCATAAATTTTGGGGATGAAAAGCAGCATGGGAACTGGATTTGGTAAATATTGGGTTATATATGATGCACAAATCGAAATAAAAAAAATAACGTTTTTTTTCCTTATTGCCCGCTGATTTATTCAGATTATTGTAAAATTTTTTAAATTTTTGTCGATATTATAAAAGAAATGGAAATATTAGAAATAGAAGGTGTATATGCATGATTTTCAAACGTAACCTAGCAGCCAAAATTTTATTATTTATCGGCCTGCCTGTAATCATTATTTTTCTTCTGCTGTCTTTCATGATTCTCCAGCCGGTAAAACAGTCGGTTTCTCAACTGACGACAGATGAATTGACGACGAAGTCGCAGTATGCTTCCAATCAGATTGAGAGCTTTTTTGCCAAATATACGGGCATTACGGAACAGCTCGAAATGGATGTTACTTTTCAGAATTTCTTTCTGAATACGGCTTCCAAACCAAATTTGAAGGAGGTTCCCAATTTTAACGCGGTTGACCAGACTCTCCGAAATATAACGGAGTCCGATAAGGAGAATATCGCCAACACTTGGATTGCGGATATGGCGACTAAGCAGCTGATCGATCAGACGGATGGCGTTACGGGGTTAGATATACCCTCCAGACCATGGTACAAAAAGCTATCGGAGAATAAAAAGACCATTATAACGGATCCTTATGAGGATTCAACGTCAAAAGATCTGACCGTCAGCATCATCACTCCGGTTTATAAAAGTGATGGAACAACGCTGATCGGCGTGACGGGAATTGACATTAAGCTGGATCGCCTTTACCAGATGATCAGCGGCTATAAGCTGGGAAACACCGGGTTTTATATCCTCACCAGCGCGAACGGGCAGATTATTTATCATCCCGATCAAACGCTTAAAAGCAAAAACATAGCGGATTCGAAAATGTCCCAGAATATTATCGATGGCATGCAGGGGAAAAACTCCGGCTTCCTTACCTATACCGCAATGGGAGGTACGAATTACGGATTTGTTTCTCCGGTTGGCTCCACCGGTTGGAGAGTGGCCACCGGTTTGCCGGAAACGGAATTCAACAGATCCTATAATTCCGTACAAACTTCCCTGATGGTCGATTTGTTGATTGCCCTTCTGATTATTTGTGTGGTTACGATTTTGATCGCGAAAGGGATTGTCAATCCGCTCAGAAAGCTCGAAACCGCCGCAAATCAGATTGCGGAAGGCGACCTCGACGTAATAATCGACGTGAAAACGCAGGACGAAGTTGGCAAGGTTGGCACAGCTTTCTCCAGAACAGTAGATAGGCTGAAAAAGTATATTGAGTACATAAATGAAATCTCCCATGTTTTGGATGAAATAGCCACCGGCAATCTGGTCTTTGAACTGCATTGCGACTACATCGGCGAATTTTCAAAGATTAAAGTCGCGTTGGAAAATATTAAAACCACGCTTATTAAGACGTTTACCGAAATTAATAATTCCGCCGACCAGGTTGCCAGCAGCGCCGAGCAGGTGGCGAGCGCGTCGCAGTCGCTGGCGCAGGGCGCAACCGAGCAGGCGAGCTCCATTGAGGAGCTTTCCGCTTCCATTTCGGATATCGCTGTACAGGTAAAACAAAACGCGGAAAACGCGCAAAAGGTAAATGATCTGTCCGAAGCATCTTCAACCGAAATTGCGCATGGAAGCAAGCTAATGCAGGAAATGACGGAGGCCATGGTGGAAATCAGCACTTCGTCCAATAAAATCCGTGATATTATCAAAACGATTGACGATATTGCGTTCCAGACCAATATTCTTGCGCTGAATGCGGCTGTAGAGGCTGCGCGCGCCGGCGCGGCGGGCAAGGGCTTTGCCGTCGTAGCGGATGAGGTTCGGAATCTTGCCAGCAAGAGCGCACAGGCTGCAAAGGATACGACCGGATTAATTGAAAACGCAATCCAGTCGGTTGAAAAAGGGCAGAAAATAGCGGACGATACGGCACAGTCCCTGCAGCAGATTGTTGAAGGAACCAATAGTACTTCCAGCCTAATTAAAGAAATCTCAAGGGCCTCCAATGACCAGGCGACGGCCATTGAACAGATTACGCAGGGCGTTGACCAGATTTCCGGCGTTGTACAGACGAATTCCGCCACAAGCGAGGAAAGCGCAGCGTCCAGCGAGGAACTCAGCGGACAAGCACAGACTTTGAAGGCGTTGGTAAGCCAGTTTAAAACAGGAAATACCGCTGAATCTGATTTGATAAATACAACCAGCAATCAAATTCCTACCGTTCCATCCCAAGCGAACGGGAAGTATTAATCTTTTTAAAACGGACCGGCTGAATTTTTGATTCAGCCGGTTCGCCGCATAAAGGGGGGAACGCCTTTGTTGCGAATTAATTCAAAAAATTGTAATATTCGGCTTGCGCGGCGGGCAAGCTATAACGGAGGTGAGTGATTTGAAAGTAAAAGAGATTATGTCCAAAAAAGTTGCAAGCTTAAATTCAGAGGATTCCGTTGAAAGAGCCGCGCAGTTGATGAAGCAGTATGATGTGGGTTCCATCCCGGTATGCAGCCGGAATCAGGTTGTCGGCATTGTAACGGACAGGGATATCGCGGTCCGCACGATTGCTGAGGGGAAGGATTCCAAGCAGGAAAAAGTCAGCGCGATTATGAGCTCCAATCCTGTTGTTGGAAATCCGGATATGGATGTTCATGACGCCGCCAAAATTATGAGCACAAATCAAATCCGCCGGCTTCCCATCGTTGAAAATAACAACCTGGTTGGAATCCTTGCTTTGGGGGACATTTCCGTCGAGCCGGAGCTGCAGGACAACGCGGAGCAGACTCTTAGAAATATCTCGCAGCCCTGCGAAAGCAAAATGTAAATTTTTATATTTATTGAAAAACAGCAGTACGTTTTCCGTACTGCTGTTTTTTATGGGAGGCAGCCCGTTTGCTTATTCATGCTGCAGGCCGTTGGGGATATTGTTCACCGGTTTCGGAATATCGTAGATGTCGGTATACGCCTCCGCTTCATCGTTATTTGCCGGCGGCGTTTGGATCAGCCCAGTGCAGTCCATTGAGGATACCACGCACTCCGAATCAAAGAAAGAGTCTTCGTCCTGCAGTTTCAGTTTACGCTTATCTTCATCGCTCATATTGTTTCCTCCTGTTTTTTGATAAAATTAGTTTGTCCCAAAACAGGATAGATAAGCGTATAAAAGTCCGATAAAAATCAAAGAGCCGCTCTTTTTACAGAGCGGCTATAGGGAGAATTTTTCACTTGAAGGACTGGTAACTTGGCATCACCCCCCATAGTTACAAATTCTCATAGCACGATTCTATACTACAAAATTTAGAAAAATTTTGCAAATGTAAATGATGGTAAAAGTCCTAAATAATGGAGAATCCCTGTCTACTGTGTTCGGCAGGGATTCCGTTCATTTTATTTTGAAGAAACGGTGCCGGGCTGGCTTCCGGGTACTGTGCCGGCTTGGCTGCCTGGCTGGCTGTTTGGTTTTAAACCGGAAATAACGCCGGAAACCTGGCCGCCGAGATCCTTACCCTCGGATGTTACTTTGGATACTGCGCCGGAAACCGTGTTACCCATATTTTGACAGCCTGTAAAAGAAAAAAGAATCAAAGTGCAGATCGATATCATAATAATAAGTTTCTTTTTCATGTTCACCCTCCTTTCGTTCATATCGTTCCACTATTAAGGGCAAATATAGGATAGAGCTTAAAGATTGTTCCGGATATCTTTGGATTCGGAATCCTTTCGTTCAATGTTTAACCAGTGCGCATGCAGGGCAGCCTCTTCCGCATTGATGCATTGACTTTCCGAAATCCAATCCCCGGATTCCGAATAATAGCCGACGGACCATACGCCCGGCTCTGTTTTATGATACATATATAGAGGCAATAGGGATCACTCTTTCTGCCGCGTATCGGCTTTGGTTTTCTTATTTAACTTCTCCGTTTTTTAAATTTTTAGCCTCTAAAATCTTATCCAAAAAAGAAAAAATTTTACAAAAAAACAGGAGCTTGAACGAATTTGTTCGTGCTCCTGTTTTTTAAACAATAAAAAGTTTAATGCCGACTTGCTCGATTATATTTTTCCATTCCGGCGGTAGAGCGGAATCAGTAATAATGATATCCATTTCGTTTAACTGGGCATAGTACGCCGGACTTACTTTCCCAAATTTGCTGGCGTCTGTAATTAAAATTTTCGTCTGCGCGGATTGAAGTGCGGTGCGCTTTGTCAGCACCTCATAGTTGTTCGCGCAGGTTATTCCCAGCTTTTCGTGAACACCGGTAGCTGAAATAAACACTTTTGTCGCCCGGATTTCGCTGATCAGGTCTATTCCCTGCGGCGACTCAAAGAACTGTCCGTTGGGATGGAAATACCCGCCGGGGAAAATCAGCTTAATGAGCGGCTTGTTGATGAGATAGGAAAGGACATTGTAATTGTAGCAAAGCACAGTTATATCCATATCTTCCGGCATGTACCTTGCCAGCTTGTCCGCGGTGGAACCGGAGTCAATAATGACAACGTCGCCCGGCTCAATTAACGTTGCCGCGAACCTCCCGATGCGGTCTTTTTCTTCGTTCATTTGTATTTTTGCGGAGTACAGCTCGTAATTGGAAAAACTGTTTTCCACAACAGTATTGGAACGGTAGGTAGCTTTTCCGTAGCTGCGGTCCACAATGGCGTCGCTTTTTAAAGTGTCGAGATCCCGGCGGATTGTCATTTCCGAAACACCCAACATTTCAGAAAGCCGCCGAACAGTCAATGTTTTATTTTCCTTTAAAAGGGCGACAAGTTTATTTAATCGCTCGCTTCGATTGCTCATGGTTTACACGTCCAAACTATTCTGTATCAATCATATTTTCTAATATTATACCAAATTCTATGCAAAAATCAACTGATTTTGAAATATAAATTTAATAATGAACACATATGTGTTCTGTTTTATACAATATATGTTATAAAAATGATTGGTTACTTTAAATTTGTTCGATTTTGTTGTTAAATGAACTAGATAACACAGAAATAGTTCATACAAAGCAACGAAAATCAATATTTGTGTTGACATTTTGTGCTATTGACATCATAATAATGGTCGAACAAGCTGAATATTAAACATTTTATATATTTTTTGTGTTTCAAAAGAGCTTTGTGACAAAAAATGTGTGCGAAACAAATGGTTTAAGCTGTGGATTGGGAAAGGATGGATGAAATGAACAACATGGAAAAGAAGGAACTGCGAATACTGGCCTGTAAAGTAAGGCGTGGCGTGGTTGAAGGTGTGTACCACGCAAAGTCAGGACACCCGGGCGGGAGCCTGTCGGCGGCCGACATTTTCACGTACCTGTATTTT